>JBCBWF010000112.1:0-12964 GCA_039817245.1 Pseudomonadota bacterium | reverse complement strand
GCCCGAGGGCAGGCCGCCGGCTTCCTTCAAGTTCGGGAAGGGGCCGGTCTTCATGGTGAACTTGTCGCCGACGGTGTTGCCGATGTTCACGAGCTGCGAGGACGACCAGACGAACATGCCGACGCGCCCGGCGGAGAAGACCTGCGGGCTCTCCTTATAGGCGAGGTTCGGCATGTCGGTCTCGTTGACGAAGCGCGCGATCTGGTCGATGGCCCATTCGCCCTCGGGGCCGCCGAAGGCCACCTCGCGCTCCTCGGGATCGAGCATGGTGCCTTCCTGGCTGAAGACCAGCGCCTGCCACATCCAGTTGCCGGTGACGCTCCAGCCGAACCACATGCCGTGGGCGTCGCCCTCGAGCGCGTTGATCTTCCTGGCGAGATCGATGACCTCGTCCCAGGTCTCGGGCAGATCGTCGGCGCTGCCGCCGGCGGCCTCGACGAGATCCATGTTGTAGTAGACCAGCGGGAGCGAGACGGCGAAGGGGATGCCGTAGGTGCCATCATTGATGGTGGTCAGGTCCATCATCGCCTTGTGGTAGCCGTCCTTGTCGAAATCGGCCTCGGCTTCGATGAAGGGGTCGAGGGACTGGGCGATCTCGCGGTCGACGAGGATGCGCAGGCGGTTGAGGCCCTGGAAGCTGACATCGGGCATCGAGTCCGTGATCGCCTCGCGCAGCACCATCTGGGTGGCCTGCTCGTACTCCTCGTACGGCGTGCGGTAGTTGATCTTGATGTCCGGGTTCTCGGCCTCGAACTGTTCCTTGATCTGGTCGAAGGTGTCTTTGAAGAAGTTCCCGTAAGGCCACTGCACGTCGAGCGTCACCGTCTCGGCCTGGGCGGCGAAACCGGCGGTCGCAAAGAGGGCCGCGGCGAAGGTGCGGGTAAGCATCGTCATAGGCTGGTCTCCTCTGTCGGTGGTGGGACTTGCTTTGGTGGGGGTCGTGCGGGTCAGCGCAGCCCCGTGAAGGCGATCCCCTCCACGAAGCGGCGCTGGGCGATGAGGAAGGCGATGACGAGGGGCGCGATGGTCACGGTGGCCGCGGCCATCAGCGGGCCGTAGTCGATGCCGAACTCCTCGGTGCGAAAGCGCGCGATGCCGAGGGGCGGCGTGAAGAGATGCTCGGAGTTCACCGCGACGAGCGGCCAGAAATAGTCGTTCCAGTGCGAGACCACCGAGAAGATGCCGAAGGCGGTGAGCGCGGGCAGCGCGGTGGGCACCATCACGCGCCAGACGATGCCGAACTCGGTCATCCCGTCCACCCGCGCGGCATCGAGCAGCTCGTCCGGCACGGTGCGGAAGAACTGGCGCATGAGGAAGATGCCGAAGACGGAGATCGTCCATGGCACCACCAGCGCGGCGTAGCTGTTCAGGATGCCGAGATGGAAGAACATCAGATAGAGCGGGATCGAGATGGCATGCGGCGGGATCACGAGGCAGAGCATGACCAGCGCGAAGAGCAGCCCGCGGCCGGGAAAGCGCAGCTTGGCGAGCGCATAGGCGCAGGGCACGGCGACGGCGATCTGGATCAGGAAGATCGAGACGGTGACGACGACCCCGTTCAGCATGAAGCGCAGGAGCGGCATCTCGCGGAACGCCTCGCCGTAGTTCTCGGCGGCGTGCCAGGTCTCGGGCAGGAGGCGGAGCTCGGGCAGGTAGACCTCGTCCGCCGGCTTCAGCGAGGTGGAGACCATCCAGACGAAGGGGGTGAGCACGATCGCGGCACCGAGGAGGAGGGCGCCATGGGTGCAGACCCGGCCGATGGCCCGGGTGAGCATCGACACCACCGATCCTGTCCTCCGCCGATGCACCATGCCGCCCTCCTGCAACGGCAGGTTGCGGCGGGAGCGCGACGCGCGGGCAATGCGGTTGAGAAACTTTGCCGACGTTTATGCGTCAGATTATTGCGGTTTCTGTGATGGATCTGCGCGCCATGCCCGCCGCTTGTGCAAGTGAGCGCAATTTTCGCTCGGCCACCGGCGGGGTTAGCGGGACGAGCCCGCAATCCGGTGCGGCCATCAGGCGCTCGGGCGCGATCCATTCCGCGGCCTCGCGGAGCCGGCGGGCGATGGCCTCGGGCGGCTCGACGGTATCCGTGCCGTTGGAGACGCAGCCGAAGAGCACGGTCTTGCTCGGACAGTGGCGCAAGAGCGCGGGCGGCAGGCCGGCGGCCTCGAATTCGAGCGAGACATGGCTGACGGGCAGCCGCTCGAGCCCGGCGAGGATGGTGGGGTAGCTGTCGTTGATCGGCCGCTCCACCCCGGGCATCGGGTAGCTGTAGCAGACATGGATGCCGACCGGGACCGCGAGGCCCCGGACGGCGCGCGCGATGGCCTCGAAGCCCCAGTCCTCCGCCACATCCGGCAGGCGCGCGAGGACCGGCTCGTCGAACTGGATGAGCGCGGGGCCGAGCGCTTCGAGCGCGCGCGCCTCGGCATTGAGCGCGGCCGCGAAGTCGAGCGCCATGGCGCGCGGGTCGCCATAGGCCTCGTCCGCCGTCGCCTCCACCGCGGTGACGGGGCCCGGCAGGGTGATCTTGACCGGACGCGCGGTGCAGCGGCGCGCAAAGCGCAGGTCGTCCGCCAGGATCGGGGCGAGGTGGCGGATGGGGCCGGTGCAGCGGCCGACCTCCGCCCGCCGGCGACCCTTCTGGGTCCATTTGTGCGCGATGCGGCTGAAATCGATCCCGCCGAGGGCGCGGGTGACGTGGGTGAGGTAGCTGGTGCGGCGCTGCTCGCCGTCGCTGAGCACATCGATCCCGGCGCGGTCCTGGATCGCGATGGCGAGGCGGGTCGCGTCGTCCTGCGCCTCGCCGAGCGCCTCCGGCGCCACCAGCCAGTCCGCGCCCCGGCCGTGCAGCTCCTTGCCGGGCGTGTTCAGCGGGATGCGCTCGGAGAGCCAGGCCGGCTTCGGCATGCTGCCGACGACCGTCGTGCGAAAGGCCGTGGCCGGGTCAGCTGTCATCGCTCTGACGCCCTCCCCCGCTAGCCTGTGCCCGCAGGACCGGTTGCGGGAGAGCGGCGATGGCAGGGCAGCGAAGGCTTCGGGCGCGGATTGCGGAGGCGCTGAGCGGGCTGCTGCTCTCGGCCCCGGCGGCGTTCCTGATGGTCGGTCTGCTGATCGGCCCGGTGGTCGCGGTCATCGTCATCTCCTTCACGGATTACGAACTCGGCGCGCCTGGCTGGGAGTTTACCGGAACTGCCAACTACGAGGAAATGCTGGAGAGCCGACTCTTCTGGAAATCGATCGTCAACACGGTGCTCTATGTGGCGATCGTGGTGCCGGTCTCGGTGTTCCTCGCGCTCGGCACGGCGCTGCTGATCGAGACCACGGGGGTGTGGCGGGCCTTCTACCGCGCGGTCTTCTTCCTGCCGGTGATGGCGACGCTGATTGCCATGTCGCTCGCCTGGCTGGTGGTGCTGAACCCGGAATTCGGGCTGCTGAACAAGCTGATCGCGCTGGCCGGGCTGCCGGCGCAGAACTGGCTCGGCGACCCGGCGCTGGCGATCTACAGCCTGTGCGCGATCGGCATCTGGCAGATGCTGGGCTTCAATCTGGTGCTGTTTCTGGCGGGGCTCTCGGGCATTCCGGCGCCGCTCTACGATGCGGCCGAGGTGGACGGGGTGCCGACCGCGATGGACCGGTTCCTGACGGTCACCTGGCCGATGCTGGGGCCGGTGACGCTCTTCGTGGTGGTGATCAGCGCGATCCGCTCCTTCCAGGTGTTCGACACGGTGGAGGTGCTGACGCGCGGCGGGCCGAACCGGACGACGGAGGTGCTGGTCTACAGCATCTATTCGGAATCCTTCGAGTTCTTCCGCACCTCCTATGCCGCGGCGCTGGCGGTCGTGTTCATCCTGCTGATCTTCGCCCTCTCCGCGCTCAAGCTCTGGCTCCTCGACCGCCGCATCCACTACGGCTGAGCCCCCCGCGCCGGCGCGGATTACTTCTTCGCTTCCTTGGTCTTCGGCTTGGTTGCGGGCTTGGATTGCGCCTGCGGCTTGGGCATGGGCGGCTTGACGGGCTCCCATCCTGCCTGACTGTCCGCCGGCTTGCCGAGCGGGCCGGGCGGCGCGATCGGAACTTCGAAGCGCGCGAAGGAGTTCGGCAGGTCGGCCTGCACGGTAGCGAGCTCCGTCCACAGGATCTTTGACCATTCGGCCACATCTGCGAAGTCCAGCCGCCGACGTTCGGACTGATCTGCATCGCTGCGCTCCAGACATCGTTCGATTCGCAGTTTGAAGGTCTCAAAGTCCCCCAGAGCGACGTCGGGGCGCATCCGCTTGCGCACGAAGCTGATCAGACGGCTGCGCTGCGCCTTCTTGCTGTCCGTTCGGGAGCCATACTTTTTCCCCTCAGCTGACCGGAATTCGCAGAGAAAGCGCCAATCCTCGCCTGGGTTCTCCGGCTTGGGAGCGAGCTGAAACCGATCGAAGATCTCGTCAATCCGCGTCAGGTAACGCCCGGCGTTCAGGCCGGGCGGAAGCGCTTCGAAGGTTTCGACGTCGACCATGGTCTGCTTGGACGTGATGTTGACCGCATTGGCGCCCGCAGGGATCAGCAGGAGCAGCGTGACATTGTGGGTGCGCGGGATCATCTCGTAGGCGGAGGAGGCGTTCTGCACGGCGCCGAAGCGGACCCGGATCACATTGTCCGTGACCTGCCCGATGGTGAAGAGGCCGTTCAGTTCGTTCGTGAGCGCCTGTATCAGACGCTTCTGCTCGTCGCTGAGCCCGCCGCCAAGCGAGAAGATTCCGGCCTGCCCCGAGGCCGACGCGGCGAGCGTGCGCAGGGTGGCGCGCGTCTGTTGGTCGCGCCCGAGTTCCGCCGCCTCGGTCGCGAAGAGCGGGACCGCCGGGACCATCTGCACCTCATCGGCCAACGCCCGATCGTCCTCGCGTATCGCTTGCTGTAACCTCGTCTGATCGCGCGGGCCAAGATCGGCGAAGAAGCTCAGATCCGAAAAGACATCGTAGGGCAGATTGCGGCGCTTCGGGATCACGGCGAGCTGCAGGCGCACGATGTACGGCGTGTGACCGGCCAGAGCCGGATAATTGCGGACATAGTTGTTCAGCGAGGCGACATCCTGGAAGAGCCCGATTGCGTTGGAGTAGGCCGTGCGAGAGTCGGCCGGGTCCAGCGTGGCAGCGGCTTCGTCCAACGGTTTCGGATCCGCGGCCGCGGCGATGTCTTGCGCGGTGGATGGTGCGTCCACCGTGCCCGGTCTGCCCTCGACCTGCAGGGATGCGCGCGTGGCGCGCGACTGCAACGCGCGGAAGTCGCCGGTCAGGGGAAGACTGCGCTGGAAGGCGGTCTCCCCATCGAGCGTGAAATTCGGCAGCAGCGCCTTGACGACATCCTCGGAGTAAATCTTGCGGGACAGGACTGCGAGATGGGTCGTGGCCGCTTCCGACTGCGATTTGACGCGCGTTGTCTTGGTACGGAGGGTGAGGGATGAGTCGCTACATGAGACCAAGAATAGGGCAACGAGTAATGCACTGAAACGCATGATATTTTTCCGGAACTTTATTTGCAACGGCTTCCAGCATCGATGGGATTTTTCGAGGTTTCAACACGAAAGTCCCGTGTGGGCGGGATGGGATCCCAACTGTGGCCAACTGGAGGTCGGTCGGATCGGGCCGCGCCGGCACGTCGCTCCGCATGCCTCACACCAGCAGGCCGGTATAGCGAGGTCCGGGCGGGCCGGGGCTTGCTGGGCGCGACGATGGCGTCCGGCGGGATGTTGTGGAGGCAAGCGGGGTCCTGCCGTCGGGGAGCCGGGGCTCAGGGCTGGTTGGGTGGGGGGGGCGGGTGCAGGGTGGTGGGGGCGTGGAGGAGGTGGACGGTGCGGGTGGGGAAGGCGAAGGCGATGTCCATGCGTTCGGCGAGCGCGATGATCTCGCCGACGACCGCGTGGCGGGCCGCGATCTGGGCGTCGTAGCTGAAGACGAGCGCGAAGAAGCGGCACTCGATATCGATGGAGGACGCCCCGAAATTCTTGAGCGCGACATAGCAGTCGCGCTCGTCGATGGTGGGCTGGGCACGGATCAGGTCGCGCAGTTCGTCCACGAAGGCGTCGAGCCGCGCGCGGGGGGTGTCGTAGGTCAGGCCGATATCGAGGGTGATGAGCCGGCGTTTGCGCAGCCCCCAGTTCACGATCGCCTTGTCCGAGAGCTGCGCGTTGGGAAGGATCAGGACCGTGTCGTCGAGCCGGCGCATGCGCGTGGAGCGCAGGCCCACGCTCTCGACCACGGCGAGATCGCTGCCGGTCTCGATCAGGTCGCCGCGCTTGAAGGGGCGGTCGGTGATCAGGAGCATGCCGCCGAGCATGTTGGTCACCGTCTCGCGCGCGGCGAAGGCGAGCGCGATGCCGCCGACGCCGAGCCCGGCGAGCACCCCTTCATAGGGCAGCTCCACGATCTCGGCGCAGGCGACGATGCCGGCCACGACGACGCCGAGCTTCAGCATGCCCATGGCCAGCGAGGTGACCATCTCGTCCACATAGCTCGTGGTGGCCTCGGCGCGGCGGGAGAAGGCGCCGCCGATGAGCGAGATGCTGCGATAGGCCATCCAGGTGACGCTGAGCGCCGTGAGCACGGAGAACGCGCGGTGGACGATGCTGAGATTGGTATCGACGACGCCGAGCAGCACGAAGGCCTGGCTGAAGAGGAAGCCGGCGGTGGCGATGCTGACGGCCCATTCGAGGTGGCGGTCCGGCTCGTCGCGCCCTTCGGCGGCGAGGAGGCGGCTCAGCCGGCGCATCGCCCGCGCCGCGAGCCAGGCCAGCGCCAGCGCGCCGAGGAGGCAGGCCGCGAGGGCGAGCCATTGCCAGTTCTCGAGGAGGAGGCTGCGCTCGGAGAGATAGGGGGCGT
Source organism: Pseudomonadota bacterium (assembly GCA_039817245.1). Classification (GTDB taxonomy): domain Bacteria; phylum Pseudomonadota; class Alphaproteobacteria; order Rhodobacterales; family Rhodobacteraceae; genus Thermohalobaculum. The sequence continues at coordinate 6,095 of JBCBWF010000112.1, read as the reverse complement.
GTTGCCGGATCTGCTGGCGCAGCGCGAAGAAGCCGGTGACCGGCACGCTCGGCGACAGGCCCTCGACCCGGGGCAGATCCTGCATGGCATCGAAGAGCGCGGGCGCGCGCTGCAGGGTCTTGGCCGAGAAGCGCCAGCCGGCCCCGGGGGGCGGTACCGTGCCGGGCGTGTGTGCCGGGCCGGGTGCGGGCGCTGTGCCGGGGGCGCCGGGGGCGCCGGGGGGGCCTGCCGCGTCGGGTATGCGCTCGATGACGACGCTGCCCTCGGCGTGCTGGTAGTGGACATAGGGCACGGTGCGGTCCGGGTTGTCCGGGATCTCCTGCCAGATCACGAAGCCGGCGCGGTCGATGATCTGCTTGAGATAGTCCGCGCGGATCGAGCCCTCGGCGACGCGCAGATGCGAGGGCACGAAGGAGAGATCGAGCGTGGCCAGCGCGCGCGCCCGCCCGCCCTCCTCCCAGGTATAGGTGGCGAGGATGAAGGCCCGCATGGTGCCGCGCGGCGAGCGCGCGCGGGCCGCCTTGGCGCTGGCGACGGAGGGATGGCCGAGCGCTGCGAGAAAGCGCGCAATGGCGGCGCGCAGGGCGGCCTCCTCCTCCACCACCACGTTCCAGCCGCCATCCGCGCCGCGGCGAAAGCGCAGCGTGTACTGCACGTCGCTGCCCGCAGGCCCGATGGCGAAGCGCGCGGTGTCGCCCGGCGGGCGCGGGGGCGCGTCGTAGACATGGAAGGTGGAGAGGTCGATCAGGTCCCAGAGCAGGGTCCGGCGGCGGTTGAGCGCGCGCTCGTCGCGGCTGTCGCCCTCGTAGACGAGGAGGGTGGGCAGGAAGTTGAGCGCGGCGACATCGCCGTTGAAGAGCACGTCGTTGACGGCGACGACGAGGGTGCGCAGCGTCTCGCGCGGCGAGGAGGTGTCGCTGAAGCGCGGGCCGGTGATGGTGCCGGCGACGAGGCGCCGGCCGTTCCAGTACTCGCCCGAGTCGAACCGGCCGGTGAAGCTCTCGCCGTCCGGCGAGAGCGCGAAGACGATCCCGCCGGCGATCGCGCCCTCGGACCAGGTGCCGCGCAGGACCGCGCCGTCGACCCGGCCCTCGATGCGCCCGGCGCCGGGCTCGAACGTGCCGGTGACGGTGTCGCCCTCCTGCTCGAGGGTCATGAGGGCCCGGCCGTCGCGCCAGAAGGTCTGCCACTGCCCGGTCCAGTCCGCCGGCGGCGCGGCGCGGGCGGGCATGGGGGCGGCCAGATCGAGCAGCGCGAGGGCGAGGGCAAGGGCGAGGGCCGGGATCAGGACCCGGGCCCGGGCGCAGAGGGAGGCCGTTCGTCGGTCGACCCGCATCGGTCAGTTCACCTCCGGCCGGTTCGGGTTGGCGCAGTGTGGGGCGAGAGCTGGCCATAGCCTCGCGCCCTGCGCCGGCCAAGGCCAGCGCGGAATGCGGGCCCTGGACCGGTTTGGGCGCCGTGTCGCGGCGCGGGGTGCGCGCCGCGGGGTTTGGGTTCGCGCTCCGCGCTGCGGGGTTTGGGTTCGCGCTCCGCGCTGCGGGCCTAGAGGTGGATCCGGAAGCGGGCGCGCGCGGCGCGGTCGGTTTCCGGGTCGATCAGCGGCTGGGCGGCATCGAGGATGCGGTTCTTGCGCTGAATCGCCTTGGCGATGAGGTCGGGGCGGTCGTTCTCGTACCACTCCTTCGGGCTCGAACGGTCGGCAACGGCGGGGTAGACGTACTCGGTCTCCATGATCCGCAGCGTCTGGGCCTGGCCGAGATAGTGGCCCGGCCCGCCGATATCGCAGACCGCGCGCATGGTCTCGATGCTCACGCTGTCCTCGGTGACGTCGATCCCGCGCACGCAGCGCAGCACCTGGCCGAGCAGATCGTCGCCGAGCACGAGCGATTCGAGCGAGAAGCCGAGCAGCGAGGCATGCATGCCCACCGCCTCGTAGACCATGTTGAGCCCGGCGAGGCCCGCGATGGTGTTGGAGATCGCCTGCTCCCAGCCCGCCTGCATGTCCGGCAGCTTCGAATCCGCGATCCCCGCGGCGGCCCCGCCCGGCAGCCCGTAGAAGCTGTGCATCTGCGCGCAGCCCGCGGTGAGCAGCGCCTGCTCGCCGGAGCCGCCGCTCATCGCCCCGGTGCGCAGATCGGAGACGAAGGGCCAGGTGCCGAAGATCGCGGGATGGCCCGGCGCGATCGCGTTCACATAGACGACGCCGGCGAGGCATTCGGCCACCGCCTGCACGATCGCGGTGGCGAGCGGGGCGGGCGCGGTGGCGCCGGCCTGCCCGGCCGAGAGCAGCAGCACCGGCATGCCGCTGCGGATGCAGGCCTCCATGACCACGCAGCTCTCCTCCGCGAAGGTGAGGGGCGGGACGACGAAGCAGTTGGAGTTGGAGACGAAGGGGCGCGCGCGCCAGGCCTCCTCCCCGCCGGCGATCATGTGCAGGAGCTCGATGACGCCGGGCACATGGGCGGGCTCGGAGAAGCTGGTGCCGACATGCTTGGTGGTGCCGAGGCAGGCCGCGTAGACGGTGTTGAGGTCGAGCTCGTAATTGTCCGCGATGTCGCGCGCCACCATGGGCCGCTGGAAGAAGTGGACATTGTCGAGCGCCTGGACGATCTGGGCGGCGTGCAGCAGGTCGCGCAGGGTGGACTCGCGGTATTCGCGGTTCTCCACATCGACCACATGCACGGCCGCGCCGGCGGTGCCGTAATGGACCCGCGAGCCGGAGAGCTCGAGGTCGTATCTGGGGTCGCGGCCGCGCAGGGTGATGCCGCGCGCGGCCTTGGCCAGCATGTCCTCGACCAGCGCGCGCGGGAAGCGGATCCGGCCATCCGCGCCCTCGATGGCGCCGGCGCCGGTCATCACCTCGATGCCGGAGCGCGGGGCGTTGCGCAGGCCGATGGTCTCGAGCGCGTCGAGGGCGGCGGCGTGGATGCGCGCGACGCTGGCCTCGCTCAGCGGCTTGTAGGTGCCGCCGCTCATGCCTGGGCGGATCGGGCGCTTGTCCTCGCTCAGCGGTGCGGTGCGCAACGCCTGCCGGGCGGCGCGCCCGCCGCCGCGGCGGCTCGTCCTGGTCTCGACTTCCATCGTTTCGTCCTCCCGCGCGGCGTGGCCGTTCTCTGCGGCGCGGCCGGGCTGCTACATGCGCACCCTCTCGGATTTGGGGTCGTACATGGGTTTCAGGCTGGCCTCGGCGGCGATGCGCCGGCCGGCAACGTCGATCTCGAAGCGCGAGGCCAGCATCTCCTCGGCGCTCTCGCCCCGGCGCGGCACATAGCCGAGGCCGATGGCGCCGCCGAGGAAGTGGCCGTAGTTGCCCGAGGTCAGGTAGGAGACCACCTCGCCGTCGCGCAGGAGCGGCTCGTTGTGGTAGAGCATCGCCTCCGGGTCCTCGAGGCGGAACTGCAGGAGCCGGCGGCTGAGCCCCGCCTCCTTCTTGCGCAGCACCGCGTCGCGCCCGATGAAGGCGCCCTTGTCGGTCTTCACCGCGAAGCCGAGGCCGGCTTCGAGGACATGGTCCTCGTCGGTGATGTCGTGGCCGAAATGGCGGAAGGCCTTCTCGATCCGGCAGCTGTCGAGCGCATGGAGGCCGCAGAGCTTGAGCCCGTGGGCGGCGCCCGCCTCGGCCAGCGTCTCGAAGACATGGGCGGCCTGGTCGGCGGCGACATAGATCTCCCAGCCGAGTTCGCCCACATAGGTCACGCGATGCGCGCGGGCGATGCCGTAGCCGATCTCCACATCGCGCCAGGTGCCGAAGGGGTGGGCCTCGTTGGAGAAATCGTTGGGCGAGCAGGCCGCCATGACCGCGCGCGCCTTGGGGCCCATGAGGCAGAGGACCGCTTCGGCGGCACTCACATCGGTGACGGTGCAGGCGCGCTCGCCGAGATGGCGGCGGAGCCAGGCGAGGTCGCGCTGCAGCGTCGCCACGGGCACGACGAGGAGGAAGGCGGTCTCGGAGAGGCGGCTCACGGTCAGGTCGCTCTCGATGCCCCCGCGCGCGTTGAGCATCTGCGTGTAGATCACCCGGCCCACCGGCGCGTCGATCTGGGCCGCGCAGACATGGTTGAGAAAGCCGAGCGCGTCGCGGCCCTCGACCCGGATCTTGCCGAAGGAGGACATGTCGAAGAGGCCGACATCCTCGCGCACGGCCATGTGCTCGGCGCGGTGGTTCTCGAACCAGTTCTGCCGGCCCCAGGAGTAGCGGTATTCGCGCTCCTGTCCGTCGCGGGCGAACCAGTTGGGCCGCTCGTAGCCGGCGACCTCGCCGAAGACCGCGCCGCGCGCCTTGAGGTGCTCGTGCAGCGCCGAGCGGCGGATCCCGCGCGCGGTCTCCACCTGGCGGTAGGGGAAGTGATCGGCGTAGAGCAGGCCCAGGGTCTCGCTGACGCGCTCGCGCAGGTAGCGCCGATTGCGCTGGAAGGGCTGGGCGCGGCGGATATCCACGTCCCAGAGATCGAAGGGCGGCTCGCCGTCCTCCATCCACTGCGCGAGCGCCATGCCGGCCCCGCCGGAGGAGACGATGCCGATGGAGTTGTAGCCGGCCGCGACCCAGTAGCCGCCGAGCTCGGGCGCCTCGCCGAGATAGTAGCGGTCGTCCGGCGTGAAGCTCTCGGGACCGTTGAAGAAGGTGTGGATGCCGGCCTCGGCGAGGAGCGGCAGGCGGTTCACGCCCATCTCCAGGATCGGCTCGAAATGCTCGAGGTCCTCGGGGAGCTGGTCGAAGCAGAAATCCTCCGGGATCGTGCCGGGGACCGAGTTGCGCCGGTCGAGCGGCGGCCAGGGCTTGGCCTTGGGCTCGAAGGCGCCGAGCATCATCTTGCCCGCGTCCTCCTTGTAGTAGGCGCATTCGTCCGGCACGCGCAGTACCGGGAGCTGGCCGAGGCCCTCCACGGGCTCGGTGACGATGTAGAAGTGCTCGCAGGCATGAAGCGGCAGGGTGACGCCGTTCTTCGCGGCGACGTCGCGCGCCCACATGCCCGCGCAGTTGACCACGATGTCGGTGTCGATGCGGCCGGTCTCGCCGTCCTTCTCCCAGAGGACGCCGCTGACGCGGCCCCGGTCCTCGAGGACCTCGGAGACCTTCACGCCCTCGATCACCCTGGCGCCGTTCTGCCGCGCGCCCTTGGCGAGCGCGAGGGCGATATTGGCGGGGTCGGCCTGGCCGTCCGCGGGCAGGTAGACCCCCGCGGTCACGCCGTCGGTGTTGAGATGCGGGTAGCGCTCCTTCACCTCGGCGGCGGAGATCTCGTGCGCCTCCACGTCGAAGGCGCGCGCGAGGGCGGCTTGGCGCAGGATCTCCTCGCGGCGCTCCGCGGTGAGGGCGACGGTCATGGAGCCGTTCTGCTTCATGCCGGTGGCCACGCCGGTCTCGGCCTCGAGCTTGACGTAGAGATCGGCCGAGTACTTCGCGAGCCGGGTCATGTTCTGGTTCGGCCGGAGCTGGCCGATCAGGCCGGCGGCGTGCCAGGTGGTGCCGCAGGTGAGCTGCTTGCGCTCGAGCAGCACCACGTCGCGCCAGCCGAGCTTGGCCAGGTGGTAGGCGACCGAGCAGCCGGAGACGCCGCCGCCGATGATCACGGCGCGGGCCTTGGTTGGGATCTCAGCCATCGAACGCCCCCACGATTTCATGTCCTGCCCCCGTCAGGCGCTCGGCCAGACGGTGGATATGCGCCGGGCCCACTTCGCAGCAGCCCCCGACGATGCGTGCGCCGGCCTCGACCCAGGCGAGCGCGTGAGCGGCATAGGTGTCCGGGTCGAGATCCTCGCGCGCGCTGAGATCGGCGGCGGTGGTGCCGCCGCTGAAGAAGGCGCTGGTGATCCGGGTGAAGGCGTTGGCATAGGCGCCCACGGGCACGCCGGCGCCTGCGAGCGCGTCGAGCGCTGCCGGGATCGCCTCGGGCATCGAGCAGTTCACGAGGACCGCATCGGCCTCGGCGGCGATGCGCGCGGCCTCGGACATCGGCTCGCCGGAGCGCAGGCGGCTGCCATCGGTGTCGTCGGCCGTGAAGGAGAGCCAGACCGGCCGGTCCGTGCGCCGGCCCGCGGTGAGGCAGGCGCGCCCGGCATCGAGCGAGGCGATGGTCTCGAAGAGGAGGAGGTCG
>JBCBWF010000164.1:0-10416 GCA_039817245.1 Pseudomonadota bacterium | reverse complement strand
GCAAAGGCTCTGATGCGCTACTTCATGGACCATGTCCTGCGCGGCGTGGAGAACCGCTTCGCCACCCTGCCGCCGGTGCGCCTGGAGGTCCGCAGCGCGCGCGACACCGTCCACACCGTGCGCTGGGAGGCGGACTGGCCGCTGCCGGACACGGACTACCGCGCCCTCCACCTCGCCGAAGGCGGGCTCGCCGCAACGCCGCCGGCCGCGCCCGCCGAGATCGCCTATGCCGCCGCCGACGGCCTTGCCACCTTCGACCATGTCTTCGAGGAGGACACCGAGCTCACCGGCTACATGAAGCTGCGCCTCTGGGTGGAGGTGCGCCCCGCTGCCCCCGGTGCGGCCCCCGGTGCAGTCCAGCCGGACGACATGATCCTCTGCATCTTCGTGGACAAGCTCGACCGCGACGGCCGCTCCGTGCGCTTCAACGGCACCATCGGCACGACCGACGACGTGGTGACCCGCGGCTATCTCCGCGTCTCGCGCCGCGCGCTCGACCCCGTGGCCTCCACCGCCTGGCTCCCTGTCCCCCTCGGCACCGGCGAGGAGCGGCTCGCCCCCGGCGAGATCGTTCCCGTCGAGATTGCCCTTCGCCCCAGCGCGACCGCCTTCGCGGCAGGCGAGAGCCTGCGGCTCGTCGTCTCAGGTCGAGAACTTCACCACGCGCCCGTGTTCCGTAAGGACACAAGTCTTAACGCCGGGCGCCATATTTTGCATTTTGGCGGCGATTTCGACGCGCATTTGCTCGTTCCAGTCGTCCCGGAGCCCTATTAGCGCTCAAATCGCGCATCAACTGCCGCGAATCTCTCCGATTGAACGATTGACCGGTTTCTGACGTTGCCTGTCCGGTACCGCAGCGTGCCGCCAAACAGCGTACAATCTCGCGCAGAACGTGTATCGCCTCACTCAACTAGAAGTAGCAGTAACAGGCGCGGAACGAGACTGAAGCAGCAATGTCACTTCGCGGATCACGCGCAGTTTTGTATGTAGGTAGTGTCTGTCGCCTATCCAGTATCTTTACGCCCTCCCGTCTCAGTTTTGCGTGAGTGGTCGTTGAACTGGCTTGTCCGCGCGCATGAATCTGCGCCGCGTACGGGGCGGAGATGCGACCTCTGCATCGATTGGACCGTCGCGCGCCCCAGATCGCGCGGCCCGACCGGAAACGCGGCTGCCCCGATACGCGCGGGCCGAGCCGCTGAGGAGAGGATCCCCCGTCATGGCCACGCTGAGTGGAGAGACCAAGACCTGGCACAAGATCACCCTCGACTTCGAAGCGCCCACCAGCTTCGACGAAGAGCCGGAGACCTTCCGCGACTACCGCCTGGACGTCACCTTCACGAATGCGAGCACGGGCGAGACCATCACCGTGCCCGGCTTCTTCGCCGCCGACGGCAACGCCTCTGAAACCGGTGCCACCTCCGGCAATATCTGGCGCGCCAATTTCAACCCGCCCTCCGAGGGCGAGTGGACCTACACCGCCTCCTTCCGCACCGGCAACGATATCGCGGCCTCCGTCAGCCCCACCGCCGGCAGCGCCACGGGCTTCGACGGCGAGACCGGCAGCTTCACGGTCTCCGAGACCGACAAGACCGGCGACGACTTCCGCGCCAAGGGCATGATCCTGCAGGACGAGGGCACCCACTACCTGCAGCACCAGGGCGACGGGGACTACTTCGTCCGCGGCGGGCCCGGCGTGCCGGAGAACTTCCTGGCGACGGCCGATTTCGACGGCTGGCGCCGCGGCTTCAGCGATGCTGACGACCCGAACCCGGGTAACGACAACCCCAACAACATCGCGCGCCACCAGTTCGCAGCCCATGAGGACGACTTCGCGGGCAGCAACAGCGATCTCTGGGCGACCGACAGCGAGAACCTCACCGACGGCCAGAACATCCTCGGCGCCGTCGACTACCTCGCGGAACAGGGCCAGAACACGATCTACCTGCTGACCAACACCATCGGCGGCGACGGCAAGGATGTCGGCCCCTGGGTCGGCAACGACATCTACGGCGTCGGCACCAACAAGAACTCGATCTCCGCCTCTGGCCTCAGCAACGACGACTTCTCGACCTATGACGTCTCCAAGCTCGAGCAGTGGGAGCGGCTCTTCGACTACATGGACGAGCGCGGCATCTACAAGAACGTGCTCTTCCAGGAGACCGAGAACGAGAAGCTGCTGAACGGCGGCACCAATGTCTCCGGCTCCAGCCTCAGCGTCGAGCGCATGGTCTATATGCGCGAGATGATCGCCCGGTTCGGCCACAACAACGGGATCCAGTGGAACCTCGGCGAGGAGAACAGCGACCAGACCAACCAGGAGCGCGCCGACATGGCCGCCTGGACCAAGGCGGTGGATCCCTACGATCATCTCGTGGTGATCCACACCTTCGGCGGCGAGCATGACGAGATCTATGGCCCGCTCCTAGACGACCCGGCCTTCGACGGCCCGTCCTTCCAGACCAACGCCGGCTCGATCCGCAGCAAGACCATCGAGTGGCGCGAGGAATCGGCCGATGCGGGCGATCCGTGGGTGATCGCCTGGGACGAGGACTCCGGCTCCAACGCCGATGTCTCCGCCAACAACACCGATCCCGGCGAGACGCGCGCGCTGCGCGAAGGCTTCTGGGGCCACCTCACCGCCGGCGGCTCGGGCGGCAACTGGTACCTCAAAGGCAACGGCTTCGGCGGCCACTCTTTCGACCAGAACCTCGACGATTTCAGCATGTTCGAGGTGATCTGGGAGTGGACCGAGGCCGCCACCTCCTTCTTCAACACCTACATTCCGTTCTGGGAGATGGAGTTGGACGACAGCGCCACGACAAATAGTGGCGATTACGTGCTGTCCAAGGACGGCGAATACTACGTCGTCTACCTGAAATACGGTCAGGCGGACGACGTGGCGCTCGATCTCAGCGACCATGGCGGCGAGAGCTTCGACGTCTTCTGGTACGACCCGCGCAATGGTGGCCCGCTGATCGATGCGGGCACGGTCCAGGGCGGCGCGGTGGTCGAGTTCGGCAACCCGCCCAACGCGGTGGGCGCGGACTGGGTGCTGTTTGCGCGCAACAGCGCGCTGCCGGACACGCCGCCGAGCGTGCCGCCCTCCGATGTGCCCGAGCCGCCGGACCCGACGCCGGCCCCCGGCGATCTCGAGATCACCCTCACGCTCATCGAGCCCGGCGACGACACCGAGGAGGGCACGCTCGAGAACGGTGCGACCGTCGATCTCGACGACTTCGCGGCCGGCATCAGCGTCTCCGCCGAGCCGAGCGAGACCGGCGTCGTCGGCAGCGCGGTCTTCCGTCTCGACGGCTCGACGGTGCAGACCGAGAACGTCGAGCCATACGCCCTCTTCGGCGATACGGGCGGTGACTTCGAGGCGGGCAACATCGCCCCCGGTGCGCACACGCTCACCGTCGACATGTTCTCCGGCCAGAACGGCTCGGGCAGTCTCCTCGGCTCCGAAACCGTCTCCTTCACCGTCGAGGCCGCTGATGGCGGCGGCTCCGGCGGCGGCGGCGGCTCCGGCGGCGGCGGCGGCGGTGGCTCTGGCGGCGGCGGCGGCGGTGGTGGTGGCGGCGAGCCGGCCCCGACCCCCGGCGAGGGCTATTACGAGGGCATCGGCTCCGGCAACAACTACCGCTTCAAGATCCAGATCGAGGATGCCGGCCCCAATCCCGGCGGCGACTGGCAGTACCTCACTGCGCCCGATGGCGACGGCCACCAGGCCGGCTTCCAGGGCTCGGGCTACTACCTCTACGGCGACGAGCAGTCGATCTCGAACAACTCATCGCCCAAGGCCAACGAGCTCCTCGAATACCGGATCTACATCCCCGAGGACCAGCTCGGCGTCTACGACTTCCGCGCCGCGGTCTCCCGCGATCCCGGCGGGCCGGGCGACCGGCGCAACGATCTCTGGCTCGGCATCGAGCTGGAGGGCTCCAACAGCCTCGAGATCGAGGACCTGATCACCGCCTCCGCCGAGCCCGAGCCGAAATCCGGCGGCGCCATCAAGGTCTTCGGCGCCGGCACCAGCAACTGGGGCTTCGCCAACAACTACGACGGCGCCAACAACAACCCCGACCTCAAGCTCGAGATCACCGAGGCGGGCTTCTACACCGTCCAGATCTGGGGCCGCTCGCAGGGCTACCACGTGGACTATTTCGAGCTCATCAAGGGCTCCAACCCGTCGAACAACGCGGCCGACTCGCCCTTCGTCACCGAAGGCGACCCGGAGCCGATCGATCCCCCCGCCCCGAACCTGCCGCCGGTGGCCCAGGAGGACAGCGCCTCCGTCACCGCCGGCGAGGCGGTCACGATCGATGTGCTGGCCAATGACAGCGACCCCGAGAACGGCGCGCTCTCCATCGAGCTCGTCGGCACCGGCTCCATCGGCACCGCCAGCGTTGTGGACGGCGAGGTCCGCTACGTGGCCGATGGCGGCGATGGCGGCACGGACACGCTCACCTACCGCGCCGTCGATGCGGCCGGCAACGAGAGCGCGCTCACCGAGGTCACCGTCTCCGTCGCCCCCGAACCGGCGGACGCGCCCCCGCCCGACCCGGTCGATCCGCCGAACCCGGGTCCCGCGGACCCGCTCTTCGACATCTTCCTCGCCGACACCGACAGCGACGCCTCGCTCGGCGCGCTCACCGACGGCGTGACCATCGTGGTGGAGGATCTCGGCGAGATCCCGCTCACGATCTATGCCGAGACCACCGACGCGGGCGATGCGGCCGGTGTGACCAGCGTGAAGCTCGAAGCGCCGGGGATCGACGACCAGGTCGAGAACGTCTCGCCCTACGCGCTCTTCGGCGACGACGGCGGCGACTTCAACACCGGCGCGACGCTCGCCGCCGGCACCTACTCCGTCACGGTCACCGGCTATGCGGGATCGAACGGCAACGGTCAGGCGCTGGGCTCGCAGACGATCAGCTTCACCCTCGAAGAGGCCGCCGCGGCGCCGCCCGCCAACGCCGCTCCGGTGGCCTTCGACGACAGTGTCACCCTCGACGAAGACGTGACGACCAGCATCGACGTCCTCGCCAACGATGCCGACGAGGGCGGCCCGCTCACCATCGAGATCGTGGGCGAGCCCACGTTGGGCACTGCGGATGTGGTGAACAACCAGATCGTCTACGACCCCGACCCCAACGCCAACGGGCCGGACAGCCTGACCTACCGCATCACCGACAGCGCCGGGCTGACCAGCGGCCTCGCCACCGTCGCCATCACCATCGATCCGGTGAACGACGCGCCGGTGGTCTCCGACATCACCCGCAGCATCGAGGAGAACTCCGGCACCTTCGCGCTCACCCTCTCGGGCGAGGATTTCGGCACCGACCCCGATGGCAGCACCCTGTACTTCCTCGATGTGGCGGGCGAGGAGAACGGCGAGGTGACGCTGGCGGGCGAGGCCTCGATCCTCTTCTACAGCCCCGATCAGGACTTCGCCGGCACCGAGACGCTCACCGTCACCCTCTGGGACCAGCAGGACGACACGGTCACCGGCACCGCCACCCTCACCATCGTGGTGGAGCCCGAGGACGCGCCGGAGCCGGAACCGACGCCCGGCCCGAGCGGGCTCGTGAAGGCCGTCAATATCGGCGGCGGTGCCTTCACCAGCGACAGCGGCATCGCCTACGAGGCGGACAGCTACTCGAACGCCCGCACCTACAGCGTCTCGCAGAACGTCCAGATCGCGGGCACCGAGGACGATGTGCTCTTCCGCACCGAAGCCTGGTCGCCGGGCGCCTCGGGGCTTGACTACAGCTTCGCGGTCGATCCCGGCAGCTACATCGTCGAGCTCGACTTCGCGGAGATCTGGAGCGGCGCGCAGAAGGATGACGGGCGCGTCTTCGGCATCGAGATCGAGGGCCAGACCGTGGAGGAGGAATTCGACATCTACGAGGAGGTGGGCTTCAACACGGCCACGACGGTACGCTTCGCCGTGGATGTGGAGGACGATGCGCTCGACATCGCGCTGGAGAAGATCATCCAGAACCCCAAGCTCTCGGCGCTGCGCATCTTCGAGGCGGAGGCGAGCGGTGGAGCCGGCGAGACGCCAGAGGGCTCGACCTATCTCGACTTCTTTGCCGCCGACCCGCGCACAGATGCCAAGCTCGGCGCGGTGCTGCCGGGCCAGCCGCTCGGCTTCTCCGCCGATCTCTCCAACCTCGTCATCTATGCCGAGGCCAAGGATGGCGCGGGCGATTTCGGCAGCGTCTCGCTGACCTATGACGGCTCGACCCAGACCGAGAGCTTCACGCCCTATGCCGTATTCGGCGATATCGAGGGCGATTTCGGCGAGGGTGCAGCCTTCGAGAGCGGCGAGAACACGATCGATATCACGGTCCATGCCGGCCCCGACGGCACGGGCGCGATCCTCGAGGAGTACGAGCTGAACTTCACCGCCTGACCCGGCGCCGCTGCGCCGAAGACAAACGCCCGCGGCTCCGGCCGCGGGCGTTTCCGTTGCGCCTTCCCGTGCACGCCTCCGCCCCGCCGCCCCGGGCTCGACCCGGCCCGCTCAGGGCACGGCGTTCAGGCCAGCGGAAATCCCTTAGTGAACCGCGCCAGGTTTGCCGGAGGGCATTGATCTTTAGCGACGCGGCCACGTCGCGCGTTTCCAGCGCTGCGTGGTATGCGGCCTCCGCTTCTGCGGGCGGGATGTTGCCGATTGGCTCGAGGAGGCGACGGTTGTTGAACCAGTCGACCCATTCGAGCGTGGCGAACTCGACGGCTTCGAAACTGCGCCATCGCCCGCGCCGGTGGATGACCTCGGTCTTGAACAATCCGTTGATCGTCTTGGCCAGTGCATCGTCATAACTGTCGCCGACGCTGCCCACAGAAGGCTCGATACCGGCCGCGGCCAGGCGCTCGGTGTACTTGATGGACAGGTATTGAGACCCGCGGTCCGAGTGATGCACCAGTCCTTTACCCGGTCGCCGCCGGTGGACGGCCTGTTCGAGGGCATCGAGGACGAACCCGGCATGAGCTGTGCGGCTCACGCGCCAGCCGACGATGCGTCTGGCATAGGCGTCAATGACGAAGGCGACGTAGACGAACCCGGTCCAGCTTGCCACGTAGGTGAAATCGCTGACCCAGTGCATGTCCGGCGCGGGCATCCGGAACTGGCGGTTTACCTTGTCCTGCGGGCACGGGGCCGACTTGTCCGGGGTCGTTGTCCGGTGCGGCTTGCCACGGATAATGCCCTGAATTCCAGTATCTTTCATGAGCCTGCGCCACCGTGCAGCGGGTAACATCGAAGCCCTCGCGCCGCATCTGGTGCCAGACCCGGCGCACGCCGTAGACCTCGTAGTTTGCGTCGAAGACGCGCTCGATCTCGGGCAGTAAGGCTTCATCCCGCCGGGCCCGCTCCGGTCGGCGCGCCGGGTCCGCCCGCTTCGCCAGATGATCGTAGTCGGCGGACGGGGCAATCGGCCTGAGCCACGGGTCACGAACCGGTGGCGCCTCGGTGGCTCAGCCTTGCAGATCGGCTCGACCCCGTGCGCGCCCCGATGATCGTCGATGAACGCGATCATGTCTTCGACCGGCGGTCGAGCATCTCAGGCATCGCTAGAAGCGGTGCCGCTCTGCCCGAGATCCTGGGCAAAATACGCCGACGTCTTGCGAAGACGTTCGTTCGCCTGGCGCAGCTCCCGGTTCTCCCGCTCGAGCGCCTTCACCTTCTCGGCCAGCTCGGTGGGGACACCGCCGCGACGGCCGCTGTCAACCTCGGCCCTCTTGATCCACTCGTTCAGCGTCTGCGCCGAACATCCGATCTTCGGAGCGATCGCCTGGATCGCCGCCCATCGAGAGCAGTGCTCCGCCTCATTGTCGAGGACGAGGCGCACTGCACGCGTCCGGATCTCAGGCGAGACCTTGTTCCGGGTCTTGCTCATCAGGCTCCAACCTTCTCAGGAATGAGAGCCTCCGGCAAACCAGGCGCGGTTCACTTGCCGACGCCCGCGCCGACCCGTGTCATCCTAGTCAAGAGACTTAGAACGTATAATGAACATTTTCATTGCTGGGCAAGACTTCGCGGAGCGAACCGCCGCTTACTGAACATTCATGGAACACGGCGAACAATGTCGTGGGAGGGAGCGAGCGCGAAAGGCAGATCGTTTGCGCTTTGATCCACAACATGCAGCGCACCGGATGCCAAGCTCGACCGCAGAGGGGCCTCGGCGTTCCGGAGCCGTCCAAGGAGTCCCCGGCTCAAGGCCGGGGCGCACCGGCCCGCTCAGGTGACGGGGTCGTGCGCCCGCAACCATGGGTTCAGCAGTCGGTGGGACCCTCAACCTCGGCATTGCCCAAGCCCTCGAACCTCGAGTGGCCGTCACGTTCGGCGCGATCATATCGTCTCGGGAGTGCCCGCCGATAACACAGCCGCCCGGCCGCTCCTCCAGCACGCGGGCATTCCATCTGGTCATGATATCCGCGCGCGTCACGCGGAACGCGTCCCGTTCTATGGCCATGTCGCCCTTCTTGCTCGCCGAAGGCAGGTGGCGAAGCTGGCCCCGGGTTGTCCGACAAGCGGATCTCGGCGTTGAGCCTGCCGGTTGCGGGAGCCGGAGCCTGATCGGGCGCTGCCTCGGTCTCGTCCTCCATCACGATCTTCGTTTCGGCAGCGCCCAGCATCGCGCCATTCGCGCCGGCCATGCGCTGGCGTCCTCGATCTCCGCGTCCACCACAAGGTCCAGCGCCCCGTCCGTCACCGTCTCACTCGGCGCGAAGGCCAGGCTGCGCCGAAGCCGACGACGTCATCCGTTCTTCCCACCGCCGTGCGGTACGCGGTTTCGCCATCCACCGTCGCCGCGCGGTCCGAGGAGGTGGAGAGGTCGGTCTCCAGCGCCACCTCCGTCGCGGTGCAACCGGCCCAGCTGGCGTTGTCAGGCCAATTGGAGAGATCGAAGCCCGGCTCCGGTGCATTTCTTGTATAGCGCAAGGGCAGCATCGCCCGGTGTCGGTCCAGTCCTGCTCGATAGAGCCATCGCGGCACACGAGCCCGCTGCGGGCAGCGCCGTCGCCGGCCGTGTTGCGGTGATTGTCGAGGAAGATGCCGACGCCGGCTTTCTCCCAACGCGATGATCCGCTCAAAGTCCGCCTGCGAGCTCAGCGCGGTGCCAGCCGGGCGGATCGCGTCGTCCATGTCGTTTTGGCTTCGCGCCGTCGTGCGGCATGGCGCGGGAAACGGGCGGGCGGATCGTGTCGATGCCCGTCTCCTTGACGGCCCGCGCATGCCGCGTCCGTTGCGGACACACTGGCGGTCCGGCGAGGCTCGACGCAAAGTGGCCGGCGCGTGGTCCGCACCGGCCATCGGATCGGCGCCGGCAGGGGCTGCCCGGTTCAGGCCCAGCCGAGGGCGCGCAGCGAGTGATCGGCGTTCCAGATCTTGGTCATATGCCGGATCTTCCCGCCCTCGAACGCCATGGCGTAGACGTAATCGGCCGCCACGGTCTTGCCCGTCGGCGCCACCGGGCCGCCGGGGCCGGTCTGGGTGCCGTGGAAGACGGCGAAGGCGAGGACCATGCTGCGCGCCTCGTCGGCCGCGAAGCCCTTCAGCTCGTAGCGCCCGTCCGGGATCGGGGTCAGCAGGCCCTTCATCCACTCGGTATAGGCGGACAGCGTGGTTACCTCCGCCAGCGCGTCCGACTGGCAGGAGAAGCTCGCCTCCGCATGGCAGAAGCCGGCGCAGGCGTCCCAGCCCTTGCCGGTCTCGCAGGCTTCGAAGAAGGCGTGCGCGGTCTCGGTCATCGTCATCGGTTGTCCTCCATCCCAGGGCTCCCGCCGGTCGCGGCGGTGATGCAGGGCCGAGGCTACGCGCTGCCCGACCGCGCGCCCATCCGCCAGATGCTGTAATTTCCGTTGCCATCTGCTCTGCTCTGCCCGGGCCGAGCCGGCCGGGATATTGTGGGGCGTGCGTGCGAGGAGGGATCGGCTTGCTGGAGGATCGCCTGAGCCCGCGGGAGCGTGAGATCGCCCGCGCCTATGCGGACGGTGCCACCTATCACCGGATCGCCGAGCGGCTCTGCATCGCGCCCTCCACGGTGCGCACGCATCTGGCCGCGGTCTACCGCAAGCTCGAGATCTCCTCCAAGCTCGAGCTCCACCGGATCCTCGCAGGCCGCGAGCCGTTGCAGCGCGGCCAGGCCGAGCAGGCCGCCATCGTCTCCGAGCTGGCCCTCAGCCTCGAGGAAGCGGTGAGCCGCGAGCGCGCCCTGAGCGAGGTCCTGCGGATCATCAGCGGTGCCGAGGGCAAGATCGACGCGGTCATCGCGGCGCTCCTCGGCTATGCGCTGGAGCTCTGCGATGCCGAGTTCGGGATCCTGTTCGAATACGGGCCCGGCGAGCGGTTCCGCGCCGCCTACAGCCGCGGCATCCCGGAGGCTTTCCGCGCCTGGTGCGCGGGTC
>JBCBWF010000564.1:0-2651 GCA_039817245.1 Pseudomonadota bacterium | reverse complement strand
CGTGCCGGAGAGACACATGAGTAAGTCGACTGGGTCGGACAGCAAGAACACGCTCTACTGCTCGTTCTGCGGCAAGAGCCAGCACGAGGTGCGCAAGCTGATCGCCGGCCCGACGGTGTTCATCTGCGACGAGTGCGTCGAGCTCTGCATGGACATCATTCGGGAGGAGACGAAGAACAATCTCGTCAAATCCGCGGACGGTGTGCCCACGCCGAAGGAGATCTGCGGCGTCCTGGATGACTATGTGATCGGGCAGGAGACCGCCAAGCGCGTGCTGTCGGTCGCGGTCCACAACCACTACAAGCGCCTCTCCCATGCGGGCAAGTCGCCGGATGTGGAGCTGTCGAAGTCTAACATCCTGCTGATCGGGCCTACGGGCTGCGGCAAGACGCTGCTGGCGCAGACGCTGGCGCGCATTCTCGACGTGCCTTTCACGATGGCGGATGCGACGACGCTGACCGAGGCAGGCTATGTGGGCGAGGATGTCGAGAACATCATCCTGAAGCTCCTGCAGTCGGCCGAGTACAATGTGGAGCGCGCGCAGCGCGGCATCGTCTATATCGACGAGGTCGACAAGATCAGCCGCAAGTCGGACAACCCCTCGATCACGCGCGACGTGTCGGGCGAGGGCGTGCAGCAGGCGCTCCTGAAGATCATGGAGGGCACGGTCGCTTCCGTGCCGCCGCAGGGCGGGCGCAAGCATCCCCAGCAGGAGTTCCTGCAGGTGGACACGACGAATATCCTGTTCATCTGCGGCGGCGCCTTCGCGGGGCTGGACCAGATCATCGCCAAGCGCGGCAAGGGCTGCCATCGGCTTCGGTGCCGATGTGAAGGCGGAGGACGACCGGCGCGTGGGCGATGTGCTCGCGGAGCTGGAGCCGGAGGATCTGCTGAAGTTCGGCCTGATCCCGGAATTCGTCGGCCGCCTGCCGGTGATCGCCACGCTTCGGGATCTGGACGAGGATGCGCTCGTCACCATCCTCACCAAGCCGAAGAACGCAGTGGTGAAGCAGTATCAGCGCCTGTTCGAGATGGAGGACGTGATCCTCACCTTCACGGACGAAGCGCTGAAAGCGGTTGCCCAGAAGGCCATTGAGCGCAAGACCGGCGCGCGCGGGCTGCGCTCGATCCTCGAGGACGTGCTGCTCGACACCATGTTCGACCTGCCCGGGCTGAAGGGCGTGGAGGAGGTGGTCGTCAATGACGACGTGATCTCCGGTGTCGCGAAGCCGCTCTACATCTACTCGGAGAAGAAAGAGGCCGGCGCGACGGCCTCCTGATTTTCCCGACGCCGGCGGGCGGCGCGCCGCCTGCCGCATCCCTGCGCCGCATTGCTCCAGGGCGACGCGAAGCCTTTGGCGGACAGGGATTTTGTGCTTCCACACCCTCGGAGGCCCGGCTCAGGCCGCCGGTACGTCAGCTTGAAATGCGTTCCATCCGGCGCCAACTTGATTGGAAAGACACAGGCGAGGCCCCGTTCGGGAGCCTCCCAGGCAAGAGGCAATTGGCATGACGAGCACTCCCGAAAGCGGCGCATATCCGGTCCTGCCGCTGCGCGACATCGTGGTCTTCCCGCATATGATCGTGCCCCTCTTCGTGGGCCGCGACAAATCCGTGCGCGCGCTCGAGCAGGTGATGAAGGACGACCGCCAGATCCTGCTCGCCAGCCAGAAGGACGCGGGCCAGGACAATCCGACCGAGGACGATATCTACCGCGTGGGCTCGCTCGCGCGCGTGCTCCAGCTCCTGAAGCTGCCGGATGGCACCGTCAAGGTGCTGGTGGAGGGCCGGACGCGCGCGCGGATCGAGCGCTTCATCGAGAACGAGGCCTATTTCGAGGCCGAGGCGACGGTGCTGGAGGATGCGGCGGCCGATGACGCCACCGTGGAGGCGCTGGCGCGCCAGCTCACCAAGCAGTTCGAGCGCTATGTGAAGCTCAACAAGAACGTGCCCGAGGAGGCGCTGGCCAATATCGGGGATATCGACGATCCCGCGAAGCTGGCGGACACCGTGGCCGGCCATCTCGGCGTGAAGCTCGGCGAGCGCCAGAAGCTTCTGGAGGAGCCCGGCATCGCCCAGCGGCTGGAGAAGATCATCGCCCTCATCCAGGGCGAGGTCTCGGTGCTGCAGGTCGAGAAGAAGATCAAGAGCCGCGTCAAATCCCAGATGGAGAAGACGCAGCGCGAGTATTACCTCAACGAGCAGATGAAGGCGATCCAGCGCGAGCTCGGCGAGGGCGACGACGGGCGCGACGAGCTCGCGGAATACGAGGAGCGCATCGAGGCTACCCAGCTTTCCAAGGAGGCGCGGGAGAAGGCGCAGGCGGAGCTGAAGAAGCTGCGCCAGATGAGCCCGATGTCCGCCGAGAGCACGGTGGTGCGCAACTATCTCGACTGGATGCTCTCCATCCCCTGGGGCGTGAAGAGCCGGGTCAAGAAGGATCTGAAGCGCGCCGAGAAGACGCTGGACGACGACCATTACGGCCTGGAGAAGGTCAAGGAGCGGATCGTCGAGTATCTCGCCGTGCAGCGGCGCTCGGCCAAGCTCAAGGGTCCGATCCTCTGCCTCGTCGGTCCGCCGGGTGTGGGCAAGACCTCGCTCGGCAAGTCGGTCGCGAAGGCGACGGGGCGCGAATTCATCCGCATCTCGCT
>JBCBWF010000286.1:0-6727 GCA_039817245.1 Pseudomonadota bacterium | reverse complement strand
GCAGCATCGTGCCCGCCAGTGCCGCGGCCGGGTCCGTCGTCGGGCGCCCCTCGGGGTCGAGCGCCCAGCCCTCCGGGATCGCCGCGCCGGTCTTCGCCGCCGCCATCACCTTGCCCCGCGCCACGCGGCTGAGCGAGAGGTCGATCACCAGCGCCGGCGCGCCCGCGCGCGGTGCGGCAAACGCAATCGGATTGGTGCCGAAGAGCGCCGCCCGCCCGCCCCAGGGCGCCATCGCCTTCGGCGTGTTGGCCACCATCAGCGCGATCAGCCCGGCCTCCGCCAGCGCCTCCACCTGCTGGCCGAGCGCGCCGCAGTGATGCGAGCGGCGCACCGCCGCGCAGGCGATCCCGTTCTCCCGCGCCGCCTCCGCCAGCGCGCCGCGCGCCAGCGCCAGCGCGGGGTAGGCGAAGCCATGTGCGGCATCGACCGCCACGAAGCCCGGCCGCGGCCGCGCCAGCGCCGGTTCCGCGAACCCGTCCACCTTGCCGCTGCGCGCCTGTGCTGCATAGCTCGCCACGCGCGAGAGCCCGTGGCCCGCCTGGCCCTCCGCCTCCGCGCCCACCAGCGCATCGGCCACCGGGCGCGCAGCCCAGGGGGCCGTGCGGCTCGCCACCAGGGCGTCGGTCACCAGCGCGTGTGCCGCGTCGAGCGTGAGGGTGCTGTGTCCCGCCGTCATCGGATGCGCGGCGGACCCCCGGGGCCCGCCGCCTCGCCTCAGGCCGAGCGGTAGAGTTTGGTCAGCGAGAACTCCCGGTGCCCGAGCGCCTCGGCCGCCGTGTTCCGCCCGTTCGCCGTGCGGATGATCATCTCGATCAGCGCGTCGCCCGCCTGGTCGATGGTCATCTCGCGCGTCAGAACCCCGGTCACATCCACGTCGATATGCTCCGACATCGTGCGCAGCGTCCGCGGATTGCCGCTGATCTTGATCACCGGCACGATCGGGTTGCCCACCACATTGCCCTGCCCGGTCGGGAAGGTGTGGATCGCATAGCCTGCCGCCGCCATCAGCGTCACGCATTCCGCCGCCGCCGACGACGTGTCCATGAAGTAGAGCCCCGGCCCCTTCGCCGGCGCCTCCGCCGGGCCCATCGCGTCGATATAGGTGGCCGTGCGCCCGATCTTCTCGAGATTGCCGAGCGCCTTCTCCTCGATGGTGGAGAGCCCGCCCTCGATATTGCCCTTGGTCGGCTGGCTGTCCGAGAGATCGGAGGTCTTGTGCGGCTCGATCACCTCGTCCTGATAGGCCTGGAAGATCTTCATGAACTTCTCGCCGGCCTCGGGCGTGGCTGCGCGCTTGGCGCAGATATGCTCCGCCCCGGTGATCTCCGAGGTCTCGCCGAAGCAGCCATAGAGCCCCTGCGGCACCAGCTTGTCATACATGTTGCCCACGGTCGGGCAGGAGGCGAGGCCCGTCGTCGTGTCCGACTCGCCGCATTTGGTCGAGACCCAGATCTCGTTGAGCGGGCAGGGCTCCTTCTGCAGCTCCGTCGCCCAGTGCACGAACTCCTTCGCCTTCCACGAGGCCGAGGCCACCGTCGCGATATCGCCGTTCTGCTCGATGGAGAACTCCGCCACCGGCTTGCCGGTCTCGCGGATGCCGTCGGCGATCACCTTGGTCCAGCCCGGCTCGATGCCGATCACCACCACCGCGGCGACATTCGGGTTCGCGCCCGTGCCGATCAGCGTGCGGAAATGCAGCTCCAGATCCGCGCCGAACTGCAGCCGGCCATAGGAATGCGGGATCGCGATGGTGCCCTTGATGTTGTTGGCCACCGACTCGCAGGCCGCGTTCGAGATGTCGTCCACCGGCAGGATCAGCACATGGTTGCGCACGCCCACGCGCCCGTTCTCGCGGCGCCAGGCATTGACCGTCACATTGGTTGCGTCGAGCGCCATCTCACCACCTCTTCGTTTTCAGGTTATGGGTGTGCAGGTGGTCGCCCTTCGAGACCGGGGCGACGATCTTGCCGATATCCTCGCCATACTTGATGGCCGTGTCGCCCTGCGTGAGATCCTTGAGCGCCACCTTGTGCCCGATGGGGATGTCGGCATTGGCCACGAGCCGGAAGTCCGAATTGTCGGACGTCACCACGCAGAGCATCTCCGTGCCCGCGCTCAGCCCCTCGACGACGACCACGCCGCAATTGTCCGCGTGGTCGTGCACCAGAAGATGCGGTGCGCTCATGAATTGCCTCCCCTCTCGTTTGTGTTTGCGGCCTCCGCTTTTCGGCGTTCGCAGAGGCGCGCGCAAGGGCCTTCGGCGCGCTCAGGCCGGGCGCAGCCGCGCGATCAGGCCGGCCGTGTCGGTGATCTCGGCCACATTGCCCATCGCATAGTCGATCGAGGCGCGGTGCCAGTCCGCATTCATCGTCGAGCACGCATCCTGGGGCACGATCACCCGGTAGCCCTTGTCCGCCCCGGTCCGCGCGGTGTGCTCCACCGACATGTTGGTCCAGGCCCCGCAGTTCAGCAGCGTGTCCCGCCCGGCGCCGCGCAGATAGCTCTCCAGCCGCCCGCTCTCCCAGGCGCTCATGGTCATCTTCTCCACCACGAGATCGCCCGGCTGGGGCTCCAGCCCCGGCGCCGGCGCCACACCCCAGCTGCCGCGCACCAGCGCGTTCGCCCCCAGAAGCCCGCGGAAGAGCGGCGCATTGGTCAGCATCGCCGGATGGCCGGGCTCGCAGACGAACCAGACATGGATCACCAGCGCGCCCCGCGCACGGCAGGCCTCCGCCAGCCGCCGCGCATTGGCGATCACGTCCTGCGCCTCGGCATGGGCGGGCGAGCCGCTCTCCGCAAAGGCGCCGCCCGGCATGATCACGTCGTTCTGCAGGTCCTGCAGGATCAGCGCCGCGCGCCCGGGCTCCACCGGCGCGCCCGGCTCGGGCTCGGCCGCGCGCGCGGGCACCGGCGCCGCCGCGGCGGGGGCGCGCATGAAAGGCTCCGGCCGCGGCCCCACCTTCACTTCGATGGCATAGACCGAATGGGTCGCGCAGATGAACAGCGTCCGCCAGTCCGCGCCCCCCCAGTGCAGGTTCGCCGCCATCTCCGGCACCGCCACCTTGCCGATGAGCCGCCCGCCCGGCTCATAGACCCAGAGCCCGCCTGGCGCGGTCAGCCACACATTGCCGAGGGCATCGCATTTCATCCCGTCCGGCACGCCCGGGCGCAGCGGATCCACGATCCCGCTCGCAAAGATCCGCCCCGCGCCGAGGCTGCCATCCGCCCCCAGCTCGAAGACGCGGATATTCGCCTGCACCGTGTCGTTCACGTAAAGCAGCCGCTCGTCCGGCGAAAAACAAAGCCCGTTCGGCTGCGTGAACATGTAGCGCGGGCACATGAGCGCCGGCTCCGCCGCCCCCGAACTCCCCGGCGCGATCCGGTACACCCCCTGAAAGCCAAGCTCCGTCGGCCGCTCCACCCCGAAGCCCGGCATCCGCCCGAAGGTGGGGTCCGTGAACCAGATCGAGCCGTCCGCCTTCACGCAGAGATCGTTGGGCGAATTCAGCTCGCGCCCCTCGAAATGGCTCGCCAGCACCTCGCGCGAGCCGTCCGCCCGGAACCGCGCCACCGACGATGTCGAATGCTCGCAGACCAGCAGGTCCAGCCCCGCATCATAGGTCATGCCGTTGCCCTTGTTGGAGGGCCTCAGCCAGTCGCGCACCCCGTCGCGGTCCCAGCGCCGGCGCACATCGCCGGGCATGTCGGAGAACAGCAGATACTGCTCGCCCGGATGCCAGATCGGCCCCTCCGTGAACCGGAAGCCCGAGCCGATCTGGCGGACAGGCGCATACTCGTCGATCAGCGCGCGGAATGCGGGGTCGAGAGCCTCATGCGCCATGGTCGTATCTCCGGGAGTTGGGCGGTCAGAACCGCTCGGCGAGGGCCATGTCCCCGACGAGGACGACCATCGCTTCGGTGTCGAGGAAGTTGGGCAGATCGGCGAGCGCCTTTCCGGCCGGCTCGGTCTGGAAGGCCGCGTCATTCGCCGCCTTGTCGTCGAACCAGGTGTGCGCCGCCGCATCGAAGGGCTGGTCCTTGCCGTCGGCGGGCCGGAAGAATTCCAGCTCGTAGCGGCGCAGCCCCGGCAGCGCGAGCACCAGCGGCACATGCGTCTCCAGCTGGTACGCCTCGAAGGCCTCGAAGCTGAAATCCGAGCGGCGCTTCACCAGGTAGCTCGCCTTGAAGCCGGGCTCGGCCGCGCGCGCACCGGCAGCCACGAACAGAACCGCCGGCGCGGCGAGAAGCGTACGTCGAAGCATGGGAACCTCCTTGGGGAACAGGGTCTTGGGGACAGGTCGACCCGGCATCGCTAGCCAAGGGCCGCGACACCGCGATGACAGTCCCAGACCCGCTCCCGTCAGGAGGCCGGGCGTCCCAGCAGCCGGCGGAAAACCCGCTCCAGCTCGGCGCTCGAGCGCGGGCCCTGCAGCGTCTCGCGCCGCCGCCCCCCGGCGTCGAACAGCACCAGCGTCACATGGCCCACATTCTGCGTCGCCGCGAAGCGCCGCCCCGCGTCGGTCTTCACATTGGCGACCACATAGTTGAGCGCATCCGCCTCGAACCGCTCCAGCGCCGCGCGCGTCTCCACCTGCAGCGCGAGGCAGAGATTGCATTGCGGGTCGTGCACCTGCACCACCGTCGGCGTCCCGTCGCCGATGCGCGAGAGGTCCTGCTCGGCGATGGTCGCGCGCACGCTGCCCGCGGTCCAGTAGCCGATCCCGCCGACCGCGCCCGCCAGGAGCCCCCAGCTCGCCACGCTGCGCATCAGCACGCGCCGGCTCACGGGCTTCGCCTTCGCCGCGCCCGGCCCAGCCGCCGCGCCTGCCTCGCTCCCCTCGCGCCGCGGCGCCTGCCGCCTCGCGCCCTTCGTCTTCCTCGCCGATTTCTTCATGCCCATCCCCGCGCCGGCCTCTCGCATCCGAGCAAGGATACCAGCGCGCGCGCCCCTCCGGGCGGCGCTCACGCGAAGGTGAGGCGCGCGTGATCGCGGCCGCCGGGGCGCGCGCCGGGCTCACACCGGGAACCAGGCCCGGCTCGGCAGCGACTGCACCACCGGCCCCGGCACCTGCATCTGCAGCCGCCCCACCACCTGCTGGTTCTCGATCCTGGCCGGCGCATCATGCACCGGCAACAGGTAGCGGTAGTTGTTGAGGAGCTTCTTGATCGCCCCTTTCTCCGCGCGCTTCGATCCCGCATGGTTGCCGGTCACCTGCGGCTCCATGAACTGGGTCTGGCGCACCTGGTTCACGATCTGGTCGTTGAAGTTGTAGATCACGTCGCCGCAGATGCAGGCGAGCCCGTCCGCGGTCTCCACGATCACGTTGGCCGAGCCCTCCGTATGCGCATGCGCCGGCTCGCACCACACGCCCGGAATGATCTCCTCCGCGCCGGTGATCTCCAGATCCAGGAACCGCAGCGCATCCTGCGTGTGCAGCCGCTCGATCAGATGCTGGATGTCGGGCTTGGGATACTGCGGGTGCATCAGGCCCGAGACCGAGCATTCCAGCTCGCGCCGGTTCACCACCACCGTGGTGTTCATGGGGAAGAGATCGTCCTTGCCCGCATGATCGATATGCAGATGCGTGTGCACGATGTAGCGCACATCGCCCGGCTTCAGCCCGTGCTTGGCGAGCTGCGTCTCGATCATGTTCTCGTGGAACTGCAGCCCCCGCATGCCGAGGCTCTCCATGATCGCGTTGTCGCGATAGCCCGTATCCACCACCACCGGATGGGTGCCGCCCAGGATGAGAAAGCCGTAGACCGGCACCCGGCGCACCCGCCCGCATTCGTGGCCGAGCACGAGAAAGCTCGTCTCCAGCTCGATATCGCCGTAGTCGAGCACGTGGATTTCCAGCGCCATAGGTCTCACTCCCTCTTGTCTGTCACAGCCGGTAGACCCTGGCTGCCGTGTCGTGGAAGAGCGCGGCCCGCGCGCTCTCGGAAAGGTCTGCGGCGGCATCGAGATGGGCGCCGAGCAGCGTGCCGTAGCCGGTCCAGAGCTTCTCGATCGGGAAGTTCGAGCCCCAGAGGCAGCGCTCCGCCCCGAAGAGCCCCAGCGCCACGGCGCTGATGCGCGCGACCAGCGCGGGATCCAGCCGGTGCACGAAGGTGCCGAAGCCCGAGATCTTGCAGAGCATGTTGGGCTCCGCCGCCAGCCGCGCGAGCCCCGTGCGCCAGGCCGCCCAGCCCTCGGGCGAGAGATCCTCGGGCATGCCCGCATGCTGCAGCACGAAGGGCACGTCCGGGCAGGCGGCGGCCAGCCCCGCCGCGTCCTCCATCTGCCCCGCGAAGACCTGCAGCTCGAAGACCCAGCCATAGGCGGCCAGATGCCCGATATTGCGCCGCACCGCAGGGTCCGCCGCCAGATCCGGCCGTGCGGCGAAGCGGTAGGCCGCGTTCTCGTGCCAGTGAAACTGCTGCCGGATCCCGCGCACCAGCGGAATGCGCGCCAGCCGGTCCAGCGCGGGGCGCGCATCCGCCACGGTCATGTCCGCATAGGCCACGATGGCATGGGGCCAGCCGGTGCGCGCGGCCGCACCGGCCACCCAGCGCGCCTCGTCCTCGGCCCGCTCCGGCGCCCAGTTGGCCTGCACATAGACCGCCTGCGCGACCTCCGTGCCCGCCAGATCGTCGCGGAACTCCTCCACCGGGTAATCCCGCCGGATCGCCTCATAGGGCCCGAAGATCCGCGGCTGCATCGGCCCCGTCAGCCAGGGCAGATCCG
>JBCBWF010000066.1:0-17776 GCA_039817245.1 Pseudomonadota bacterium | reverse complement strand
GCCGCTCTCCCGTTCCCGTTGCATCTCACAACCGTCCGCGCCCCGCTCAGCAAAGGCAATGCCACCCGTCCGGCCCGCGACCGGCCTTCCCGCCTGCCGGATGCTCAGCCGCGCCGCCGCGCGATCGCGCCCCGCGCCGGGTCGTAGGCCCAGACCGCGGCGAGGAAGAAGGCCGCGGCCCCGCCCGCAACCACCGCCAGCGCCGTCATGTTCAGCTGCAGGTAGAGCGAGAACCGGATCAGCTCCACCGCATGGGTGAAGGGGTTCATCGACGCGATATCGTGCAGAAGCGGCGAGCTCTCCCGCAGCTTCCACAGCGGATAGAGCGCCGAGGAGGCGAAGAACATCGGGAAGATCACGAAGTTCATCACCCCGGCGAAGTTCTCCAGCTGCCGGATCGCCGAGCTCAGGAAGAGCCCGACCGCCCCGAGCAGAAGCCCCGACAGGATCAGCGCCGGCAGCACCGCGACGAAGCCGCCGAGCGGCGGTTCCACCCCCCAGAGCCAGGCGATGCCCAGAAACGCGTAGACCTGCAGCACCGACACCGCGACCGAGGCCAGGAGCTTCGCCGCAAGCAGGAACCAGCGCGGATAGGGGCTGATCAGGAGGCTCCGCATCGCCCCGGTCTCGCGGTCATAGACCATCGAGAGCGAGGACTGCATGCCCTGGAAGAGCTGGATCATCGCGCAGAGCCCGGGCACCACATAGGTGTCGTAGAGCACATAGGTCGCGTAGGGTTCGGTCAGCGACAGGCCCAGGACCGCGCGGAACCCCGCCGCGAAGATGAACAGCCAGACCAGCGGGCGCACCAGCGCGGAGAGAAACCGCTCCTTCTGCTGCACAAAGCGCAGCCCCTCGCGCCACACGATGCCCCAGAGACAGCGCGCCCAGCCCTGCCAGCCCGGCGCCGCGCCCGGCGGAATTCCAGCCGGCGCATCCGCCCCCGCCGGTCCCGACGTCGCCTCGCTCGCGCCATCCGCGCTCATGCGATCGCGTCCGCCCGCGCACCGGTCATGGCCAGGAAGGCTTCCGCCAGCCCGCCATCGCCGGCGATCCCGGCCGCGGTTCTGCTGCGCAGCACCCGGCCCTCATGCAGCACCACCACGCGGTCCTCCGGCAGGATCTCGTCGATCAGATGCGTGGCCCAGAGCACGCCCACACCCTCCTCCGCCGCGAGCCGGTGGATATCCGCCACCATGTCGCGCCGCGCGGCCACATCGAGCCCCACGGTCGCCTCGTCGCAGAGCACGAGCCGCGGCCGGTGCAGCAGTGCTGCCGCAATCTCCGCGCGGCGCGCCTGCCCGCCGGAGAGCCCGCGCACCTTGTCGCCCAGCCGTTCGCCGAGGCCCATCCGCCCCATCAGCGCAGCGCCCCGTTCGGCCGCCTCCCCGCGCGCCATCCCGTGCAGCGCGCCCTGATAGGCGAAGTTCTGCGCCACCGTCAGGTTTGCGTCGAGCGCGCGGCTCTGGAACACCATGCCGAGCCGCGCCAACGCTTCGCGCGGTGCGCGGCGCACATCGTGCCCGCACACCGCGATCCGCCCGGAACGATTGTCGTAAAGCCGGGTGACGAGGTTGAAGAGCGTGGTCTTCCCCGCCCCGTTCACCCCCAGAAGCGCCGTGAAGGCGCCCTCCGGCACCTCGAGCGACACCGCATCGAGCGCCTTGCGCGCGCCGAAGCTGTGGCTGAGATCCTGGACCGAAAGCGCGGGCTGCATGGCCGCAGTCTGGCCCGGCCCGCGCATCGCCGGCAACTACTGGATCGAGATCTGCACCCGCTGGCTCTCGCCCGTCGAGCCCGGGATCTTCATCTCGTAGGTGCCCGGCTTGATCGCGATGAAGGAGAACTCGATCGTCCCCTCGTCGTCGAACTCGAAGCTGTCGATCGCCATCGGCCGGATCTCCAGATCGTTGATGACGATCTCGTCCATCCACACCGCGCGGAAGAAGGCCGGCCCCGTCAGCGCCAGCTCCTGGCTCCCGTCCGAGGTGATCATCATCTCGTAATAGGCGCCGGACTGGAGCGAGATCGGCCCGTCCGCCAGCGGCTTGCCGGCGGCCAGCGTCAGCTCGATCTCCTCGCCCTTGTTGCACTTGGCCAGAAGGCCGGCAAAGCCCATCGCTTTGCCGTCGCAGAGCGGCGCGGCGGAGGCCTGGCCGAAGGGCAGGGCCAGCAGGGCGGCAAAGGCGGTCGCAGCGGTCAGTCGAAGCATGTCTCTCTCCCGTTGATCGTTGTTTTCGTTCAGATATCCGGTCCCGCTCACTCGGGCGAGACCACCACACCCCAGGGCTGCTCGCCCACCTGGATCGACTTGACGACCTTGTCGTTCGCCACGTCGATCACCGAGATGTCGTTGGAGTTGCCATTGGTGGTGAGCAGGAACTTCTCGTCCGGCGTGAACGCCATCTGCCAGACCCGCTGGCCCACCAGGAAATACTCGGCCACCTCGTCGGTCGCCCCGTCCACCAGTGCCACGCGGTTGGAGGGGCCGAGCGCCACATACACCTTCGAGCCGTCCTTCGTCGCGCGCACGCCCACCGGCTGCAGCGCCTCCGGCACCACGCCGGGCACCTCGAAGGTGATCTTCTTCGTGATCGCCCCGGTCGCCGGATCGATCACCGATACCGTGCCCCCGATCTCGGCCGACACATAGAGCTTCTGCCCGTCCGCGGTGAACTCGGCAAAGCGCGGCCGGCTGTCCACCAGCGTGTTGATCACGATCTCATAGGTCTCGGTGTCGATGAAATGCGCCATGTTCGTGGTCTCGGAGGTGTTGACCACGATCTTGCCGTCCGGGCTCACCCCCATCCCCTCGGGCTCCACGCCCACGGGGATCTCGGCCAGCACCCGGTGCTCCACCACATCCACCACGGTGACGATGTTGTCGTCCTCGTTGGCGATGTAGAGCGGGTTGCCCGAGGGATGCAGCACGAAGAGCTCCGGGTCCGGGCCGGAGGGCAGGGTGTGCTTCAGCTCCATCGTCGCGGTGTCGAACACCTGCACCGTGTCGTCGTCCGAGGCGCAGATATAGAGCTCCTTGCCATCGGGGCTGATGGTGATCCCGCGCGGGCGCTGGCCCACATCGATCGTCTTGACCACCTCCAGGGTGTCCCCGTCGATGATCGTCAGATCGTTCGATTTCTCGTTGGTCACATAGATCGTGTAGGCCTCGGCCCCGCCGGCGGCGAAGGCGAGAACGGCGGCAAGCGCCGCGGACGACAGAAGACGCATGGGATCGATCCTCAATTCAGGTCACAGTCGCTCTCGGGCTCATCCAGCCCGAGTGTGTCCAGCCGCGTGCGCTGGTGCAGATACTCCTCCTGGGGCGAGACGGTCACCACCGTGCGCCCGTCCGCCAGCAGCACGCCGTGGCGAAGCTGATGGTTCCAGGGCCGGAAGGTCAGCGCCTGGCCCTTGAAGCCCGCGATCTCGAAGGCGTCCGACAGGATGTACTCCTTCAGCGCCGCGGGATCGGAGGAGCCCGTGCGCGTCACCGCCTCGCCCAGCACCCGCTCGGAGAGCCAGGCCTGGTAGTCGAGATCGTCCATATACCGCCCCGCCTGCTTCTCGAAGCGCCGCTGCAGCTGCGTGGCGCCGAAGCTCTCATGGGAGGGATGCCAGCTCCGCACGCGCAGACCCGCATCGCCCGCCACCGGCCGCGCCTCCCAGGTGCGGTAGGGCAGATAGGCGCCGAAAAGCTCGTTCTCGTCCGCCACCACCACGATGTCGTGCTCGGGCGAGCGCTGCATGAAGACCGGGATCTGCCGCTGCACCAGCACATGGCCGCTGTCGGAGCGGCGCATCCCCTCGGTGTCCTCGAACACCCGGGTCTCGGCGATCGTCGCGCCGAATTTCTTGCCGGCGGCCGCATAGGCCTCGCCCATCAGCACATCGCCCGGCGCATCGCCGTGGACGAGCATCCACGCGTCCCACTTCTTCCACATCAGATACTGCGCGAGCCCGTCCGCCAGCATCGCGCGCGAGGGGGCCACATGCAGCACATTGGCCCGGCAATCGGCGCTTCTCAGCCGCGTGTCGCGCGCCTGCGCGTTCACGATCAGCGCCTCCGGCGCCGCCTCCGCGGCATGGTCGGCCAGCGCCAGCAGCGTCTCCGCATCGGCCATCACCACGAAGGCGCGCACGCCCTCGGCCAGCATCGCGTCGAGCGCGGCCACCGCGTCCTCCGCCTTGGCCTTCGCCTCCACGGTCTCGTAGGCATGGCCCAGGAACCGCCCGGTCGTCGCGTTGTCGTCGCGCCCGCGCTCGGCGCCGGCAAAGCCCAGATCCTCCGGCGCCTCGTCCATGCGCGAGATCGGCTGCAGCCGCTCGGGCAGCACCTTCAGGATGCCGGTGCGCAGGGTCACCTTCGCCTGCTGCGCCGCGCCCGTCACCGGGCTCAGCAGCAGGGCGCAGCCGAGCAACATCGCGCCGCCGGCGCGCAGCATGCTGGTCGTCATCGGTCCGATCGCCTCCCCAAAGGCTGTCCATGCGTCGGCGGGTCCGCCGCGCACGCGTGTTTTGTCGCCATCGGGTCAAATCGCCCCGCCGCGGTCAATGCCCCGTCTCGCCCGGCAGCGCGCTCCTATCATAATCTGAGAACAATCCTGCGGATCTCCCGCAGCGATTGACCGCAAGACATATTCGGATAGCGTCGCCGCATGCTGAAAGTTTCCTTATGCCTTTGCCGCCG
The DNA here is from genome assembly GCA_039817245.1 of Pseudomonadota bacterium. GTDB lineage: Bacteria > Pseudomonadota > Alphaproteobacteria > Rhodobacterales > Rhodobacteraceae > Thermohalobaculum. Next base: position 13,086 of record JBCBWF010000066.1, on the reverse strand, counting down.
GTGGATCCCAGTCCTCGGCGGCTTTTTTCTTCTCGCAACCGGCGCCGGCGCTCCGGCGGTCGCGGGCGAGGGAAAGGCGGCGGCTTTCTTCGGCATGCGCCTCGTCAACACCACCCTCGCCGAGACCACCGAGGCCGAGCGCGCGCGCCTCCAGGCCATCGCCGACCGGCTGGTGGAGGGGCTCGAGGCCAATGGCTACAGCTTCGTCGACACCAGCGCCGTGCAGGACCGCGCGAAGCTCTACGACAACCTCTCCCACTGCAATGGCTGCGACAGCAGCTTCGCCGCGGAGCTCGGCGCCGATCTCGCCGTCAGCGGCGAGGTGCAGAAGACCTCCAACCTCATCCTGCACATCAATGTCTACATGCGCGAGGCGGGCACCGGCCGGCTCGTCAACGGCGGCTCCGTCGATATCCGTTCCAACACCGACGAGAGCTGGATGCGGGGCATGAACTACATCCTGAAGAACCGCATCCTCAGGGAGTGAGGCGATGCTCCGCCGGGTCCTCCGCACCGTCGCCGTCCTCGCCACGCTCCTCTTCGCCGCGGCCGGCCCTGCCCGCGCCGCGGAGCCGCCGACGCTGCGCCTCGCGGTCCTGAAATTCGGCACGGTGAACTGGCTCACCGAGACCATCCGCGCCGAGGGGCTCGACCGTGCGGCCGGCTACCGGCTCGAGGTGGTCCCGCTCGCCGGCAAGGCGGCCACCACCATCGCCTTCCAGTCCGGCGATGCCGATCTCATCGTCACGGACTGGGTCTGGGCGCTGGGCCGGCGCGCGCTCGGCGAGGATCTGCGTTTCGCCCCCTATTCCGGCGCGCTCGGCGCGCTCATGGCCCGCCCCGAAAGCGGCGTCGCCGATCTCTGCGGGCTCGAGGGGCGCACCGTCGGCGTCGTCGGCGGCGCGCAGGACAAGAGCTGGCTCGTCTATGAGGCGCTCGCGGCCGAGCGCTGCGGCCTCGCCCTCGACAGCGCGACACAGACCCTCTTCGGCGCGCCCCCGCTCATGAGCCGCCAGCTCGAGACCGGCGGGGTCGATGCGGTCTCCACCTACTGGCACTACGCCGCGCGCCTCGAGGCCGCGGGCATGACGCGCCTCCTGACCATGCCCGCCGCGCTCGCCGGCCTCGGCATCGAGCCCGCGCCCCCGCTCGTCGGCTTCGTCTGGAATGCCGCGCGCCGCGCGCCGGAGGCCGTGGCCGCCTTCCTCGCCTCCGCCGAGGCCGCGGGCCGCATGCTCGCCGCCGAGGATGCGCCCTGGGAGCGCCTGCGCCCCCTCATGCGCCCCGCCGACGAGGCCGCCTTCCGCCAGCTTCGCGACGACTACCGCGCCGGCATCCCCGATGCCTGGCCCGATGGCTGGAACGCGGCCGACACCGCCGCCGCCGAGCGGCTCTACGCGGTCCTCCTCGCCGGCGGCGGCGACGCCTTCGCCCGCGGCGCCGGCCGCTGGGACCCGGCCGTCTTCGACGCCCCGCGCCCTGCCGCCTACGGCTCCTCCCAGCCTGCCGCCAACCAGCCTGCCGCCAAGAAGCCGGCCGCAACCGAGTGAGCGCCCCCCGTGCGCCGTGACCGCCGATGAACGCCAAGCCGGACGCACCCCTGCCGGGCGACCGCGCCGCCAGCCCGCCCCCAGCCGGCCCGCCCCCAGCCGGCCCCCTCCCAGCCAGTCCAGGCGCGCGCCTCGCCACCGGCCTCGCCCGCATCCCGGGCGCGCTCTGGCCGGTGCTGTCGCTCGCGGGCTTTCTCGTTCTCTGGGCGCTCGTCGCCGCCGCGCTCGCCTCGCCGGTCCTGCCGGGTCCCGTCGCGGTCGCCGAGGCCGGCTACCGCGCGACCGGCGACGGGTATTTCGGCCATCTCGGCGCCACGCTCCTGCGCGTCCTCGCCGCCTTCGCGCTCGCCATGAGCATCGGCTCGGCCATCGGCTACGCGCTCGGCAGCTCCGCCGCGGCGGACCGCGCCTTCTCCGGCTGGCTCACGCTCTTTCTCAACCTGCCGGCGCTCGTCACCATCATCCTCTGCTATATGTGGTTCGGCCTCACCGAGGTCGCGGCCATCACCGCCGTCGCGGTGAACAAGATCCCGAACGTCGCCGCCACCCTGCGCGAAGGCGCGCGCGCCCTCAGCCGCGATCTCGACGAGATGGCCGGGCTCTACGGCCTCTCCCGCGCCGCCCGGCTCCGCCATGTGGCGCTCCCCCAGCTCGCCCCCTTCTTCGCCGCCGCCGCGCGCAACGGGCTGGCGCTGGTCTGGAAGATCGTGCTGGTGGTCGAGCTCCTCGGCCGCTCCAACGGCGTCGGCTATGCGCTGCATCTCCACTTCCAGCTCTTTGACGTCGCCACCATCCTCGCCTATGCCTTCGGCTTCATTCTCGTGGTGCAGGCCATCGAAATGCTTCTGCTGGAGCCCTGGGAACGACGGGCCAACCGATGGCGCCGCTGAGGCCTCCGCCCATGACCGACCGCCCGCGGCCCCCGCCGGGCCCCGCCCCGCACAGGCTCCCGGGCGCGCGCGCCGATGCCGACGGGCCGCCGGAGACGGGGCTGCACGGAGCGCCGGACCAGTCCGCAGACCAGTCCGCAGACCAGTCCGCTGACCGGGCGCCGAACCGGGCCGCAGACTGCGCGCTCGACTGCGCGCTGGAGGCCAAGGCCTTCGGCGCCGCCGCGGTTCTCGGCCCCATCCGCTTCACGCTCGCTCCCGGCGAGCGCGCGGCCCTTCTCGGCGCCTCGGGCACCGGCAAGAGCACGCTGCTCGCCATCCTCGCCGGGCTCGACCGCGCCTATCGCGGACGCATCGCCCGCGGCCCCGGCCGGCTCGCCATGGTGTTCCAGACCCCGCGGCTCCTGCCCTGGCGCACGCTCGCCGAGAACATCGCGCTCATCCCCGGGGTGGACGGGGAGGGAGCCGCCCGCCGCGCCCTCGCCGAGGTCGGCCTCGCCGCGCTCACCGATGCCTATCCCGAGAAGGTCTCCCTCGGCCAGCAACGCCGCGCCGCGCTCGCGCGCGCCCTCGCCGTGCGCCCCGCGCTCCTGCTGATGGACGAGCCCCTGGTCTCGCTCGACCCCGAGAACGCTGCGGCCATGCGCGCGCTCATCCGGCGCGTGCTCGACGAGACCGGTGCCGCGGCCCTCATCGCCACCCATGACCGGCGCGAGGCGCTCGGCCTTTGCGACCGGGTGCTGTTCCTGCGCGGCAGCCCCGCCAGCCTCGCCGCCGACCGGCCCTCGCCGCTCGACCGCGCCCAGCAGCAGGACAGCGCCGCGGTCGAGGCGCTGCATGGCCGCTGGTTCGACGAACCGGGCCCCGCCGGCCCGCCCGCCGATGCCTGAGACCGCGGCCCCGCGCTCCCGGCCCGTGACAGCCCGTCGCGGGCGCGTTTAGGCTCGGCGCCATGTCCGAGCCTCACCTCCAGCCAGACCCGCCGCCGCGCGCAGGCCTTCCCGGACGCCCGCCCGGACGCCCCGCGGCGGCGGCGACCCCTCCTGCATCCCCGACGCTCTCCGCAGTCCCGCTCGGAGCCGCGCCCGCCACCGCGCCCCCCACCGCAGCCCCATCCCCGGCGGAAGCGCCATCCCCGCCGCCTGCCGGCGCCGGCGCGCCGCCCCGCCGGCCGCGCGCCTCCATCGTCGCCCAGCTCTGGGGCGCGCTCGGCGTCCTCGCCGTCCTCGTCGCCGCCCTCGGCGCGCTCACCGTCTGGGGCACCGAACGCGCGCTCGAGGAGGTGGCGGCCGCGGAGCACAGCCTCGTCCAGATCGAGAGCGCGCGCGCCATGGAGGCCGCCTTCAACCGCTACCTGCTCGGCGAGATCGGCCGCCGGCTCGGCGGCAGCGGCGATCCGGCCGAGGACCGCGCCGCCGGCGCCCTGCGCGGCGCGCTCCTCACCTACCGCGTCGGCATCGCGCGCGAGATCGAGACCGCCCGCACCGATGCCGAGCGCGACGCCGAACGCGCCGAGATGGTCCGCGCCGCCACGCTCTCCACCCTGTTCGAGACCATCGAGACCGAAGCGATGTTCGACCGCGTGGCGGGGGCGGAGTTCGAGGCCGGCCGCGCCGCGCGCGCCTTCGCCGACGGCATCGCCGCGGGGCGCGACACCGCCTTTCGCGCCGTCGTCGCCGAGATCCTCTCCGACGAGCGCGACGAGGCCGTCGCCGCCTTCGCCGGGCTCGACCGGCTCCGCCGCCAGCTCGCGCTCGCCTGGGGCGGGCTCGCCATCGCCCTGGTCGCCGCCGCTGCCGTCTTCACCCTGGTCTTCTACCGCCGCCTGATGCGCCCCATCGCGGCGCTCGCCCGCGCGGCGGAGGCGCTCGGCACCCCCGGCGCCGCCCCCGCCGGGCCCATGCCTGCCGGGCCCATGCCTGCCGGCCCCGCGCCTGCCGGCGCCGCCCCCGCCCGCGTGCCCGAAGCGCTGCCGGGCGAATTCGCCACCCTCGCGCGCCGCTTCAACGCCATGGCCGAGCGCATCGAGACCGAGCAGAGCCGCCTGCAGGCCGTCGTCGCCCAGCGCACCGCCGCCCTCGAGGCGGCCAATGCCGAGCTCCGTCGCGTCGACGCCACCCGCCGGCGCTTCTTCGCTTCGGTCAGCCACGAGCTGCGCACCCCCGTCACCGTGCTCCTCGGCGAGGCCCAGCTCGCCCTGCGCTGCCCCGGCGAGGAGGTGATCGCCCTCGAGCGCATCGCCGCTTCCGGCGGCTATCTGCGCCGCCGGCTCGACGATCTCATGCGCCTCGCGCGCTCGGAGGACGGCCAGCTCGCGCTGCGCATGCGCGAGGCCGATCTCGCCGCCGCGCTCGAGGAGGCCGTCACCGCCGCCAGCGCCTACGCCACCGCCAACGAGATCGTCCTCGACGGCCCCGCCCCCGGATCCGCCCCCGGCGGCGCCGACTGGCAGGTCCTCGGCGACGCCGACGCGCTCACCCAGATCGCCCTCGCCCTCATCGACAACGCCGTGAAGTTCTCCCCCCCGGGCGGGCGCGTCACGGTCTCGCTCTGGCGCGATGCCGGCGCAGGCGCGATCGGCTTCGAGATCGCCGATCGCGGCCCGGGCTTCGAGGGCGACCCCGCCGCCCTCTTCGAGCGCTACGCCCAGGAGAGCGCGGGCCGGCGCAGCGGCGGGGCAGGGCTCGGCCTCGCCATTGTCCGCTGGGTCGCCGAGGCGCATGGCGGCAGCGCCGGCGCGCGCAACCGCGCGGGCGGCGGCGCCGTCCTGCGCGTCGCCCTGCCGCTGCCCGGGGCCGCCCCGTGAGCACAGCCGAGCGCCCCAGCCTCCTCCTCGTCGAGGACGATACCGGCATCGGCCGCATGCTCGAGCGCGGCCTCGCCGCGGAGGGCTACCGCGTCGACTGGGTGCGCGACCTCAAGAGCGCCACCGCCGCCGCCCGCAGCCTCACCCACGACATCGTGGTCCTCGACCGCATGCTGCCCGACGGCGACGGTGCCGCCTTCTGCAAGGCGCTGCGCCGCTTCGGCAGCCGCGCGCCCGTCTGCATGCTCACCGCGCGCGAGACGCTGGAGGACAAGCTCGCCGGCTTCGATGCGGGCGCGGACGACTACCTCACCAAGCCCTTCGAGCTCGAGGAGCTCCTCGCCCGGCTCACGGCCCTCTCCCGCCGCCGCCCCGCGCGGATCGTCGAGCCCGTGCTCGACCATGAGGGCCACGCCCTCGTCATGGGCGCCGAACGCATCCGCTTCACCCGGCGCGAATGGCCGCTCCTCGTGCTCCTGATGGCCCGCGCCGGCGAGCCCGTCAGCCGCGCCACCCTCATCGCCGAGGCCTGGCAGATGGAGGGCGAGGTCACCGAGAACAGCGTCGACGTCTATATCGGCTATCTGCGCCGCAAGCTCTCCGGCGCCGAGACCGGGATCCGGATCGAGACAGTCCGCGGCGCCGGCTTCGTGCTCAGCCGCTGATCGCGCGCGATCCGGGCCCGCCGCCCCTTCCGGCCCGGCGGATGTGTGCTATCGTCGCATCCGGCTGCCTGGCGGAACCCGGGTCCGCCGGCCGAACGAGAACCGATCCAACAGACAATAGAGCAAAAGCCATCAGGGGGAGCGTCATGCCCGATTCGAACACCGTCCTCGCTGCCATCGTCGCCGGCTGCGTCGGCGTCCTCGTGGGCGCCGCCGGCAATGTGGACGACCGCAAGCGCGAGCGCGCCATGGAGGCGCGGCTGAGCACCATCGAGGCCGATCTTGCCGCCGCGACCTCGGGCATGGACGAGATCGACAGCAATCTCGGCGCGGTGCGCGAGGCGATGCCGCAGCTCGCCGCGGTGCGCGAGGCGGTGCTCGCCATGAACAGCGCGATGCCCGCGCTCGCCGAGGCGGTGGACGCCTCCGATGCGAGCATGCGCAGCGAGCTCGCGGCGCTGCGCCAGAGCAGCGAGGCTGCCATGGCCGCGATCGACGAGCGCCTCGCCGCCCTCGATACGCGCATCGCCGAGATGCCCGTGGAACTCGCCGCGCTGCAGCCGGGCGAGGACACCGCCGCCCTCGCCGCGCCGGAGGCGCCGAGTGCGGCCGATCTCGCCGCCGCCCGCGCCGAAGCCCTCGCCGCCGAGATCGGCGCGGACGGCCTCGCGCTCGCCTTCGGCGAAAGCGGCATGGCCGGCGATGCGCGCGTCTTCCTCAGCCGGATGGACGGTGTGAACGCCGTCCTCCATGTCGCGGGCGGCGGTGGCGATTTCGCCGTGGGTCCGGATGCGGGCGCGGCCGCGCTCGCCAATGGCTGCGAGATCGCGCTCGCCGGCACCGCCGCGCGCACCGCCTTTCTCGCCGTCGCCTGCCCGGAGGGCGCTGCGACCGTCGCTGAGACCGCGCCCCCGCCGGCGCCGGAGCCCCTGACCCTCGCCGCCCTCGAGGGGGCCGACGCCATGCGCGCCGCCGCGGGCGAGGCCGGCCTCGATCTCGGCGTCGGCGAGACCGGCACGGTCGGCGAGGCCAGCGTGTTCTTCTCGCGCATGCAGGGCGAGGACGCGGTGATCTTCGTGCGCGGCCAGGGCCAGGTGGCGCTCGGGCCCAATGCGGGCTCCGCGGTGGTCGGCGGCTGCCGGCTCAGCCTGGTCGGCGTCAGCGACGGCCGCGCCTTCCTGCGCCCCGACTGCTGAGCTCGCCTGCTAGGCCGGCTGCTGAACCCGGCCGGCCGACCCGCCGCCGACAGCAACAGGGCAGGGCGCCCCGCCGCGCCCCGCCCCAGCGCCCGACAGGGCCGTCCGGCGGCACCGCGCCGATCCGTGCCCGCGGCTCGTCGGACGAGACCCTGCCGCCGATGGCGCGGCGCAGGGAACCCCCGGCGCCGCGTCTCGATACTGCGAAGCGCTGGTCGAGGCGCCGCGCTTCGGCTGGCGCATGTTCCCGCCGACAAACCCCTCGCTCGTCCGGGACGGTGCGCGCACCGAACTTTGCTTGCGCAGCACCGAGGGCCGGACCAGCGCACGGTCATTCACCGAAGCGCCGGAAACCCTCGCCGGCCGCCTGCCGAGCTCTCTGCGGACGCTGTTCCTGCCCGGCATCGTTCGGGTCTGGTCGGGCGTCATCGCCGGACCCGGCTCCGCGTGGGAGACGTGTCCATCAAATGAAAACGGGCGCGCTCCAAGAGAAGCGCGCCCGTATCCTTGCCCGCTGTTCAGATCCGGCACCCGGTCAGCCGGGGCCGGCGAACAGCCGACGGTCTCAGCTCTCGGCCGGGAAATACATGTTGATTTCCATGCCGCAAGTCACTTCCTCGATGATCGGAGCAGTCCAAGCCATAGCGATATCCTCCACTGGATTTGCAGGATCAACTTGGCCGGACCGCCGCTAAGTTTCAAGCACTCTCGAAACCGTCTCAATTTTTGAGGCGCAGGGCCCAGACCCCCTCACGCGATCGTGAGCGCCCGGGAGGCCCCGTCAGCGCGCTGCGGGACATATCCGGCCGCCGTGATGTTTGGGCATTCTGCTGCCGGGTGGTAGCCTCTTCCGAATCGACACCCGTCGAGCCGGCGCGCCCCTGCGCCGCCGCGGCGGGCCGATCGGCACCGGACCCGTCTCGCAGGGCGGTCCCCGGCAACCGGACAGACCGGCAACCGGGCAAACCGGAAACGAAGAGGGAGGCGGCGATAATGAGGGAGGCGACGATGACGAAAGGGATGATCCTTGCTGCGGGCCTGCTCGCGCTCGGGCTTGCGGCCCCGGCCCATGCCGGCGGTGCGCCGGAGCGGCCGAGCGAGGCCTGGAACGAGATCCGCGACCAGCTCTGGCCCGAGGCCGAGATCGCGCCCGCCGAGGCGCTGATCGATATCGACGCCCCGACCCGCGCCGCGGATGCGGCCATCGTCCCGGTCACGATCACCCTCGACCCCGCGCCCGGCCGGTTCGTCACCGCGATGACCGTGATCGTGGACGAGAACCCCGCGCCCGTCGCCGCGGAGTTCGAGTTCGGCGACGCCATGGCCGGCGGCGTCACGCTGTCGACGCGCCTGCGCGTCAACGCCTACTCCAATGTCCGCGTGGTGGCGACGCTCGATGACGGCTCGCTCCACCAGACGGCGCGCTTCGTGAAGGCCTCCGGCGGCTGCGCAGCCCCGGCGGCGAAGGATGCGGCCGCCGCGCTCGCCTCGCTCGGCAAGATGAAGCTCCGTCGCTTCGACGCCCCCGCGCCCGGCGGCCTCGCGGAGGCCCAGGTGATGGTGCGCCACCCGAACAATTCGGGCTTCCAGGTTGACCAGGTCTCGCTCCTGCACATCCCCGCCCATTTCGTGGACGAGATGGAGGTCACCCAGGGCGGCCAGCGGCTCTTCCGCATGACCGGGGGCATCTCGATCTCCGAGGACCCGGCGATCCGCTTCACCTATCGCGACAACGGGGCGGAGACCCTCGAGGTCTACACCCACGACACCGATGGCGGCGAGTTCCGCCAGAGCTTCCCGGTGCAGACCGCGAGCTGAGAGGGGGGCGCGACGGCCCGAGGTTGCCCCGGGCCCGACCCGGGGCCTCCCTGACGCCTCCGGCCCCCGGCATCGCGAGACCCGGGCGCCTCAAGGAGGTCCCGGGTCAAGCCCGGGACCGCCGCAGACGGCACCGCGCCAACCCGGCCAGCGCCCGTCTCCAGGACGCTTCTCCGGCGGCATCCCTCACTTGGCCCATCCCTCACTTGACCAGCGCGCGCGGGCCCTCCGCTGCGCCCGCCACAACGGTGCCCTGTTGCGTCGTCTCCTCGGCTCCGGCGCAGCACTCGGCCGGGGCGGGCCCCGTGGAGGCGCGGATCACCAGCCGCCCCGGCAGGAGCTGGGGCTGGATCTCCGCTCCCTCTTCCAGCCGGTTGATCAGCGCCGAGGCCGCCGCGCGCCCCATCCGCTCCACCGGTAGCGCGATGGTGGTAAGCGCCGGCTCCGCATGCCCCGACCAGGCGATGTTGTCGAAGCCCATCACCGAGACATCGCCGGGCACCGAGAGCCCCGCGCGCTGCAGCTCGAAAAGCGCGCCGAGCGCCATCACATCCGAGAGGCAGAGCAGGGCCGTCGGCCGCGCGCCGCAGGCCCCGCCCGCCGCCAGCGCGCGCGCCGCTGCCGTGCACCCGCCCGCCTCGCTGAGCGCGGCCTCCACATACTCCGCCGAGACCGCGGGCAGGGCGCCGCCATGCCCGTTGCCCGCCGGCCTGCGGCCCTTGCGGCCCCGCCCGCCGCCCGCGGCCTCCAGCTCCGCCGCCACGCCGGCCAGCCTTGCGCGCGTGCGGTCGTTGCGCAGCGCCGGGCCGTGCAGCACCGCGATCCGCCGATGGCCGAGCGACACCAGATGCCGCACCGCCCGGCGCGCCAGCGCCGCGTTGTCGTAGCCGATGGTCGGAAACGCCGCGCCCGGCTCGTAGACCGAGGTCAGCACCGCCGGCACCCGGAAGGCACTCACCAGCGCCACCAGCGCCGGGTCGCGCTCGGTGCCGGAGAGGATGACCCCCTCCGCCCCCATCTCCAGCAGCGCGCGGGTGCGCGCCTGCTCCACCGCCGGGCTCTCGCGCGTGGTCGCCACCACCAGCGTGTAGCCATGCTCGGCAAGCTCGTCCTCGATCGCATGCAGAAAGCGCGAGAAGATCGAATGCCCGAGCGTCGGGATCACGGCGGCGATCACCCGCGTGCGCCCATGCGTGAGTGCGCGCGCCACCGGGTTGGGCGTGTAGCCGAGATCGGAGATCGCCGCCTCGATCTTGCGCCGGGTCCGGTCGGAGACGCTGGTGGCCTTGTTCAGCACGCGCGACACGGTGGCCACCGAGACACCTGCCGCCTCGGCCACATCGCGCAGCCGGCTCCGGCGCTCGGGCATGCCGGGCGCGGCGGGCGGTTCGGTGGGGGGCGATTTGCGCTTCATTTGCCCATCACCATAACAAACTGAAAACGTTTTGACATATGTAAGCGGTTTCATCAATTTCTACTTATTCTTTGCCGGAGAAGAGCGCCATGAGCGAACGGGTCCTGACCGCCATCCGAAACGGCGCCGTCGAGGCGCCCGGCGTCCGCTTCCCCGGCCTGGCGGCCCCGCCCCTCGGCTTCGCGGCGGTGCTGGAGGCGCGCGCGGCCTGCCATTTCCGCCTCGCCCCCGGGGATCTGCTGCTGATCGACACCGCCGGCGCGGGCTTCCACCCGGTCGTGGCGGTGTTCGACGACGAGGGCCTCGCGGCCCCGGAGGCGCTCGGGCTCAGCGGCACCCGCCCGCTGTCGGCCTGCTTCTACGACGCCGCGCGCCTCACCGCCTGGCGCGCCGCGCAGGGCGGCGCCCCGGGCCCTGTCGCCGTCACCGCCCTGCCGCGGGCCGACGGCGCGCTGGTGCTCGCGGCCGACGCGCCCTGCGACGCCTGGTTCATCGCCCCCGTCGCCGCCGAGGCGCTGGTCACCGGGGGCGCCGCCGGCGAGGCGATGATCAGCCTGCAGCCCCGCCCCCACGGGCTCGCCAATGGCGGCGCGCTCCTGCCCCCGCCGCTGGGCGCGGTGCGCGAGGAGTTCACCGTCCCCCGCGGCACCGCGCGCGCCTATTCCGTGGCCAGGGGCGAGATCGTGCAGGTCCTCGATGTCGAGGGCCAGCAATGCTCCGACTTCATGGCCTTCCGCGCCGCGCCCCTCGAGGCCGGCCTCGAGCGGATGATCGACAGCACCGTCACCCGCAGCCTCGTGCGCCGCGCCTATCCCGGCCCCGGCCTCTTCGACCGCTTCTACGACAGCGAGATGCGCCCCCTCCTCGCGGTGGTGCAGGACACGGTCGGCCGGCACGACACCTTCGCGCTCGCCTGCACCGCGCGCGGCTACGAGGACAAGGGCTTCCCCGGCCATCTCAACTGCTCCGACAACATCTCCGACGCGATGGCGCCCTACGGCGTCGCCGCGCGCCCGGCCTGGCCGGCGATCAACTTCTTCTTCAACTCCTGGATCGACCGGGCGGACAACCTGCTGAGCGCGGACGAGGCCTGGTCGCGCCCTGGCGACTACGTGGCCATGCGCGCGCTCGACGATCTGGTCTGCGTCTCCACCGCCTGCCCGGACGACATCGATCCGATCAATGGCTGGAACCCCACCGATGTGCATGTGCGCATCTACCGCGCGGATGCGCCGATCCGCCGGGCCGTCGCGTATCGTCAAGAGGAAGGCGCCGTGCCTGCGATCAGCCAGGAGTCTCCGTTCCACCCGCGCACCAGCGCGCTCACCCGCCAGTTCGCCCCGGCCCGGGACCTGTGGCTGCCCACCGCCTATGCCCCCGGGGGCGAGACCGCCGAGTACTGGGCCTGCCGCGAGGCGGTGACGCTGCAGGACCTGTCGAGCCTGCGCAAATACGACATCAAGGGCCCGGATGCGGAGCGCCTCCTGCAGCAGGCGACGACGCGGGACATCGCGCGCCTTGCGGTGCATCGCGGCACCTACACGCTCCTCTGCGACGACACCGGTGCGGTGATCGACGACGGCACGCTCTTCCGCCTCGCCCCCCAGCTCTTCCGCTGGTGCTGCGGGGCCGAGGAGAGCGCGCGCACCCTGCAGGCCCTGGCCCAGGCCCGGGGCCTGCGCGTGCGCATCGAGGCGCTCGCCGGCGCGCTGCCCAACCTCGCGCTGCAGGGCCCGAAGAGCCGCGCGGTGCTCGAGCGCCTCGTCCATACCGGCGTGCACATGCCCGCGCTCGCCGAGCTGCGCTGGTTCGGCTGCACCGTCGGGCGGATCGGCGACCGCGAGGGCGCGCCCTTCCTCCTCACCCGCACCGGCTTCACCGGCGAGCTCGGCTACGAGCTCTTCTGCGACCGCGCCGATGCGCTCGGGCTCTGGGACGCGCTGATGGAGGCCGGCGCGCCCTTCGGCATCCGCCCCATGGGCGGCGCGGCGCTCGAGACGCTCCGCATCGAGGCGGGCCTCATGTCCCCCGGCGCAGAGTTCGCCTGCGCCTCCAGCCCCGGGATCGACGCCTTCGAGGCCGGCCTCGGCTTCGCGGTCGATCTGCGCAAGCCCGCCTTCACCGGGCGCGACGCGCTCCTGCGTGCGCGCGAGGCCCCGCGCCGGCGCCTCTGCGGCCTCAGACTCGACGGCGACGAGGTGCCCCGCCACGGCGACGCGGTGCTGATCGGCGAGCGCCCCGTGGGCGTGGTCACCTCCGCGACCCACTCGCCGGCGCTCACCTCTGCCATCGCCATGGCCCGCATCGCGGTCGAGCACGCGGAGACCGGCACCCGCGTCGAGCTCGGCCAGCTCGACGGGCGGATGAAGCGCTTCACCGCCACGGTCTGCGACACACCCTTCGTCGACCCCGACCGCCGCCGCCCCCGCGCCTGAGCCAGCTTTTTAATGCCGTGCAGCAATCGATCTGCCGAAAAACCCCGAAACGTCCTCTGCCGCCGGCGGCGTCAACCAGCTAAAACCCCTTGAAATTAAGGACTACGGCGCACCGCTTTTGGTGATCCCACAGCACAAACGCTCCATTTTAGGCCATTTCAACAGCCCCGCTGCGCACCGGGTGGGCGCGGATCAAGTGAAGCATCCCGGATCTGGCGATCTGGCGGCCCGTTGGGGCGCAGCGGGGCTGTTGAAATGGCCTAAAATGGAGCGTTTGTGCTGTGGGATCACCAAAAGCGGTGCGCCGTAGTC
>JBCBWF010000322.1:0-5942 GCA_039817245.1 Pseudomonadota bacterium | reverse complement strand
GCCGCAACCCCCTTCGTCATCCTCGCCATCCGCTGCGTAGAGCTGCGCAGCCTGCCGGCCCGTGCCGAAGTTGCGGCCATGGCCATCTCAATGATCGGGGTCGCCATCGTGTTCTTCGGCGCAGCAACCGGGACCGGAACGACTCATGGCGCGGCGCCGTCGCTTTCCGGCGGCGTTCTCGTCGCCCTCGCCTCACTCATCTGGGCGGCGTATTGTTGTGTGGTCATGAAACTGCCAAAAGAGATTCGGAGCGACGCGGCCTTCTTCGCGCAGATTCTCATCGGGATAGCGCTCATGACTGTCCCCACACTTGTCCTCACCGGCATCGACGAAGTCCGCGCGCTCACGACGATGGATCTCGTCGGGATCGCCTATCTCGGTATCTTCGCCGCTGCCATCGCCTTCTTCGCCTGGCAGACCGCCCTCATCTCCATCGGCGCCCGTCGCGCCGGGATCTTTCTCAACCTGATCCCAATCTCCGGTGTATTGCTCTCCGCTCTGCTACTTGGAGAACGAATTAAACCGCACCATATGATCGGCGGGGCCCTGATCCTCGCCAGCGCCGTCTGGCTTCAGGCCCGCGCCTCGGAGGCGGCAACACGCTGAGAAACCACAGCTTTCGGACCACGAAGGAGAACGCCATGGGCTTGCTGGTCGACGGCAAATGGCAGGACAGCTGGTACGACACCAAGAGCACCGGCGGCGCCTTCAAGCGACAGGAGGCGGGCTTCCGCAACTGGCTCACCGCCGATGGCAGCCCCGGCCCCACGGGCGAGGGCGGCTTCGCGGCGGAGAGCGGGCGCTACCACCTCTACATCAGCCATGCCTGCCCCTGGGCCCACCGCACCATGGTGTTCCGTGCCCTTAAGGGATTGAAAGATCACATCTCTGTCGATGCCGTCGCCCCCTTCATGGGCAGCGATGGCTGGACCTTCGAGGCCGATCGCGCGGGCGCCACGGGCGACACGCTCCTCGGCAAGCGCTACCTGCGCGAGGTCTATCTCGCGGCGAAACCGGACATGACCGGCCGCGTCACCGTCCCGGTCCTGTGGGACAAGAAGACGGGCCGGATCGTCTCCAACGAATCCTCCGAGATCATCCGCATGTTCAACAGCGCTTTCGATGCCCTCACCGGCGACAAGGCAGACTATTATCCGGCCGATCTGCGCGAAGAGATCGATGCGGTGAACGCCCGTGTCTATGACACAGTCAATAACGGCGTCTACAAGTCCGGCTTCGCCACCACGCAGGAGGCCTACGAAGCCGCCGTCTACCCGCTCTTCGAGACGCTCGACTGGCTCGAGCAGCGCCTGACTGCCAGCCGCTACCTCATGGGCGCGCGGATCACCGAGGCGGACTGGCGGCTATGGACCACGCTCATCCGGTTCGACCCGGTCTATGTCGGCCATTTCAAGTGCAATATCAGGCGAATAGCGGATTACCCGGCGCTGACCGGCTTTACCCGCGAACTCTACCAGTGGCCGGGCATCCGCGAGACGGTACGGCTCGACCACATCAAGGACCATTACTATTCGAGCCACGAGACCATCAACCCGACACGCATCGTGCCCGTTGGCCCGGCGCTCGATCTCGACGCCCCGCATGGCCGCGACGCGCTCGTCGCGGCCTAAGAGCCTGAACACTCAGAAGATCAGGAGCGCCGAGGCCAGCGCGATGGCGATGAACAGGTTGACGACGATGTTCGACAGATGCACGTCGCGCAGCCGGTCCCGCGCCACCTCGACCGCCTCGGGCCCCTCGCATTCCGCCGCGATCACCCGGTCGTAGGACTCGCGCAGCCGCAGCCGGAGCGGGGTGATCTGCACGACGAAGACGCCGGCAACCACGATAAGAAAGCCTTTTACAGGTAGGAAATCATTGGCAATCATGGCGAGGCCGGTGAGCATCGACGCGATGCCGAGCACCATCATGAAGAAGTAGCGCGGGCCCGCCGCGAAGGGCTTGTCGAGCCGGCTCTGGGCGTCCGCGAGGTTGACCGAGGCGGTGCCCGCGATATGCGGGCAGCGATACCAGACCACCAGCGAATAGGCGGCGAAGAGCAGCATCGCGCCGACGCCGCCCCAGCTCAGCGGGCTGCTCGACACCATGCCCAGCGTTTCGATCAACATGTTCATGGGCGGGCTCTCCTCTCAGTGCCGGCGCGGCGTGCGCGTCAGTGCAGGGCCTCGGCGTCTTCGTTTCCACGGGCGGTGAGCGCCTCGTTGATCTCCCCGATCACGCGCTCCCACGCCGCGGTTTCCTGTGCGCCCTGAAGGACATAGCGGCCCTGGATGATGAAGCAGGGCACGCCGGTGACACCCATCTCGCGCGCTGCGCGCTCCTCCTCCTCCAGCGCTTCGCGATCGGCATCGCTGGCGAGCAGGCGCTCCAGCACGGGGCGGTCCATGCCCGCCTCCTCCCCGATCTCGGCGAGCACGCGGTGCTCAGAGATGTCGTCCCCGGTCTCGAAATACCGCCGGAAGAGGCCGTTCACCACCGCCTCCTGCGCGCCGGAGGCCTCGGACCAGCGGATCAGCCGGTGCGCGTCCAGCGTCTGCGGCGTGCGCCGGATGCCGTCGAGATCGAGCGACATCCCGTCCGCCGCCGCCGTCGCGGCGATCTGGCCATAGACGCGTGCGGCCCCGTCCGGCCCGCCGAACTTGGCCTCGAGATAGGCGCGCCGGTCCATCCCCTCGGCGGGCATGTCGGGGTTCAGCCGGAACATGCGCCAGGCGGTGCTGAACGGGTTCACGCCCACGCGCTCCAGCGCGCGGTCGAGCCGCGTCTTCCCGATATAGCACCACGGGCAGATCGGGTCGGATATGACAACGAGCGAAATCATCGACCCAAAATAGTGTGAGCAGGGGGGCGCCGAAAGCGCTAAGCGCCGATCTTGCTGTAACGGGATCGTTAATCGGCAGGCTCAGGCCCTGTCGCGCCGGTGCGCCTCCACCAGGCTGCGGCGCATGAGCTTGCCGTTGGCCGTGCGGGGCAGCATCGGCACTTCCAGCCATAATTTCGGGCACTTATACTCCGCGAGCCGGCCCGCGGCATGGTGGCTGAGCGCCTCCTCGCCGGGCCAGTCCCCGCTCGGCACCACGAAGGCGGCGACCAGGCTGAGATCGTGGCGCACCGGCAGCTCGGCGACGGCGATCTCGGCGATGGCGGGATGGTCGGCCATGGCGTCCTCCACCTCCTGGGGGCTGACGCGGTAGCCGAGCGCGTTCATCACATCGTCCGCCCGGCCGAGATGGGTGATGGAGCCGTCCGCATCCATCACGGCGCGGTCGCCGGTCACGAACCAGTCGCCCCGGAAGGCCGCCGCCGTGCCCTCGGGGTCCTGCCAGTAGCCGAGCATCAGACCGGGATCGCTGCGCGCGACAGCGAGGAGGCCGGGGGTGCCGCAAGGCACGGGCTCCACCGCACCCGCGCGCTCCGGCAGGATGGCGACGGCGCGGCCCGGCTGCGGCCGGCCCGCGGTGCCCGGGCGTGCGGGCGCTTCGGGGCAGCCGGAGACGAAGGTGGAGACCTCCGTCATCCCCAGCGCCTCGTGGAGCGCCGTGCCGGTGCGCGCATGCCAGGCCTCCGCCAGCGCTTCGGGCTTGCGCTCGCCCGCCGTCAGCCCGTGACGGAGGGTGGCGAAGGCCGCGCCGAGATCGCCCTCATATCGCAGAAGTTGCCGGTAAACTCCTGGAACAGCGGCAAAGATCGTCGCCCGATGCGCCTCCGCCAGCCGCGGCCAGACAAAGGGGTCGCGCGGCCCTGCGTAGATCAGCGCCGTCGCCCCCGCGGCCCAGGGGTCGGTGAGGCCCGCGCCGAGCGTGTAGGTCCAGTTGAAGGCGCCGGCATGGAGGACGCGGTCCTCCGGCCCCAGCCCGTACCAGCCCGCCCACATCATCCGCCGCGCATGCGCGGAGCGCTGCGCATGCAGCACCCCGCGCGGCGTGCCCGAGGTGCCGGAGGTGAAGATCAGGAAGGCCGGATCGTCCGCCGCCGTGTCGGCAACCTCGCCCGGCGCGTGGTCTAGCAGCGCCGCGAGATCCGCGGGCCCGATGGCGCGGCAGCCTGCGGGCAGCGCGATCTCCAGCCCCTCCCCCATGGCGGCAAAGCGGGGGGTGACCCGGGCCGCCAGGGCCTCCGCCTCCCCGGGCGTGAGCTGCGGAGAGGTGGGCACGGCGACCCCACCGGCCGCGATGGTCGCGAAGAAGAGCAGCGGAAAGCGCGCATCGTTCGGCAGGCGCAGCAGCACCCGTTCGCCCGGCGCGAGCCCCGCTGCCCGGAGCCCCGCGGCGCCCGCCCGGATCGCGCGGTCGAGTGCGCGATAGCTCCACCGCTCCGCCACGGCTCCGGAGGCATCCGCCAGCACCAGGAGCGCGTCCTTCTCAGGCGTCTCCGCCGCCGCCGCCATCACATGGGCAGCCATGTTGAAGCGGGGCGGGCAGGGCGGCGGCGGACGCCGGTCGTAAAGGCTCGGCGGCAGCGGTTGCGTCACGCAGCGCTGGTCCGATCCGCCGGCGGCTCCGCGGCCCGCTCGCCCTCCGCGTCCTCCGCCGGGCTCAGCCGCAGGCTGTGCACCACGGCGTCGCAGAGATCGGGCCGGCCACCGCAGCAATCGCCGAGCAGATAGACCAGCAGCGTGCCCATCCGCTCCATGTTCGCCCGGTAGCGCACGCCGCGCCCTTCGCGGCGCGATTTCACGAGGCCTGCGCGGGCGAGGATGCCGAGATTGGTCGACATTGTGTTCTGGCGCATGCCCAGCCGGCCGGCGATCTCGCCCGCCAGCATGCCGTTGTGACCGGCATGCACGAGCAGGCGGAACGCATCGAGCCGCGCTTCATGGCTGAGCGCCGAAAGCGAGCGCAATGCCTCCACATCCTGTGCACCGCGCGCGGGAAGAGAGGCGGGCGCGCCCGCTTCCATCAGTTCTGGCCACTGTTCGGCCATGGGTACCCCCAATGCTTCAGAGCGCGGTCCAACCACCATCCACGGAGATGGTCGTGCCGGTGATTTGCGCCGCATCATCCGAGCAGAGGAACGCGACAGTGCCGCCCATCTGCTCTGTGGTCGCGAAAGCCTTCGACGGCTGACGCTCCAGCAGGACCTCTCTAATGACTGTATCCCGATCCATGCCGTACTGTTTCATGGTATCTGGAATCTGCGCTTCCACAAGAGGTGTTAGAACATAACCGGGTCAGACGGCTTTGCAGGAGATGGGCTCTTCCGCCGTCTCGAGCGCCACGACCTTGGAGAGCCCCACGATCCCGTGCTTCGCCGCCACATAGGCGGATTTGAAGGGCGAGGCGGTGAGCCCGTGCGCCGAGGCGATGTTGACCACGCGCCCCCAGCCGGCCTCGCGCATATGGGGCAGGGCGGCCGCAGTGGTGTGAAACGCCGAGGAGAGGTTGATCGCGAGGATCGCGTTCCACTTGGCGGCGGGAAAATCCTCAATCTTCTCAACGTGCTGGATGCCGGCGTTGTTCACTAGGACATCCACTCTGCCGAAATGCTCGACAGTCTTGCTCACCAGCGCGCGGCACTGGTCGCCATCGCTCATATCGGCCTGGATATAGGCGGCCTCGGAACTGGTCTCATCGGTGATCTTCTTTGCGAGCGCGTGGTCCTCCGGCGTATCGGAGAACGAGTTCAGCACCACCCGTGCGCCGCGCTTGGCCAGCTCCTCGGCCACGCCGAGGCCGATGCCGGAGTTGGAGCCGGTGATGATCGCGACCTTGCCGTTGAGAGACATGGGCACCCTCTTTATCTGGATCGGGATTTCGGGCAACGCTGCCCCCGGGCTGGCCCCGGTGCGGCGCAGCATAGTGAGGCCGCATGAAATGGCGATAGCGCCGGCGCTGCGATCCGGTAAATTTTCGGGTGAAGCGGACGAAAAAAAAGCGCCCCACGAGGGGGCGCGTCAGGTGTTGAGGCAGGTTTCATACAGG
>JBCBWF010000029.1:0-24575 GCA_039817245.1 Pseudomonadota bacterium | reverse complement strand
CTGACCGGCGAGGTCGTTGGCCGGAACATGCAGCGCCACCGCCATCAGGAGTTCATCCGCTTCCTCAACGCTCTCGAGCGCGAGATCCCCGCCGGCAAGGTCGTGCACGTGATCCTCGACAACTACGCGGCCCACAAGCACGCGAAGGTCCGCGCCTGGCTCGCGCGCCATCCGCGCTGGACGTTCCACTTCACGCCCATCTCGAGCTCGTGGCTGAACGCCGTCGAGGGCTTCTTCGCCAAGCTCACCCGCCGACGCCTGAAACACGGCGTGTTCCGCTCCGTCGCCGAGCTGCAGGCCGCCATCAACCGCTTCGTCGCCGAGCACAACGACAGCCCCAAGCCCTTCACCTGGCGCGCCGACCCCGACGCCATCATCGCCGCACGCTCCCGAGGGTTCCAAGCGTTGGAGTCAATCCACTAGATGGCACCCTCGGCGAACCGACCGATGTGCACTACGATGGGGCCTGGTCGTACGATCGGGTGAGAGTGTTCCTGGAGCTTGACCCGATCAGCGGCGCGATCCTCGAGAGCGAGCTAGATTTCGAGATCACGAACCCAACGATCGATCCGCGACCGTAGACCGCGGAAGGCGTCTGCCGACCGGTTCATCTCCTTGAGAGCGTGTGCCTCGGGCATCTCTGCGTTTGCGAGAGTGCGTCGCGCGGGCGTTGATCGGGCAGTGCTGGGCAAGTGGGTGCAGTGGGCGGTCAGTCGGGTGCCGCGCTGGCCTCGTAGCGGGAACGCGCGAGCCAGTCGGGCTCGATCTCGACGCCCCAGCCGGGTGCTTCGGTCACTTCCGCATGGCCGTCGATGATGCGGTAGGGCGACGCAAGGAAAAGGCCTTCCTGCCAAGGGTAGTAATCCGGCCCCTCGATCGAGAACTCCAGATAGGGGCCCGCATTCGGAATGGCGCGGAGGAGATGCATCGTGAAGAGCGTCACCATGGAGAGGTTGGCGCAGTGAGGCGTGACCGGCAGGCCCGCCTCTGCCGCCATGCGCACAACCTGGAGCGTACGCGCGATGCCGCCGAGATAGCAGATATCGGGCTGCACCACATCGACCGCGCGCATCTCGATCATCCGTCGCCAGGTGGGCAGGTCACAGTCCTGCTCCCCGCCGGTCACATCGATCTCGAGCGCGTCGGTCACGTCCTTGGTCTGCTCCAGCTCCCAGTAGGGACAGGGCTCCTCGAAATGGGCGTAACCCTCCGCCTCCAGCATGCGCCCGACCTCGATGGCGCGGGGCGGGGCGTAGCAGCTGTTCGCGTCGATCAGGAGCGTGGCGGAGGGTCCGAGGACGCGGCGGATCGTCGGGATGATCGCCTCCGTGCGGCCGGGCCATTCATCCGCCCCGCGGCCGACCTCCGCGCCCGCGCGAACCTTGAAGGCAGTGAAGCCATGCTCGCCCGCGAGACGGCGCAGGCGTTCGGCCTCGTCCTCGGGCGTGATGTCGCGCTTCATGGAGGACGCGTAGGCCCGGATCCGGCCCGCGCTGCCGCCGAGAAGCGCTGCCACCGGCTTGCCGGCGCGGCGCCCGCGCAGGTCCCAGATGGCCGTGTCGAGCCCGGCCAGCGCGCGGCGGAGATAGGAGCCCGGGAACTTGTGCTCGCGCTCGGTGACGCGGTCGAGCAGGTCGTCGAGATCGCCGGTGTCCTGCCCCAGCACCCAGGGGGCCACCTGGCGGTGCAGGACCGTGGCGGTGATGTCGGCGTTGTAGGTGGAGACCTGGCCCCAGCCGATCGTGCCATCCTCCGCCGTGACGCGGACGAAGCCGACATCGCGGGTGGCGAAGGTCTCGATCAGGCGGAGGCGGAGGGGCTCGCCATGCGCGCTCGGGATCTCAGCCATGGGCGGCATGGGCGCGGCGCAGCTCGCGCGCATCGCGCCAGCGGTAGAAGGCGACCGCTGCCGGCAGGAACCAGGGCCGGCCGTGATAGAGCGGGCGCGTCGGGAAGGGCAGGTCGTCGAAGGGCGTGCGCCCCTCCTTGAGCCCCAGCACCTTCTGGCCCATGCGCATGCCGAGAAAGCTCGCCATCGAGACGCCGGAGCCGCAATAGCCCATCGCGTAGTGGATCCCCTCATGGCAGCCGGTATGGGCGATCTCGTCGAAGGTGTAGGCCACGAAGCCGAGCCAGGAATGGGAGACCTTGGTGCCGGCGAGCTCGGGGAAGATGCGGGTGAGCTCGGCGTGCAGGAGAGGGGCGCTGGCGCGCGGATCGGTCTCCGCCGCCGCGACCCGGCCGCCGAAGACCACGCGCCGACGATCCGGCGACGCGCGGAAGTAGTAGACGACCTTGCGCGTATCGCTGGTGACCCGGCCGGTGGGGAAGAGGCGGTCCATCAGCGCGGGCTCCAGCGGCTCGGTCGCGATGATGTAACTGCCGATCGGAATGACGCGGCGGCGCAGCCAGGGGGTGAGCGCCGAGGTGTAGCCATTGGTGGCGACGACCACGTCGCGCGCGCGGATCTCGCCGGAGGGCGTGGCGACGCGGAAGGCCCGACCGTCGCGCTCGATGGCGAGGGCCGCGGTGTGCGGCACCACCTCGGCGCCGGCGGCGAGGACGCGCTCGAGGAGGCCACGGTGGTACTTAGCCGGGTGGAGCGCCGCGTGGCGGGCATAGACGACGCCGCCGAAATAGAGGTCGGTGCCGAGCTCGGAGCGGATCTCGGCACGGGGAACCGCCGCGGCCTCCACCGCGCCGCATTTCGGCCCCGCCTCGGCGGAGCGGGCGAGGGCCTCGTAGGCCGCGGGCGTGTGGGCGGCGTGGAAACGGCCGGTCTTGGCGAAGTCGCAGTCCAGCCCCTCGCGGGCGACCAGCGTCTCGATCCAGTCGAGCGCGTCGAGGCCGGCCTGGCGCACGGCCTCGGCCCGGGCCTGGCCGTGGCGGCGGGCGAGCGCCTCGACCTCGGGCTTCACGCTGGTGCTGATCTGGCCGCCATTGCGGGTGCTGCAGCCGCCGCCGGCGTCGCCGGCCTCGAGCACCACCGTGTGGCGGCCGGCGCGGGCGGTCTCGAGCGCGGCGTTGAGCCCGGTATAGCCCGAGCCGATCACCACGACATCGGCCGCCGCAGGGGCGGCGGAGGCCATGGGCGGCGGGGGGCCGACATCGTCGAGCCAGGCGGAGGTCTCGCGAAAGCCCGGGGCGAAGAGGCTGCCCGCGCCGGCGGCCTCGCGCGGGCGGGCGAGCCCGCCTGCACCTTCAAGAACCGATTGCGACATGGCCGACCTCTCCCTTGCGCAGCGCCCGCCACACGGTTTGCGAGCGCTGCGCCGGCGTCAACGGAATTCGGCCATGGGCGCCCGGCTCAGGAGAGGTGATGCACCTCCGCGAGGCCGTAGACCGGGGTGGGGATGCCCACCGCGCGCGCCTTGAGCTGGAGCGCCAGGAACTGGGAGTAGTGGCGCGACTGGTGCAGGTTGCCGCCATGGAACCAGAGGCCGGGCTGGCGGGTGGGCTTCCACATGTTGCGCAGCTCCCCTTCCCAGGGGCCGGGGTCTTTCGGCGTGTCGGAGCCGAGGCCCCAGACCTTGCCCACCTTGTCCGCCACCTCCTGGCTGATCAGCTTGGCGGCCCAGCCGTTCATCGAGCCGTAGCCGGTGGCGAAGACCACCAGATCGGCGGGCAGCTCCGTGCCATCCTCCATCACGATCCCGGTCTCGGAGAAGCGCGCGACCTGGCCCGGTTTCAGCTTGATCGAACCGTTGGCCACCAGCTCGGAGGCGCCCACATCGATGTAATAGCCCGAGCCGCGGCGGAGATACTTCAGGAAGAGCCCCGTCTCGTCCGCCCCGAAATCGAGCTGGAAGCCCGCGGCCTCAAGCCGGCGGTAGAGATCGGCGTCGCGCTTCTTGGTCTCGTCGCATTGCGGGCGCTGGATGGCCGGCAGCACCTTGTAAGGGATGGAGGCGAAGATGAGGTCCGCCATATCAGTGGTGATGCCGTTGGCGACCGCCTGTTCGGAGTAGAGCGCGCCGAGGGCGAGCTCCATCAACGTCTCGGAGCGGACGATATGGGTGGAGCTGCGCTGGACCATGGTGACGTCCACGCCGTTCTCCCACAGCGCCGCGCAGATGTCGTGCGACGAGTTGTTGGAGCCGATGACGACCACGCGATTGCCGGCATAGGCGTCCGGACCCGGATGCTGGGAGGAGTGCTGCACTTCGCCCTTGAAGATCTCGCGCCCCGGCAGATCGGGGATGTTGGGCACGCCGGACATGCCGGTGGCGAGGACGAGCTGGCGCGGCTTCAGCACCACCGTCTCGCCGTCGCGGTCGACCGTGACGGTCCATTCGCCCGTGGCTTCGTCGTAGCTGGCGGACTGGCAGGTGGAGCGCGTCCAGTAGTTGAGCTCCATCACCTTCACATAGCTCTCCAGCCAGTCCCCCAGCTTGTCCTTGGGGCTGAAGACCGGCCAGTGGTCCGGGAAGGGGATGTAGGGGAGGTGGTCGTACCAGACCGGGTCGTGAAGGCAGAGCGACTTGTAACGCTTGCGCCAGCTGTCGCCCGCGCGCTCGTTCTTCTCGAGGATGATGGTGGACACGCCGAGGCGACGCAGGCGCGCGCCGAGCGCGATGCCGCCCTGCCCGCCGCCCACGATGACCACATAGGGCTGCTCCTTGTAGCCGAGCTCGGCGGCCTCGCGGGTGCGCGCTTCTGCCCAGGTCTCGCGTTCGCGGTACGCGCCGTGGGCAACGCCGGTGTCGCGGGTCGGGCCCGTCTTCTCCTCATGGCCCTTCAGCGCCTGGGCGGTCGTCAGCAGCGTCCAGCAGCCCTCCTCCTTCAGGCGGATATGGCCGCGGCCGCGCACCGCGGCGGTCTCGAAGGTGATCCAGGCCTCGGTGACGCCGTCCGCCTCGGTCGCGTCGCCATCAATCTGCCAGTTCGCGGGCTGGGTCGTCTCGAGCGTGGCGGCGGCCATCTCGCCAATGGCGTCGCGCCCCTCCATGGTCTTCAGGTTCCAGGTGAAGGCGACGAAGTCGCGCCAGTAGCACTCCTCCGCGAAGAGGGCCTTGAGGGCGGCGCTGTCGCGCGCGTCGAGGGCTGCGGAAAACTTTGCGAGCCAGGTAGAGACCCGTCCGTTCGGGGCAACGATATCCATGCGATCCTCCCTTTGCCGTCGAGCCGGTCGATCCGCCGGGGCGTGCCCCCGGTCTGCGCGGCTCAAGCGGAAAGGATGTCGGCGCAGGGCATCGATGACAATCATGCGCTGCAGCGAAACCTACGGCCATAGGAGGGAGGGAACGCAACCTAGAGTGGCATCGTTCCCTCACCTTGCGCGGCTGCAGCACCGACTCCCCCCATTTTCCACACTGTGGAAAAACCCGTTTTGAACACGACGGAAAGCTATGAGAATCGTATGAGTTCAAGCCACTTAACCCTCACGGCACTGTGCCGCAAAATACCCGACTTGGACTGAACTTCGGCACTGCGCCCGTTGGGCGTCGTCGATTTCGCTCACCCTGGCGTTGTTTTTTGCAGGTGCGTCCCATGCCCTACCGTCCGGAAATAGACGGGCTCCGCGCGATTGCGGTTCTGAGCGTGATTTTCTTCCACGCAGGCTTCGCGGGCTTCGACGGCGGCTTCGTCGGCGTCGATGTGTTCTTCGTGATCAGCGGGTACCTCATCACCGGGATCATCCTGCGCGAACTGGACGAAGGACGGTTCTCGCTCGTCGGCTTCTACGAACGGCGCGCGCGGCGGCTGATGCCGGCGATGTTCGTGGTGCTCGCGGCCTGTCTGCCCTTCGCCTGGTTCTGGATGCTGCCGACGCAGTTCGAGCGCTTCTCCGAGAGCATGGTCTCGGTGATGCTGTTCGCCTCGAACATCTATTTCTGGCAGGAGAGCAGCTATTTCGCGCCGGCCTCGGAGCTGACGCCGCTCCTGCACACCTGGTCGCTGGCGGTGGAGGAGCAGTTCTACCTGTTCTTCCCGCTCCTGCTGCTGATGCTGCGCGGCAGCAGCCGGATGCGGATCTTCGTGGTGGTGGCCGTGGGGGCCGCGCTGAGCTTCGCGCTCGCCGAGTACGCCTCGACACGCCATGCCTCGGCCAATTTCTACCTGTTGCCGACGCGGGCCTGGGAGCTCGGCGTGGGCGCGCTCCTCGCGATCGCGGCGGGCGGAGAGCGCGCCTTGACAGGCTGGGCCGCGCGTATCGCCTCGGCGCTTGGGCTCGCTATGGTCGCCGGTTCGGTGGTGCTCTTCCATCAGGGCCTGCCCTTCCCCAGCGCCTGGACGCTGGTGCCCGTGCTCGGGACCGCGCTGCTGATCGCCGCGGCTGGGCCGGAGACGCTGACCGGGCGGTTGCTGTCGCTCCGCCCGATGGTCTGGATCGGGCTCATCAGCTACAGCACCTATCTCTGGCACCAGCCGGTCTTCGCCTTCGCGCGCATCCATCTCTTCGACGAGGTGCCGGACGCGCTCTATGCGGTGCTCGCCCTGGCCTCGCTCGGGCTCGGCTATCTGACCTGGGTGTTCGTGGAGCAGCCTTTCCGGCGCGGCCGGCGGATCCTGACGCGCGCACGGATCTTCGCGGGCACGGCAGCCCTCTCCGGCGGGTTCCTCGCGATCGGCGTGGTCGGCCATGCGACGGACGGGCTGATGCTCCGGTTCCCGAAGGAAGAGCGCGTCGCCCTCGCCTCTGCCGCCCATGGCCAGAGCGAGTTCCTGGAGGGCTGGCTCGGCGAGGTGCGCTCGGGCTGGTGCCATCTGCAGGAACCGGGCTCGCGCCGCCATCCGGAGAGCTGCCTCGCACCGAGCGAGGAGGGGCTGTTTCTCTGGGGCGACAGCCATGGGGCGGCGCTCTATCCGGGCCTCGCCGCGCTGCCGGAGGTGAAGGCGGACGGGCTCGCCCAGTTCACGACCGCCGGCTGCCCGCCGCTCCTCCGCGTGCCGACGCCGCGCTACATGACCAACTGCAACGAGATCAATGCGGGCGTGCTGGAGCGGCTCTTCGAGGCCGCGCCCGAGCAGGTGATGATGGCGGCCGCCTGGGGCCATCGGGACTACCCGCTGGAGCCCGAGGCGATGGCCGCGAAGCTCGCCACGACGCTTGCGCATATCCGCGCGCATCTGCCGGAGACCGAGATCGTGGTGGTCGGGCCGGGCCCGCGCTGGCCCACCTCCGCCTGGCGGGTGGCGGCGCTCCATGTGCTGCATGACGACGGCGTGCCCGAGATCTCCTGGTTCGCGCGCAAGCTCTACGATTTCGACGAGGCGCTGCGCGCAGCGGCCCATCGCAACGGGGCGGAGTATGTGTCGCTGATCGAGGCGCTCTGCACCGAGCAGGGCTGCCGTCTGTCCGACGGGTCGGACAATACCGCGCTCTACTATCAGGATTACGGCCATCTGACCGTGCTCGGCTCGCATTTCGTGGCCCGCGAGACGCTGAGCGCGAAGATCGACTGAGGGCGGCTTCAGCGCTCCACCGTGAAGGCGAGCTCGCGCAGCACGGCGTCGCGCCCGTTCACCGGCGTCATGTCCTGCGGGCAGGCGGACATCACGGCCACGAGGTCGAGATGGGCGCGGAGCCGGATCACCGCGCCCGGCGCGGAGGCGGGCGCCTCCCAGCGAAAGCCACCGTCCACCGCGACGGGGATGTTCATCCAGATGTTGAACGGGCACGGCACATGCACCGGGCGCACCCCGATGGCCGAAAGGCTCGCGCGGAAATTGTCCGCACAGTTGGCGTGGTAACCGGTGGCGCCGAGCATCTCGTAGCGCGCCGCATCGCAGCAGGCGATCAGGATGTCATGCGGCGCTCCGGCGCTGTCCTCCAGGATCTCGATCGCCGCACGGCGGCGGTTGGTGCAGAGGATATCGCCCTCGCGCACATAGACCCGGCCGAGGGCGGTGCGGGTCTGCTCCATGCCGAGCATCTCGGCAGGCGAGCCGTCCACCAGGGCGAAGAAGTCGCACACCTGGGTGCCGGCCGGGTTCTCGATGGCGAGCACCGCGCCGCGGGGCAGGCGCACGGCGCGGCCCTCGCGCGCGGGGATCTCGTAGCGCCGCCCCGGCACGACGCGCCCCTCCGGCGCTGCGGCAACCGCGGGAACGGGCCCGTCCGGGATCGCGGGATCATACACCATCCGGCCCCCTCCCCCTCATCGCGCGCGCCGAGGGTATCGGGCCGGGCGAACCGGCGCGGCTTGGCCCACCGCTCGACGAACCCCGAAGGGGTGAGGAGAGCGCGGGATGTATCGGCGCGCAGAGCGCGGCGATGCCGCTGACTTCGCGTCTGGCCCGGGGCAGCGCGGTCATTTCCCGAGAACCGGGCCGGGGTAATAGGGCAGCGTCTCGATGCGCGGGCTGTAGCGGCCCTCCGCCTGCATCGTGTCGAGATGCGCGGCGATGTCCTCGAGCCGGGCGAACCAGACCGAACGCTCTGCCAGC
Organism: Pseudomonadota bacterium; assembly: GCA_039817245.1. Classification (GTDB taxonomy): domain Bacteria; phylum Pseudomonadota; class Alphaproteobacteria; order Rhodobacterales; family Rhodobacteraceae; genus Thermohalobaculum. The sequence goes on along the minus strand of JBCBWF010000029.1, from coordinate 16,184 downwards.
ACGCCCTCGAGCCAGCGCTCCACGGCCCGCCAGCGCGCGAGCCGGCCCGTCAGAAACGGGTGCAGGATGAGCATGAAGAACCCGCCCGCCGCATAGGCCGCCTCGAACTCCTCCCAGAACGCCGCAAGCCCCTCGGACGGCCCCTTCACCGGCATCATGTAGCCGATCTCGGCGTAATGGGCGAAGGGCGGCCAGTCGTCGGTGCCCCAGTGCACCGGCATCTCGTAGAGGCGCCCTGCAGGCGTGACCATTTCGTAGGGGATGTCGTCGGCCATCAGCGAGCTGTCATAGCGAAAGCCATGCTCTACGAGGAGATCCACCACGCCCTGGGTCACGTTGTAGACCGGCGCACGGTAGCCGCGAGGGGCCGCGCCGCAGATCCGCTTATGGGCGTCGAGGGTGCGCTCGAACCAGGCGCGCTGGCGCTCGCCCGTCTCCACCGGATCCTCGTGCAGATAGCCGTGATGGCCGATCTCGTGCCCGCCCGCGAGGATCGCCTCCACCGCCTCCGGATAGGTCTCGAGGCACCAGCCGGGGATGAAGAAGGACTGTTTGAGGCCGAGCCGGCGATAGGTCTCCAGGATCCGCGGGATCGCCACGGTCGGCCCGTAGCGGCCCATGCTGATGGGGTAGAGCCGGTCATGCGCGTCCGCGGGGCGGGAGATATGGATGAGGCTGTCCGCATCCATGTCGAAGGTGATCGCGCAGGCGCAGCGCGCGCCGTTTGGCCAGGGGATCGGGTTCCGGATCATCGCGCCTCTCTCGGGCTTACTCTGGCGGCAGGAGATGGGCGTGCTCGGCAGCCCAGCTCAGATGAAAGGCAGCGCCCGGGGCCGTGTCCAGCGCCGCGAGCGCGCGTTCCTGGACCTGGACCTTGTACTCCGCCCCGTCCGCGCCCTCGAGAAACAGCGTGACGACGGAGCCCACGAACTCCTCGGAGATGAGCGTGGCGGGGATGGTGTTCTCGCCGGGCGGCGCGGCGGGGTCGGGGAGAAGCTGCATGCGGTCGGCGGCGACGACGAAGCTGACCGCCTCGCCCGTGCCCGCCATGCCCTCGGCAATGCGGAAGCGGCCGGCCGCGCCCTCCACCGCGAGCCCCGCGCCCGTATCGGTCACGCGGCCCGACAGGATGTTGTTGGCGCCCACGAACTCGGCGACGAAGCGGTTGGCGGGGGCGCGGTAGATGTCCCGCGGCCGGCCGACCTGCGCGATGCGGCCCTCGGACATGATCACCACCCGATCGGCCATGGCGAAAGCCTCGGACTGGGAGTGGGTGACATAGACGAAGGTGATGCCGAGCTCGCGCTGGAGCCGCGTCAGCACCCCCTGCATGCGGATCACGAGATGCGCATCGAGCGCGGAGAGGGGCTCGTCCAGCAGCAGCATCTGCGGTTCCGTGACGAGCGCACGGGCAAGCGCCACGCGCTGGCGCTGCCCGCCCGAAAGCGTTTCGACCGCGCGCTCGGCCATCTCGCCGATCCCGAGCCGGGCCAGCCAGTCGAGCGCGCGCCGCTTCGCCTCCGCCGCCTCGACCCCGCGCATCTTGAGCCCGAACTCGACATTCTCGCGGGCATTGAGAAAGGGGAAGAGCGCGAGGGACTGCCAGACCATGGGCGTGTCGCGCTCATGGGGCGCGACATCGTTCATCACCTGGCCGGCGATGCGGATCTCGCCGGCGGACGGCGCCTCGAGGCCGGCAAGCATGCGCAGCGTCGTGGTCTTGCCGCAGCCGGAGGGGCCCATGATGGCGATGAATTCGCCGGAAGCGATCTCGAGATCGAGGCGGTGCACGGCGGTGACCGCGCCGAAGCGCTTCTCCACCCCGGCAAGCTCGACAAGCGCGCTCATCGGCCCCGCCCCAGGCGGAGCGCAAGGAGAAGCTGCGCGGTCACGACGAGCACCATGGAGGTCAGGAACACCATGGAGCCGATGGCATTCACCTGCGGATCGATATTGCCCTGCACGATCTCGAGGATGTGCACGGGCACGGTCTTGTTGAGGCCGGAGACGAACCAGGCCACGGCGAACTCGTCGAAGGAGACGGCCGCAGTGAGACAGAGCGCCGAGACGATGGCCGGCCGGCAGCAGGGCAGCACCACGCGGCGGAGCGCGACCCATTCCGACGCGCCGAGATTGCGCGCGGCCGGCTCCAGGCTCGGGTCCATCTGCGCCAGCCGGAGCCGGATGATGGCCATGGCGAAGGGGGCGGTGAGCACCGTATGCGCGATCACGATGGCCCAGACCTGTCCCGAGATCCCGAGGCGGGAGAACCAGGCGAGCATGGCCAGCGCCAGGATGATGAGCGGGATCGTCGGCGGCAGCAGGATGAGCGCGAGATAGGCGGTCTTGCCCACGAAGCGGAAGCGGTAGTCCGTGTAGGCCGTCAGGAAGCCGAGCGTGGTGGCCAGCACCGCGGTCGAGAGCGCGACGACCAGCGAGGTGCGCGCCGCCGACCAGACATCCGGATCGGCGAACACCGTCTCGTACCAGTGGGTGGTGAAGTGGCCGAGCGGGATGGTGGGGAAGCGGTCGGAGTTGAAGGAAAACACCACGCTCGCCAGAATAGGCGCGAAGACGAAGGCGAAGACGGCCGCCACCCAGATCCAGAGCACGGCTCTCATCGCACTCTCCGATAGGCGAGCCAGAGGGCGGTGAAGGCGATGGTGATGAGGGTGCCCATCATGATCACGGCCACCACCGCGGCGCGGGGCCATTGCTGGCCCGATTTGGTGGTGTCGATGATGAGGATCGGCAGCGTGGGCGGCTTGGAGCCGCCTAGATAATAGGGCGCCACGAAGTCTCCGAAGCTCAGGATGAAGGCGAAGAGGGCGGCGACGATCAGGCCGGTCCGCGCCGCGGGAAGGATGACCGCGCGAACTGCGCGCAAGGGCGGGCAGCCGAGATTGGCGGCGGCCTGCACCAGCCGCGGGTCGATATTGGCGAGCGTGACGGTCTGGATGATCACCACCAGCGGCAGGGTGAGCGTGAGGTAGCCCACGAGCGTCCCGAAGGGCGTGTTCAGCATGGTGAAAGGGCCGAGCCCGATCCCGCCGAGGGCCGCATTGATCGGCCCCGCCTCCGCCAGGATCACGTACCAGGAAAAGGTGCGCACGATGTAGGAGGTGAAGAACGGGATGATCAGCATGAAGATCGCCCAGCGCCGCACCGTCTCGGACGCGCGGAAGGCGAGCGCATAGGCCGCGGGGAAGGCGATCAGCGACGCCACCGCGGCGTTGAGCGCGGCGAGGCCCATGGTCAGCCAGTAGCTGTCCCACACATAGCCGCGCGAGAGCATCCGCGCCCAGTTTTTGAGCTCGAACGCCTCCTCCATGCGGTAGTTCTTCACGAGGAAGAACGACATCGCGATCATGAAGAGGAGGGGCCCCACGAAGAAGAGCCCCTGCCAGACGATGAGCGGCACGCGAAGCGTCAGCGCGAAGCCGCGCCCGCTGCCTCCTGAGCCCCCGGACACCGGATCAGGCGTTCTTGTATTCCGACCAGAAGTCGTTCCAGTCCTCGAGCGTCTGCTGTTTGGGGATGTCGCGGTAGTGGATGCGGCCTTCGCGGATGAGCGTGATCGGGTCGTTGTCCATGCCGTCCACCTGACCGGTGCGCTCGGCTTCCTTGGGGTCGGCGGCATTGAGGGCGGCGCGGCCCGCCTTGGTGATGGCAAAGCCGGGATAGGCGGCCATCTGGGCGGATTTCACCTGACCCTCCGGCGAGAGCATGTACTGCATGAAGGTCTTCACGAGGTCGGCCTTCTCGGAGCCTTTGCCGATGCAGTAGCTCTCGGTCCACTGGATGCCGCCTTCTTTCGGCACCACGGAGGCGACCGGAGCGCCGTCCTTCTGCAAGACACCGGTGATCCAGTCCCCGATCCCGCACATGGCCTGCATCTCGCCGTTCTTCAGGCTGTTGAAGGTGCCGCCATAGTCGAAATAGCCGCCGACCTGGGGGCGAAGGCTCATCGTGGTGGCCTGCACCTTCTCCCACTTCGCGTCGTCGAGATCCCAGAGGCCGGCGCCGTTCCCGTCATAGAGGCTCATCATGCCGAGAGACGGCAGATGCCAGTCGAAATGGCCGAGCTTGCCCTGGATCTCCGGCTTCCAGAAGCAGGCATAGCTCTGGGCCTCCTCGGCGGAGATGGCGGTGGTGTTATAGCTGACGCCGAGATGGCCGAAGCGGACCATCAGCGAGAACAGCGTGTCGCCGGACCAGTGGCCGGGGAACTTGGTGAAGTCCTCGTGCAGCATGTCGTCGAACGGGTAATCGCCAGCGTCGAGCGGCTCGATATAGCCGGCGGCGTTGAGCTGCTGCACGAATTCGGCGTCGGAGAGGATCACATCGTAGGTGCCCGGCGGGGACTGGGCGATCAGCGCCAGCATGTTGTCGCCGCCCGCATAGTATTTGGGGACGAACTTGACATTGTTCGCCTCTTCGAAGGCGCCGACGATGTCGGGCTCGCCATGGCCGTACCAGGCGAGCATCGTGATCTCGGTGGTCGACGCCCAGGCCCGCCCGATGAAGGGGCTGGCCAGCGCCGTGGTCGCGCCGAGGCTGAGCGCATGGCGGCGGGTGAGGCCGCGATTGGCGGTAATCGGACGGGTCATGGTTTCTCCTGTCTGTCGCCGGGCTCTGCTGCGCATGTCATCAGGTCCGGGCGTTATTGCCCTCGTTTTAGGCGGGTCCGTCTGCGGGATCCGAGAACAGTCGAGCCGCCGATGCGCGGGATTGCAAGCCCTATGCCCAGACTGCTTTGATGCGGGCAGAAGGGGGAGCCATGGCGCTGACAGGAGAGGCGTTGCGGGCGCAGTTCGCGCCGTCTGGTGGAGGGCCGGCGGTGCTGCCGGTGATCCATGTGCGCGACAAGGCCGAGACGCGGGAGAACCTGCGCGTGGCCGAGGGCGAGGGGGTGAGCGGGGTCTTCCTCATCAACCACGATTTCGGGCCGGAGCGGTTCCTCCCGATCATCGAGGCCGCGCGGGCAGCCGCGCCGGATCTCTGGCTCGGCGTGAACTTCCTGGCCGAGCCGCTGGCGGCGGCGGCAGCACGGCTCGGTGCGCTGGCCGCAGGAGGCTGCCGGGTGGATGGCTACTGGGCGGACGATGCCCGGATCCAGGAACGCGCGGAAGCCCAGCCGGCGGCGGAGGAGAGCACCGCAGCGGCCGCGGCGGCTGGCTGGCGGGGCCTCTATTTCGGCGGCGTCGCCTTCAAGAAGCAGCGCCCGGTGGCGGAGGCGGACTGGGAGGATGCCGCCCGCCGTGGGGCCGCGCATCTGGACGTGGTCACCACCTCCGGCGTCGCGACCGGCGAGGCGGCGGATACCGGGAAGATCGCGCGCTTTCGGGACGCGCTGGGGGGCAGCGCACTGGCGGTCGCCTCCGGGATCACGCCGGAGAATGCGCAGGCCTACGGGGCTGTGGATGCCTTCCTCGTGGCCACGGGGATCAATCGGCCGGGCGATTTCTACCGGATCGAGCCCGAGCGGCTGCGCGCGCTGATGGCGGTCTGCGCAAGGATGGGAGAGCGGGCGCATGGATAAGGGGCCGCGGGACGAGCGCTGGTATCTCGCGCTGATGGCGCCCAACACGAAGGGGGCGCGGTTCGCCTGGCTGGACCCGACCTCGATCTACATCAATGGCGCGGCGTTCCACGACCTGCTGGACGATCTAATGGCGGATCTCGCGGGGCTCGAGATCGATGTGGTGGCGGGGCTGGATGCCATGGGCTTTGTCCTGGCCGGCGGGCTCGCGGCGCGGCTCGGGGTGGGGATGCTGCCGGTACGCAAGGCCGGCAAGCTCTGCGTGGAGACCGATGCGGTGGCATTCACCAACTATTCCGGCCGGACGCAGGAGATGGAGATGCGCCTCCCCGCCTTCGCCCCCGGCACCCGCGTGCTGCTGGTGGACCAGTGGGTGGAGACGGGCGGCACCATGGATGGCGCCATCCGGCTGGTGGAGCGGCAGGGCGGCATTGTGACCGGCATCGCCGCGATCGCCATCGAAACCAACCCGGTCACGGAGGGCTATCGCGCGCGTTTTCGCTGCGTGTCCGCCGTGCAGCCAGATTCGCGACTGCAACGCGAATGCGACGCCCAGACACTGTCGAGCTTCGCCACATACCAGGCCGAGGACGCCTTTCCGCGCCGCCGGTAAGGCGATGCGAGGCCGCGACAATCGCGCTGCCGGTGCGTTTGCTCCCGCTCCCTCCCGCGTCATGGTGGGCAGCAACTCATGAAGCTTCGGTTGATGGTTTCATCCTTCCCAAACTCCGAACGCGCCCAAGATGTTGATATGATGTTCGCATCCTCCACCCCAAAATGACGTGGGTGGGAGCGGCCGCGAGAATGCGAAATCGATGCAGCCGGAAGTTGCGGCGCCCTCACGCGGCGCCGAGGCTCTCGAGCCGGCTGCGATCGAGCGTGAAGCGCCACATCAGGGCCACGGCGCCGACCTTGAGGAGGATCGGCACGCCCGCATAGAGCAGGGTGAGCGCCCAGAGCGCTTCCTCCGTGTTCGGACCGCCCGCGACGAAACCGGCGGCGTCGAGCGCGATATAGGCCGCCCCCGAGGACAGCGCGAGCGCGGCTTTCGTGGCGACCTGCCAGAGCGCGAAGAAGATGCCCGCCCGCTCCGCGCCGGTCGTCGCCGTGTCATACGCGATGACATCGGCCTGAATCGCCGGAGGCAAGGTGAGGTCCGCGCCGAAGGCAAGGCCCGTGAGCACGGTGATGACGCCGAAGGCCACCACATCCCCCTCCCCGAGAAACAGCACCGCCGTGAAGACGGCGCAGGCATAGAGCATCGCCCACCCCCAGATGCGGTGCTTCTCCGATCCGCGCGCCAGCCGGTTCCAGAGCGGAATGCCCGCGATGGCGGACAGGAAGTAGAGCAGGAACAGCGGCCCCGCCGCGTCCTCTGCACCCAGCCGATCCGTCACGTAGAACAGAAAGAGCGAGGCCGGCAGCCCGTTGGCCGCTCCGTTCACCAACCACGCTGCAATCAGCTGCCGGAAGGGCCGGTTCTGCCCGAGGGTGGAAAGCGCACGGCGCCAGTCGAGCCCGCCCGCGGCGGCCCCCGGCGCGCGCGGCGGATCTGGCACGCGCCAGAAGGCGAGCGCCATGGCGAGCGGCAGGCCGATCCCGACACCGACGGCCACATAGGAGAGCCCGCCGCCCCCCTCCCCGCCCGCGACATAGAGGAGAGTGGAGACCACCGTGCCGACCAGCACGGTCGCTTCGCGCCAGGATGTCACGGCGAGGCGGGCCTGGTAGTTCGGCGCAATCTCGGCGCCCCAGGCGGCATAGGGCGTCTGCGCCATGCTCCAGCCGAGGGTGAGGAGGAAAAGCCAGAAGACCGCGTGCTCGATCCCTGCCTCGGCCGGCGGCACGAAGGCTTGCCAGGTGGCGACGATGATCAGCGGCACCGAGGCCGCGAGCCAGAGCCGGCGCCGCCCGAAGCGGCCGGGCGTGCGATCGGAGAGCCAGCCGATCGCCGGGTCGCTCACCGCGTCGAAGAGCCGGATGCCGATCCAGGCCGCGCCGAGCGCCGCGAGCGAGACCCCGCGCTCGGCGGCGTAGAAGGGCGTGACATAGGTGAAGAGCGGCAGATAGAGCGCTGCCAGAAACAGCGCCGGCGCGGCATAGGCCGCGAGAACGGCGATCGGCATGGGTCAGGCTCCCGCTCCAGGCGCATCCGCGCGCTCGTCGCGGATCACGCGCCGCGCCGCCGAGAGCGGAGCGCGCGGACAGCGTCGCCGGCTCAGCTCTCGTAAGGCGTGTCCGGGTCCTGCCGATTGCGCCGGATGCGCACCAGCGTCCAGTGCAGGAGTTCGGAGAACACGCCCAGCACGGAGGTAGCGGTGATGGTGAGGATCACAAGCGGGATGTTCACCACAAGATCGAAGAGCGGCTGGATCTCCGAGCTGATGACCCGCATGAAGTCCGCGAATTCCTGGATGATGCCGTCGAAGAGCGCCAAGAGCGACACGTAGACAACGTAGAAGACGCCGGAGAGAACGATCGAGAGGAGCCCGGCCCAGACACCGTTGGCGACCGCGACGACCACTCCCCAGCCCTGCCGGCTCGCCAGATTAACGAATCCGACCACGGCGCCCGCCAGCGGACCGATCGTGCCCATGATCGGCAACGCCACCAGAAGCGAATCCGCCTCGGGACGCGACATGACCCAGTTGATCGCCCAGGCCATCAGAACCGCGCATATGATCCGAAAGATCAACATTCCGGGTCTTTCCGTCCCCTCTGCGCGCTCTCTCTTCCGGTTCCGCTCGTCCCCGTCCGGCGCGTGCGCCGTCGTCCCATCGGCCCTTGAGGACCGTCGCCGCTGCTACGATCCCGTGGACCGCAACCCTCCCCGCGCCACCGGCGCGTTAACCAAGTTCAGCCGTTCTTCGACACAGCGATCTGCGTAACATCGGTTGTCCCGGCAACAAAGCATGCCGCGCATGCGGCCAGGTACAGATTCCACATCCGCCCGAAGCGTTCGTCAAACCCCAATGCGCGCACATCCTCCCACTGCTCGTTGAACCGCTCCCGCCAGAGCCTCAGGGTTCTCGAATAGCTCTCCCCGAACTCCAGCGACCCCCGATATGTAAGCCCGGCCGCCGCCACTTCCCGGCGCAACACGCCCGGCGAAGGCAGCATACCGCCGGGAAAGATGTATTTCTGCACGAAATCCGTCCCCCTTCGGTACCCATCGAAGAGGCGATCTGCAATCGTGATCACCTGCACGCCGGCCACGCGGCCGGGCTGCAGGCGTTCGCTCAGGGTGCCGAAGAACACCGGCCAGTAACGTTCGCCCACCGCCTCGAGCATTTCAATGCTCGCAATCGCGTCGTAAGTCCCTCTCTCGTCACGATAATCCCGCAGCACCACCTCGGCGCGCTCGGCGAGACCCGCTTCGAAGAGGCGCTGGCGGGCATAGGCGGCCTGTTCGCGCGAAATTGTCAGCGCTGTGACCCGGGCACCACGCTCACGGATGGCATATTCGGCGAAACCGCCCCAGCCGCAGCCGATCTCCAGCACATGATCGTCCGGGCGCAGTTCGAGCCGGTCGCAGAGGGCGGCATATTTGTTCTGCTGCGCGGCCACCAGATCCTCCCCCTGCCCCGAGAAGAGCGCGGAGGAATAGGTCATGGTGGGGTCGAGCCACAGGCCGTAGAAGTCGTTCCCGAGATCGTAGTGGTGGCTGATATTGCGGCGCGCGCCGGCGCGGGTGTTGGCACGCAGCCAATGGCGCAGGCGCTCATAGGCGCGCAGAAATGCGGCGCCCGGGAAGCTGCGGCCGACACCGTCATTGTTCAGCATGATGAGATCGAAGAGCGCCTGCAGGTCCGGCGTGCTCCAGGCACCTTCCACATACATCTCGCAGAAGCCCATCTCGCCCTCGCGCACGATGCGCGAGAAGAAGTCGGCGTCATGCACGTCGATGCGCCCGATCGGGCCCGGCCCCTTGCCCTCGGCGACGAAGACGCGCCCGTCGGGCAGAGCGATCTCCATGCGCCCGAGCTCGAGCCGCTGCAGGATGGCGAAGAACGTTTCGAACCAGCGCGGGAGCCCTTCTTGCCTCGCGTCCCGCGATATCGTCATTCCGAGCTCCATTTTCGTCCTCGCCGCGGCGGATTTAAGCGAAAAGTCAACCACGCTGCCAGAGCTAATCGGCCGCAGCGGGCTGCGCCCCAGCGCCTCGGTCCGCGCCTTCGGGATACGGGCCGCGATAGCGGTGAAAGCGCGCGCCGCGAAGCCAGAGACGCAAGGCCTGCCAGTGGATTGCAACGATCACTTTCAGCGTCATGAGCGGGTGGGTGGCCCAGGCGGCGAAGAGCGCACGGTCCGTGAGCGCGCGGCGGGTGCCGCTCTGTGTGGCGATCAGCCACTCGCCCTCCGGCGATGCCTGGCGGATGCGCAGCGCGAGCCGGGCCTCGGGCGCGCGGATGGTGAAGCGGTAGCGCTGCGCCATGTCGAGGAAGGGCGAGACGAAGAACCCCTTGTCATGGCCGTGGCGGACGGCGCCGTCGCGCCCGGGCTCGGCCGCGAGCACATAGGCGTGCTGGTCGCCGAAAGTGTTCTTCACCTCGTAGATCACGCTCTCGAGCCGGCCGCCCTCGGCCGCCTCGCAGAAATAGACGGAGAGCGGGTTGAAGGCGTAGCCGAGGAGGCGCGGAAAGCTGAGGAGCCAGATGCGCCCCGGGCGCGGGCGGCCGGCCTCGGCGAGGCGCGCCTCGGCCCAGGCGCGCAGATCGGTGCCGTCCCGCGGGCCGTGGTCGCGCCGATGAAAGGCGAGGAGGCCGAAACGGTCGACGGCCAGGAGGCGCAGGCGCGCGGCGGTCTCCTCCAGCCGGTCGATATCGAGCAGCAGGCTGAAGACGGCGTAGCGGAAGCGATGCGCGAAGGGGCGCAGGCGCATATGCATCACATGGCCCACATAGAGGCAGGCTTCGGGGCGCCAGGGCGGCGCGGGCATGGGCACAGGATCGGGCATGGGGCTCATTCCGCGGCCAGCGGGACCGCGGGTGTGAGGGGATCGGCGCCGAGATCGCGCGCCCAGGCCGGGCGGGCGCCCAGGGCCGCGGCAACGCGCAGGCCCGCGCGTAACCCGTCCTCGTGGAAGCCGTAGCCGAGCCAGGCGCCGGCGAACCAGAGCCCGCGCCGCCCCTGGGCCGCGTCGAGCGCGCTCTGCGCATCGAAGGCGGCGCCATCGTAGAGCGGATGCGCCCAGGCCATGCTGGCATGGGTCAGGCCGGGATCCGGCGGGCGGGCGGGATTGAGGCTGACGACGAGGAGCCGGTCCTGCCGGATCCCCTGCAGCCGGTTCATCCAGTAGCTCACCTGCGCCGGGCGCACCGCATCGACGGCGGCGCCGTCGGAGAGGAAGTTCCAGGAGGACCAGACCCGCCGGCGCTTCGGCATGAGCGCGGGGTCGGAATGGAGGACGGCGATGTTTTCGCTGGTGCGCAGCCGTGCGAGCGCCGCGTGCTGCGCCGGATCTCCGCCGCCCTCCGGCTCGAGGAGCGCGCGGGCAAGCGGTGCGTGGCAGGCGAGGATCACCGCGTCCGCCGTCTCCTCCGCGCCGTCCTCGAAGCGCAGGCGCGCGGGCCTGTCCTCCGCCGCGCCGGTGACAGAGACGACGCGGCGCCCGGTCTGGGCGCGCTCGCCGAGCCGTGCCGAAACGCGGCGCACATATTCGCGCGAACCGCCATCGACGGTGCGCCAGCGCTGCGCGGGGCCGAGCCCCGTCATCAGGTCGTGGTTGACGAAGAAGCGCACGAAGTTCTTGGCCGGAAACTCCAGCACCTCGCCGACGGAGGTGGACCAGATCGCCCCGCCCATGGGGAGCAGGAAGCGGTCGCGAAACCAGGCGGAAAAGCGCCGCTCCGCCAGCCAGTCCGCGAGCGAGCGGCCCTCCAGCCGGCCGGCCTCCAGATCGGCGGGGGCCACCTTGGTGAAGCGCAGGATCTCGGCAAAACCTGCCAGGTGGCGCGGATCGAGCGCCCGCCAGCGCTGCGCGAAGATCTTGCCGACACTGTCGCAGGCATATTCGAGCTGTCCGCCGCTCAGCGAGAAGCCGAAGGACATGTCCGACCACTTCGTCGGCACCTCGAGATGCTCGAACAGGGCGACGAGATTGGGATAGTTGCGCTCGTTGAAGACGATGAAGCCCACATCCACCGGCTCCACCGCATCGCCGAAGCGCGCCTCCAGCGTGCAGGCATGCCCGCCGAGCCGGTCCTCCGCCTCGAAGAGCCGGACCTCGTGGCGCTCGGATAGCGCCAGCGCCGCGCCGAGCCCGCTGATGCCGCCGCCGACGATCGCGATCTTCATGCCGTGGACACCCCTGTCGTGACCCCCGCCGGGCCAGCCCCTGCGCGGTTGCGGTAAGCCTCGAGCGCGCGTTCGCGCCCCTCCTGATGCCCGACGATCGGCGCTGGGTAGGCCGCATCGGGCGAGAGGCCCCAGGATCGCGGCACCGCTTCGAAAAAGGCGAGCGCCTCTTGATGTGGCCTCGTACGGCCCTCGGCAAGGAAGCGGTTTCGGTAGGTTGCGTTTTTGTCGAACTTCTCGGCCTGGGTGATGGGGTTGAAGACGCGGAAATAGGGCGCGGCATCCGGCCCCGAGCCCGCGGCCCACTGCCAGCCCATGGCGTTGGCGGCGATGTCCCAGTCCACGAGGCACTCGCGAAACCACGCTTCGCCGATCTGCCAGTGGGTCATGAGATGCTTGGTCAGGAGGCTCGCGGTCAGCATGCGCACGCGGTTGTGCATGCGGCCCGTGACATACATCTCGCGCAGGCCCGCATCGACCATCTCGTAGCCGGTCATGCCGCGGCGCCAGGCTTCGGCGTCCGGGCTCTCGCCGCGCCAGGGAAAGCTGTCCCACTCGGGGCGCCAGTTGCGCTCGGCGATCTCCGGGGTGTGATAGAGGAGGTGGTAGGAGAATTCGCGCCAGACGAGCTCCTTCAGGAAGGTCTCGGCGCCCTCCTCGGCGGGGCCGGAGAGCCGCTCCATGGCCGCGCGGCCCGCGGTCCAGATGCGCCGGGGCGAGATCTCGCCATAGGTGAGGTTCTCGGAGAGCCCGGAGGTGGCGTCGATATCCGGGCGGTCGCGCTCGGCGGCATAGCGCGCGATGGCGGTGTCGAGGAAGCGCTCGAGCCGCGTTTCGGCGCGCGCCTCGCCAACCTGGACATGGGCGGAGACGATGGACGCGCCGCGGCCCATGCGCCGGCCGAGGTCCCAGTCCTCCAGCCGCTCGCTCCGCGGCCAGCTTTCCGGCGGGCGGAGATCGGCGGGTACGGGCAGCGGCTCGCCCGGATCGCCGGTGCGCACCGCTTTCCAGTAGGGCGTGTAGACCTTGTAGAAGCCGCCGGTGCGGGTCTCGACGGTCCAGGGCTCGAAGAGGAGCGAGGCGTTGACGGAGATCGCATCGATGCCGTCCTCGCGCAGGGCGGCCTTGATCGCGGTATCGCGGTCGATGGATGCGCGATCATAGCATCGCGACCAAATGACGCGGTCGGCGCCGGTTTCGGCGATGAGCGCGCGCAGCGCAGTGAGCGCGTCGCCGCGGCGGAGGATGAGCCGGCTCCCCCGCGACACCAGTTGCTCGCCCAACGCGCCGAGCGAGAGGCCGAGCCGCCAGAGCGGTGCGGCGCCGTATTGCGCCTCAACGAACGGATCCAGAACGAAAAAAGGCACGACCGGGCCGCCGCCGGCCAGAGCCGCCTGCCATCCCGGATGGTCCCCCAACCGCAAATCGCGCCTCAACCAGAGAAGCGTCGGTTTCGCAGAGTAAAGACTGTGTTCAGACATGAAAGTTGCTGCCACCAGACGGAATAAATCGGCGCGGACGCCAGTTGAGACGCGACGATGGCTCGCTGAAACTGAACATCAAGCTTCGTTTACCTGCGTGGCGTAATCGACCTGCAGCTGAAGAGGAGGAAATCGGCGCTGTGACCGTGATTCCGTTCGACCAGTCGAGGCCCGTACGCCGCCATCGCGATGCGTTGGAGGAGGAAGCGTCCCAACTGCGCGACCGCGTCGCGATGCTGGAACGCACGCTCATGATGACCCTGCGCGAGAACGCCCGGAACTGGGCGCGCGCGGAGCGGGCGGAGGCCCTGCTCGCCGAGGCCGAGGCCGATGGCGACGCAGAGCGCGCCGCCCCGCGCCCGGCCCCGAGCCGCGCGCCAGATCCCGTCAACCTCGCGCACGACCCGTCGCTCCCGGTGCTGCCCCTGCCCTTCCCGGAGCGGTTTGCCCCGCGCGGCATGTCGGCACCGTTCGACCCGCCCGAACCGCCGCTCGCCGGATAAGCCGGCCTCCGGTTCACAACATGACACTCCCCGAGACCGGCAGAACGCCGTGAGCGGGCCGCCCTCCCCGGCAGAGCCCGCCGGGACAGAGACCAGCGCCCCAGGTGAGACCAGCAGCGCGCCGCTTCCCGATGGGGCAGAGCGCGACCTGGGTCCCGTGGACCTGCGGGCTGTGTTGCGCACGCGCCAGATCGCGACGGCCGGCATCGCGACCGTGGAGGCCGCGGATAGCGACCGCGCCAAAGCCCATGCGCTGGCCGCAGTGGCGCTCTCGATGTTCGACGACTATTTCGCGCTCTCGCGGCGCATCCCCTGGCTGGCCAAGCGCGCCTTCGAGACGCGGGACTGGCCCTGGTCGGTCGCGCTCAGCCAGCAGCGCATCAAGATTTTCTCGCAGAGCGTCGATGCCGGCGCACCGGTGCTCGCGAAGGCGCTCAGCGAGCATGAGCGCATCGGCGGGTTCTGGAACACGGTGGAGGAGCGGTATCGCGCGCTCCTCGGCAGCCGGCACGAGGCGGAGATGGCGATGGCCTATCTCGCCACCATCCGCCGGCGCGTCTACGAGAACACCTGGACGCCGGTGAACTACCAGCGCATCCGCCCCAAAGGCCGCGGGCGGCCGGATTTCCTTACGCGAATCGCCATTCCCGGCGCCGTGACCGCGGGGGACGTGCAATGGCTGCTGGACCTGCCCGGGCTCGATGTGCGCTGGCGCGACCGGGACGAGGACGCGCGGCTCACCGCCGAACGGATCAACGAGACCCTCGGCGCGCCCGCCGCCCCGATCCGCTGGATCGACATGGCGGAGGCCGGTTTCTACCGCAATCGCGGCGCCTATGTGGTGGGCCAGATCGCGCAGGCGGACGGGGCGGGCGGCGAGACGCTGCATCCGCTCTCGCTGGCGCTGCTGCACGGGCCGGACGGGGTGTATGTGGACGCGGTGACCCTGCGGGAGACGACGCTGCGCCACATCTTCTCCTCCACGCTGGCGAATTTCCACGTGCCGCTTACCGACTACCACGCGCTGGTGGACTGGCTCGCGGAACTCATGCCCTCGCGCCCGCCGGGGATGCACTACTCCACCGTGGGCTACAACCATGTGGGCAAGCTCGCGGTGATGGAGCAGATCGGCGACGCGCTGGAGGCGAGCAGCGTGCCCTTCGACCATGCGCCTGGGCCCCGCGGCTCGGTGGCGATCGGCTTCACCGCAGGCACGCTCGGCTATGTGCTGAAGGTGATCCGCGACACGCCGACCGAGAACTACAAGTGGGAGACCTATGACGGCGTGGCCTCGGTCCTCGGCAAGTATCGCCAGGTGCACGAGATCAACCGCTCCGGCTCGATGCTGGACAACATCATCTACTCCAACCTCGCGCTGCCACGGGCGAGCTTCGGCGCGGCACTGACGGAGGAGCTGCTGAGTGCGGCCGGCTCCACCGTCTCGCTGCAGGGCGACGAGCTCTTCTTCCGCCACCTCATCGCCCAGCGGCGGCTGACGCCCGTGCCCCTCTATCTCGACGGCTGCTCGGCGGAGGATGCGGAGGCGGTGGTGATCCGCCTCGGCCAGTGCATCCGGAACAACGCGGCCTCCAACATCTTCAACCGCGATCTGGACGGGCGGAACTACGGCGTGTCGACCCTGCGCTTCGTGCAGCTCTTCGACTACGACGCAGTGGAGCCGCTTACGGAGGTGAAGGTGCGCACCAATCTCGGGCGGGAGAACGGGGAGGAGGACATCCCCGACTGGTTCTTCGAGAGCGGCCCGGTGTTCCTGCCGGAGGAGCTGGAGGCGCATCTGCGCCTGCCCACGCGCGCGCTCCGCCGCCTCTTCCGCGAGGCGCATGGGGAGCTTCTGACGGTGGAGTACTGGACGCGGATGCAGCGGCTCCTGGCGGAGGGGCGGGTGCCGCGGGTGCGCACCTATCCGCGGGCGAGCCAGCTTCGCCCGCCGACACCGCCGCGCAGCCTGATCAGCTGAACGCCGGGTTGGGCGACGCGCCCGGGTGGTGTAGGCATGCAGCCTTCGAGGAAGGGCCGAGAGCCCCGTGAGCGAGCGCCCATGACCGACGCGCCAGTAACCGACGAACCAGTAACCGACGCACCCATGACCGACCCGGCAAAGGATCTGCCGGAGCGCGCCTGCTCGCCGGTGCCGAGCAGCACCTGGGCCTTCGGCTGGCGGGACTGGTGGGCGGTGGCGCTCGGCACGACCAAGGCGATGGGCAACAACGAGCTGACGCTGATCGCCGCGGGCGTCGCCTTCTACGGCTTTCTCGCCATCTTCCCCATGCTGGGCGCGCTCTTCGCGCTCTACGGCTTCGTCTCGGACCCGGCCACGATCCGCGGGCATCTGGACAGCGT
>JBCBWF010000363.1:0-5113 GCA_039817245.1 Pseudomonadota bacterium | reverse complement strand
CGCGAGCGTTTCGCTCGGCGCTGCTGAGGGCGCTGCCGTCGGCGCGGCCGGCCGGCTGCCGGCGGCCAGTCCTGCAAAGAAGCGCTGCTCGAGCCCCTTGGGTGCTGCGGCGGAGCGGCTGATCGGCCGTGGCACCGCGCAGGCGGTGGTCTCGCGGATCGACTGGGCGCAGTTCCTCGCCGCAGCACCCAAGGGGCTCGAGCAGCGCTTCTTTGCAGGACTGGCCGCCGGCAGCCGGCCGGCCGCGCCGACGGCAGCGCCCTCAGCAGCGCCGAGCGAAACGCTCGCGGATCGTCTGCGCGGCCTGCCTGCCGGCGCGCGCGCGGGTGCGCTCACGGAGGCGCTGGCCGCCCGGACGCGCACCGCCATCGGCCTCGACCCCGCCACGCCGATCCCCCCGGACCGCGCGCTGAAGGAGATGGGTCTCGACTCGCTGATGGCGGTGGAGCTGCGCAACATGCTCGTGCGCGATGGCGGCCATCCGCTGCCGGCCACGCTGCTCTTCGATCACCCGACGCTCGACCGGCTGGCGGCCCGCCTGACGGAGGTCTGGTCCCTGGCGCCGGAGCCCGCGGCGGCGGCAGAGGCGAACGGGACCCAGGGCACGGTGGCCGACGAGATCGACGCGCTGGACGAGGCCGAGGCCCTCACCCTCCTCGAGCAGGAACTCGCGGAGGATGCGGGCCGGGAGCGCGCCCCATGACCGCGCCGACCGATCTGATGCCCGGCCAGATGCCAGATCCGCAGCCCGCCAGCGGCGATGGTGCGCAGTCGACGGTCAAGAAGGCGCTCCAGGAGATCCGCCGCCTCAAGGCCCGCCTCGGCGCGCTCGAAGCCGCGGCGCGCGAGCCCATCGCCATCGTGGGCATGGGCCTCCGCCTGCCCGGCGGCGTCGCCAGCCCCGCGGAGTACGAGGACCTCCTCTGGTCCGGCCGCGACGCCATCACCGAGGTGCCGCCCGAGCGCTGGCGCATCGCCGACTACCTCACCGACGACCCGGACATACCCGGCCGCATGACCGTGCGCCATGGCGGCTTCGTCGAGGATGCGGCGGCGTTCGACGCGGAGTTCTTCGGCATCGCCCCGCGCGAGGCGGACAGCATGGACCCCCAGCAGCGGCTCGTCCTCGAGGTCGCCTGGGAGGCGCTGGAGCATGCGGCCATTGCGCCGAGCGCCCTGCGCGGCAGCCGCACCGGCGTCTATCTCGGCATCGCCAACACCGATTACGGCCGCGCGATCCTGGCCGAGCGCACCGCGATCGACCCCTATTACGGCACAGGCTCGGCCTACAGCGTCGCCGCCGGGCGGATCGCCTATGTGCTGGGCGCGGAAGGGCCGGCGGTGGCGGTGGACACGGCCTGCTCCTCCTCGCTCGTCGCCCTGCATCTCGCCTGCCAGGCGCTCCGGCTCGGCGAGTGCGACACAGCGCTCGCGGGCGGGGTGAACCTGATCCTGCGGCCCGAGCTCAGCATCGCCTTCTCCGCCGGGCGCATGCTGGCGGCGGACGGGCGCTGCAAGACCTTCGATGCGCGCGCGGACGGGTATGTGCGCAGCGAAGGCTGCGGGATCTTCGCGCTGCGACGGCTCTCGGATGCCAAGGCGGCGGGCGAGCGCATCCTCGCGCTGGTGCGCGCCACCGCGATCAATCAGGACGGCCGCAGCAGCGGGCTCACCGCGCCCAACGGGCCGGCGCAGGAGGCGGTGATCCGCGCGGCACTGGCCGCGGCCGGTCTTGAGGGCCGCGAGATCGGCTATGTGGAGGCGCACGGGACGGGCACGCCCCTCGGCGACCCCATCGAGATGCAGGCGCTCCAGCACACCTACGGCGCCGGTCGGCCCGCCGGCGCGCCGCTCGTGGTGGGCTCGGCGAAGTCCGCGATCGGGCATCTCGAAGCCGCCGCAGGCATCGCCGGCGCGGCGAAGGCGGTGCTGGCGCTCGGGCGGCGCGAGATCCCCGCCAACCTGCATTTCCGCTCCGGCAACCCGGAGATCGACTGGACCGCGCCGGTCGCCGTGCCGACCGAGCCGAGGGCGTTCCCGGGCGAGCGCGCGGAGGCGCCGCTGCGCGCCGCCGTCAGCTCCTTCGGCTTCAGCGGCACGAATGCGCATGCGATCCTGGAGGAGGCGCCGCGCCAGGCGCCCGTGGTCGCGAGCGAGGGGATCGCGCCGCGCGGGCGCCATCTTCTGGCGCTCTCCGCCCGCTCGCCGGCTGCGCTCAACACGCTGGCCGAGCGCTATGCGAAGCAGCTCCGCGACGGTGCGGCGGCGGCGGATGTCTGCCGCACGGCCAATGCCGGGCGCGCGCATTTCGCCTGCCGTGTTGCGGTATGCGGCGCCGATGCGACCGGCCTCGCAGGCGCGCTCGAGGACCATCTCGCGGGACGGGTGCGCGACGACATCGCGGCAGGCCGGTTCGACGGGGCCGCGAAGCCGCGCGTCGCCTTCCTCTTCACCGGCCAGGGCGCGCATTACTCGGGCATGGTGCAGGGGCTCGCCCGCTCCTCCCGGATCTTCCGCGCGCGTCTGGAGGCGGCGGCCACGGCGCTGGAGGGCCATCTCGACTTGGAGGCCGTGCTCTTCGGGGCGGACGGGGCCGCGCTGGCGCGGACCGAGATCGCGCAGCCCGCGCTGGTGGCCGTGCAGGGCGCGCTCGCAGCGCTCTGGCAGACCCTGGGCCTGGCCCCCGCGGCCGTGCTCGGCCACAGCCTCGGAGAATACGCGGCCGCCGCCACGGCCGGGCTCCTGCCCTTCGACGACGCGCTCCGCGCCGCAGCCGCGCGGGGCAGGCTGTCGGCCGCGCTGCCCGCCGGCGGCGCCATGGCCTCGGTCGCGGCGCCGGACGATCTCCTGCAGGACGTGGTGGCCGCAGCGGGCGGCAGCGTCGCTGTCGCCGCCTACAACGCCCCCGGCAGCGTGACCCTGAGCGGCCCCGCGGCGGCGCTCGAGCCCGCCCTCGCGCGGCTCGAGGCTGCGGGCGCGCGGGTCCGCCGGCTGGAGGTGCCCTTCGCCGCCCACTCCGCGCATGTGGAGCCCGCCCTGCCGGGCATCCGCGCCGCGATGGGGGCGGCCGGTTTCGGCGCCCTTCATGTCCCGTTCTTCTCCACCGTCACCGGCGCGGAGGCCGCATCCGCCGAGCTCGCTGACCCCGACTACTGGGCGCGCAACATGCGCGAGCCCGTGCGCTTCGACCGGGCGATCGCGTCGCTCGCGGCCGCCGGCATCACCCATGCGATCGAGATCGGTCCCCATCCGGTCCTGCTCGGTCAGGCCGGCGAGACGGCGGCGGGCGCGCGCATCGTCCCGCTCCCCTCCCTCCATCGCGACCGCGCGGACTGGACGGATCTCATGGAGAGCCTCGGCCGGGTCTACGCAGACGGCGCGGATATCGACTGGGCCGCGCTGGGCGCGGACGGCGCGGTGCCCGGCCGGCGGATCGACGCACCGACCTATCCCTTCGAGCGGCGCCGGCACTGGATCCTGCGCGATCCGGCGTCCGGCGGCGGCGCCACGCGGTGGCAGGCGGCCCGTGCCGCGCTGGATGCCCAGGCCGGCCGCGGCCCGCTCGATCTGAATGTCGCCTCCTACGGGGCCAAATGGGCGTGTCTGTCGCGCATCACCGCCGCCGTGGCGCAGGATACGATGCGCCAGACGGGCCTTTTCGACAGAGCCGGCAGTTCGGCCACCGCCGAGGAGCTGGCCGCAGCGCTCGGCGCGGATGCGCAGTACCTGCGGCTCCTGCGCCGCTGGCTCCGCCATGTCGCGGCCACCGGCGCGCTCTCGGAGGCCGAGGGCCGTTTCGCCGCCCCCGCCCCCCTGCCGGCGCCGGACCTGCCCGCGCTCTGGCAGGAGGCCGAAGCGCTCTTCGCGGACAACCGCCCGCTCCTCGACTATGTCCGCCATGCCGCGGGTCTGGCGGGGCCGGTGCTCCGCGGCGAGGCGAGCCCGCTCGAGACGCTCTTCCCCGGCGGCGACCCGGCCCTGGCCCGCGCCCTCTACGAAGAGAGCGCGATGATGCGCTATGTGAACGCACTCGCCGCTTCGGTGGCGCAGGCGCTCGGCGCGGGCGTGGCGGAGGGGCGCGCTCTCCGCGTGCTCGAGGTCGGCGCGGGCACGGGCGGCACCACGGCGGCCATCGCCGGCGCCCTGCCGGACGGGGCGGCCGAGTACCTCTTCACCGATGTCTCGCCCCTCTTCCTCGAACGCGCCGAGGCGCGCTTCGCCGGCCGCGCAGGCATGCGCTATGCGGCGTTCGACATGGAGCGCGACCCCGCCGAGCAGGGGCTCGAGCCCGGCAGCTTCGACCTGATCGCCTCGGCCAATGCCGTCCATGCCAGCCGGAACCTGCCGGCGGCGCTCGCGCGTCTCGGACGCCTCCTGCGCCCAGGCGGGCTCCTCATGCTGGTCGAATCGACCGAGCATTTCGACTGGTTCGACATCACCACCGGCCTGATCGAGGGATGGCAGCGTTTCGAGGACGATTTGCGCGGCGATCACCCGTTGCTCGGCCCCGCCGCGTGGTGCGGGGCGCTCGAGGCCGCGGGGTTCGCCGAGGCGCGCGCCTGGCCGGGGGAGGGCTCGCCCGCCACGACCCTCGGCCAGCACCTCATCCTCGCCCGCATGCCCGGCGACGCGGCGCTCGGGGCGCGGCAGGAGCCGGGCGCCGCCGCCACGCAATCGGCCGAGGCAGAGGCTGAGGCTGAGGCGCTCGCCCTCGACCTCGACACGCTGACCCCCGCGGAACGGCTCGACCGGCTGCGCGACCGTGTGCGGCTGTGCGTCGCCCGGGTGCTCCGGCGCGAGACGGGCGATCTGCCGGGGCGGCATGAGCGGCTGATGGATCTCGGCCTCGACTCGCTCATGGCGGTGAAGCTGCGCGGCATGCTGGCCGAGGGCCTCGCCCTGCCCGCGCCCCTTCCCGCAACGCTCGCCTTCGACCACCCCACCGTGGAGGCGATCGCCGCCTATCTCGACGCGGCGATCGGCAGCGGGGCAGTCGGCGATGGGGCGTCGGAGGCTCCTGAAGAGCCCCAGCCGGAGCCCCAGCCGGAGCCCCAGCCGAGCGCGCCGGCACCGGGCGCGACGGATATCGCGGAGATGTCGGAGGCCGAGGTCG
>JBCBWF010000244.1:0-7878 GCA_039817245.1 Pseudomonadota bacterium | reverse complement strand
TGAACTCGACGATATGGCCCTGGGGGCGGAGGCTGATCGTGCCCATCGGTCGGTCTTCGGAACCCAGCGGGCAGATGGCGCAGACATGCTCGCGGCCCGTGTCCCAGGCGGTGTCGAACTCGGCGAGGACGGCTGCGGTCGCCTCCGGCGAGGCGTGCGGGCGCCAGCTCAGGAAGCGGGTCACCTGCGGGTCGCCGCCGAACTGGGCATAGAGCGCCGGGGCATCCGCGGGTCGCGTGCGGCGGAGGAGAAGATGCGCGGTCTCGAGCCGCTCCGGCGGCGGGCCGGGGCGCGTCATTCCGGGGCGCGTCATGGGGCGCGTTCTGCGATGAGGTTGCCGGTCTCATCCACGCGGATGCGGGCCGGATCGGTGATGACGACGGTGGATTCGCGCTCCTCGATGATCGCGGGGCCTTCGAGCGCGGTGCCGGGCGCGAGGGCGTAGCGGTCGTAGACCGGGACAGGGGCAAGGCGCCCCTCGGCCATGCCCGTGCCCGGCAGCCAGGCCTCGCGATGGCCCTTCAGCGCCGCGGCGCCGGCCCCGGGCGCAGGCGGGCGGAGGGCGAGGGTCGGACGCGGGCCTTCGAGGATCGCGCGCCAGGAGACGACCTCGACCGCGGCATCTGGCACTGTGTGGCCGTAGAGCGCGCCATAGGTCTCGGCGAAGGCCGCAGCGAGCGGGGCGGCGAGGGCCGGACCGATCTCGCGCTCTGCCCCGTTGCCCGGCCCGGTATCGGCGAGCGGCACGGGCACGCGGATCTCGTGGCCCTGCCGGGTGTAGCGCATATCGGCGACGAGGCGGGTGGTGAGCGCCTCCGCAGGCACCGAGGCCGCAAGGGCCGCGCGCCCGGCCTCCGCCATCTCGGCCACCGCGCGGGCAACCCCCGGCCAGTCGGTCGCGTCGAGCGGGGCCGGCGCGGAGCGCACGAGATCGACGCCGGCGGGCGCCGCGAGGAACCCGATGGCCGACATCACGCCCGCGCCGAAGGGGTAGATCACCGCCGGCGCGCGCAGGATCCGCGCGATGCCCCAGGCATGGACCGGTCCCGCGCCACCGAACGCGAAGAGCGAGAGCCGGCTCGCCTCCTTCCCGCGCTCCACCGCATGCAGGCGCGCAGCGGAGGCCATGGCCTCATTGGCCATGCTGTGTACCGCGCGTGCCGCGGACAACGCGTCTAGGCCGAGCGATGCGCCCGGGCCGGCCAGCAGGGCCGCCTCCGCCGCCGCCCGGTCGAGCCTCATGCTGCCGCCGAGGAAGAAGCCGGGATCGAGATAGCCGAGCACGAGGTCGGCGTCGGTGACCGTTGCCTCCGTGCCCCCCTGCCCGTAGGCCGCGGGCCCGGGCGCGGCGCCGGCGCTCTCGGGGCCCACGGCGAGCCGGCCGAGCGTATCCACGCGCGCGATCGAGCCGCCCCCGGTGCCGATCTCGATCAGCTCGATCACCGGCGTCTTCACCGGCAGGCCCGAGCCCTTCTTGAAGCGGTAGCGCCGGTCCACCTCGAATTCGGGCGCGATCAGCGGAGCACCGTCGGCGATCACGCAGGCCTTCGCGGTGGTGCCGCCCATATCCACCGACAGGAGATCGGCGATGCCGTGGCGCGCCGCGAAATGGGCGGCCGCCAAGGCGCCCGCGGCGGGGCCCGATTCGATGAGGCGCACGGGCTGGCTTGCCGCGGTATCGACCGCCGCGAGCCCGCCATTGGACTGCATCACATAAAGCGGGCCCGGAATGGCGAGCTCCGCGCGCAGCCGCTCCGCCAGCCGGCCGAGATACCGCTCCGCGATCCGCTTCACATAGACATTCACCAGCGTGGTGGAGGCGCGGTCGTATTCCCGGATCTCGGGCGCGATGTCGGAGGAGAGCGAGACCGCGAGCCCCGGCGCCATCTCCGCCAGCACTTGGCCCATGGCGCGCTCATGGGCCGGGTTGGCATAGGCGTGGAGGAAGCAGACGGCGACGGCCTCGATCCCCTCGGCCACCAACCGCTCGGCAAGCGCCCGCGCACCGGCCTCGTCCAAAGGCGCGAACACGCTGCCATCGGCGAGGATCCGCTCGGCGACCTCGTAGCGCCGGCTGCGCGGGGCCAGCGGTTCCGGGCGCTCAAGGTGAAGGTCGTACATGTCGTAGCGGTGCTCGCGGCCGATCTCCACGGCATCGCGGAAGCCCGCTGTGGTGACCAGAGCGGTGCGCGCCCCTTTTCGCTCGATCAGGGCGTTTGTGAAGAGCGTCGTGCCATGCACCACATGGGCCACCGCGTCGGTGGCGACGTCGCTCGCCTCCAGCACGGTGCGGATGCCGGCGATCACCGCATCGTCCGGCCGCTCCGGCGTGGTGGCGACCTTGACGATCTCCAGCCGCTCGCCCGCTGCATCGACCAGCGCGATATCGGTGAAGGTGCCGCCGATATCGGCACCGATGCGATAGCCCACGACCTGTCCTCCCGCCGCTCGTCCCCATCCGATGCGGTCGCGGGCGTGACGTCAATGCCGCAGTGCACAGCGCAGGTCGTTCGTCTGACCCATGTCAAGGTTCTGTGACGGCCGCTGTGGTCTTCAGGCTTCGCGGTCGACGAAAGAAACGAATCCGACGAGCCGGCCGTACTCGAAGGAGAAACCGTGATGAAACTTCCAATTGGCGCCGCGGCGCTGAGCGTACTCTTTGTGTCTTCCATGCCAGCGATGGGGGACGACCTGTTTGGCTTTGAGCTCTCGGGCTCGCTGCGCGAGGGTGGCTTCGAGCGCTATGTGCCGCCCGTGACGAACCCGCTGTTCAACGAGACACCCTTCATCACGACCGAAGCAAAGCCGCTCTATATCTACCACCGGATCCCGGACGGCTTCGTGTCCAACGGGGGCACGATCAATGTCGCGGCCCTTCAGCTTCGCCTGGCGCTGACGGAGCGGTTCGCATTCATTGCGACGTCGGACGGTTATTCGAACCTCGACTTCGAGGATGTGCTCGAAGACGATGACGGCCCGAACGACGTGGCCTTCGGCGTGAAATACGCCGTGCACTACGACCCTGCGGGCGGGTCCATTGCGACGGCCGGCCTCAGATACACCGCCCCGGCAGGCAATCTCAGCACCGGTCCGCTGGAGCTGAACGGCACCGGCAACGGCTTTCTCAATCCGTTCGTGACAGGCGCCTACATCCTCGGCGATCTGCAGCTGCAGGGCTCTGTCGGCGCGCAGATCTCGTTGTCGGAGGACAACTGGAGCTTCGTGCACCTCTCCGGGCATGCGGACTATCAGGTGATCGACAACCTCTTCCCCTATGTCGAGTTCAACCTGTTCGCGCCCTTCGACGGGGGCAACCAGATCGTGGGCGGGCCGCTCTCCAACCTCACCGGGGCGGAGATCGCCGATATCGGCGCCTCGGATCCGGTGACCTATCTCACGCTCGGCGGCGGGGCGCGCTACCGGATCACCGACAACGCGATCGCGGGCCTCGGCATCGAGGGCAACCTCCTGAACCGCGACGACACGGTTTTCGGCCTGCGTGTCACGGCGGATCTGGTGCTGCACTTCTAGGCGTTGGGCCGTTCAGTCCTCCGGTTGCCAGCGCACGAGGCGGAGCGGATGCCCGCCGAGCCGGGCGAAGGCGCGCTGGCGGCAGGTGAAGGCGATGATCTGGAGCCGCTCCGTTTGCGTCTGCAGCGCCGTGAACATGCGCTCGATGCGGTCGTCGTCCGAGAAAACCAGAGCGTCGTCGAGGATCACCGGCGGCGCTTCGCCACCCTCGGCCAGCAACTCGGCGAAGGCGAGGCGGGTGAGGATGGCGACCTGCTCCTGCGTGCCGCCGCTCAAGACGCCGAAAGGCTCGGACAGGCCGTCGCGCTCCAGCGTCTCCGGCAGCAGGCGCTCGCTGTCGAAGGCCAGCCGGCCGCCGTCGAAGACGAGGCGCAGGAGCGGGGACAGGGCGCGCTCGAGCGGCGCGAAGTAGCGCTCCTTCATGCCCGCGCTGGCCTCCTCCAGCGCCTGGCCGAGGCGCTTGAGGGCCGCAATCTCGGCCTCTATGCGGGCCAATGCGGCGCGCGCGGGGCCGAGCGCATCCTGCGCGCGGGCATGGCGCTCCTCCACGGCGTCTTCGGTCGCACGCTCCAGCCGGCCGCCGCAGGCCGCTTCCTCCATGCGCAGATCGGCGAGGCGGAGGCGGCGGTTCTCGGCCGCCTCGCTCAGCCGTTTCACATCCGCACCGGCGAGGGCCGGGTCGATGGCATCTTCGCGCAGCAGCCGGAGCTGCAGGGCTGCCGCGTCATGCGCGCTGGCGGCATCTTTCAGCGCGTCGTCGAGCGCGGACCGGCGGGCATCCCAGCCCGCCTCCGGGCCGGTCTCGGAGAGGGCGTCCTGCAGCCTTCGGTCCGCCTCCGCCCGGTCGCGGCGGCTGCGCTCGAGCGCTGCGGTGGCGGCTTGGCTGGCCAGAGCGGCCCGCTCCCGGGCATGGCGCGCCCCCTCGGCCGCGTTGCGCGCCGCTTCGACCGCCACGCCAAGCGCTTCGAGGTCGGGCGGCGCGTCATCCTCCCCGATCGGGCCGGCCTCGGCGAGGCGGGCTGCGGCGAGGGCATGGGCGCGACGGAGCGCGGGGAGCCCGTCCGGCGCGACGGCATTGCGAATGGCCTCCGCCCGTTTCGCCTCCGTCTCAGCCGCCTCGCGGTTTCGCAGGGCCGCGCGCGCGGCGTCGAGGTCGGCGACCCCGAGCGGCGCGAGCGCTTTGCTGAGCGCGTTGCGCGCGCGGTCATGGGCGGCCTTGGCCTCCGCATCGCCGCTGCCGGGCTGCAGGGTGAGCGTGCCGATGCCCGGAAGCGCGAATGCCGCGGTCTCCGCGAGGGTCAGGCGCTCGCCTTCGCCAAGCGGGCCGCCGGCGTGGCGAATACGCGGCGCATCGGGCCCTTCATACGCCACGGACACGGTGGTCCGGCTCGCCGCGAGCCCTGCCTCCGCGGCGGCAAGATCGGCCGCGGCGCGCTCCGCGGCTTCGAGGCCGGCAGGCGTTGCGGCGATCGCCTCGGCGCGCCCGAGCGCCGCCGAGGCCGCGCGCTCTGCCGCTTCGGCCTCCGCCAGCGCTTTGGCAAGGCGCGCCGCCTCCGCCTGCAAGCGGATCGCTTCGCGTGCCTGGCGGCCCGCCCGTTCGGCGGCCTCCGCCTCGCGAACGGCGGCCTCCGCGGCATCGGCCGCAGCGCTGTCGCTCCGCGCACGCCCTTCTGCGGCTTCCACCCCGGCCTCTGCCGCCGGCACGGCGGCCTCCGCCTGCTCGAGGGCCGCGCGGCAGGCTGCGACGGTTTCGATTGCCTTGGCGAAGCGCTGGCGTGTCTCGGCCACGCCGTTCCGTTCGACGCGGCGGAGCTCGAGCGCGGTCGTCAGTTCCGAGATCCGGCCCGCCTCCGCCCGCGCGCGCTCCAGACGCTCCTGCGCGGCGGCAAGGGCGGCCCGTTCCGCTTCGATCTCCTCCGGGTCCGCTTCGCGGGCGATGCGGCGGCGAAGCTCGGCGCGGCGGTCCAGGTCCGAGCGGAGCTCTCTCAGCGCGGCGCCTAGTCGCTCCAGCTCCGCCTCCTGGGTCGCCGCGGCATCGGTCGCGAGCTGGAGCGGGCCGCCCTTGCGGGGCCTGTCGGTGCTGGTGAGGTTCCGCGCCAGCGCGTCGGCCACGCGCCCCTGCATCCGCGCCATGCGGGCCCCCCCGGTCAGCGCCGCCAGCTCCGCCTCCACAACGCCGGCCAGGGCGCCCTCCCGCGCCTCGACGCCCGGGTCGAGGCCGAGTGCCGCCCCCTGGCGCACCCAGAGGAGCCCGGCCGGCCCGCTTTCCGCCCCGCGAAGGCCGAGGGCGCCGTCGATCCAGTCCTGCGCCGCCTCCGCGCGCGCCACTTCGCGGCCGCTGTCGAGGTCCAAGACCTGCGCCATCGGGCGCGACAGAAACCGCTTTGCGATGCGGAACCGGCCGCCGGCGAGGGCGATGTCCGCCTCGATCCGCGGTGCGCCCCCGTCATAGGGCTCCAGCGCGCGGATATCGCTGTGCCGCGAGCCGTGCTTGAAGAAGAGGAGGGCGTAGAGCGCGTCGAAGAGCGTCGATTTGCCGGTCTCGTTGGGCTCGGCGAACACGTTGAGCCCGTCCGCGATGCCTTCGAGCGCCACGCCGGAGCCCCCGCCCTCATCGGCGAAACGGCGGACATTGGCGAGGCGGAGCGCGCGGAGCCTCATTGGCCGGACGCCGCCGCATCCGGCGTGTCCTCGACACTCCAGGAGTAGAGGAGGCGGAGCGCATCGCGCGCCGCCGCCCGCCTGTCCAGCTCCAGCGCGTCGTTGTCCGCCTCCGCCGCCAGCGCCTCGGCGGCGACACGCAGCGCGCCGGCGCGGTCGATGCGATCGAGATCCTCGGGCTCGATCAGCGTCTCCACCTCCGAGAAGTCGGCCACGCAATGGGCGAGCGACGGAGCCAGCGCCTCGACCGCCTGCGCCCAGGCCTCCCGCTCGGCGAGCGGAGCGCGCCCGGCGAGCCGGAGCGCGAGCAGGAGGTCGCGACGCGCGACCCCGCCGGGCAGCAGCGCCGCGAGCGCGGGCGCAGGGGGCTCGCCAGGGCGCAGGGTCGCCCGTGCCTGCAGCCAGGTGAACCGCGCGATCGGCAACCGCTCAACCGTCACCGCCTCGGCGCTCTCGGTCGCGACCGACAGGGCCGTGCCGGGCGACGCATCCTCGCGGAACCGGTCCGGCTCCGGCGAGCCGGCGTACCAGGTCCGGGCATCGATCCGCAGGCAGCCATGCCAGTCCCCGAGCGCGAGATAGGCGAGGCCGGCGCGCCGCGCCCGCGCGGGGTCGATGGCCGCGGAGGTGGCGCGCGCATCCTCCGCCGTGAAGTCCACAACGCTGCCATGGGCGATGCCGATGCGCAGGAGGCCCTCCGGGCTCGCGGCCCCGTCCATCCATGCGCTCACGTCCCGGCCGGGATCGCGGCTGCGGCAGGGTGTCGGCAACAGCACCGCATCCTCGCCGAAGGGGACGGGGGCTTCATCGAGGAGCAGGTGCAGATTGGCGGGGCAATCCGCCGCGATCCGCTCCCAGAGCCCGCCCTCTCGCAGACGGTCGTGGTTGCCGGGCAGCAGATACCAGTGGATGCCGCTCTCGGCCGCCATGGCCTCGAGCGCATGGCGGAGGACGCGGTCCGACGGGGCCTCGCTGTCCCAGGTATCCCCTGCGAGGAGGATATGCGCCGCACCGGCATCGCGCGCGGCCGCCGCCAGCCGGCCGATCGTGTCCTGGCGCGCTTCCGTCAGCCGGCCTGCGAGCTCCGCCGGAAGCTGGCCGAAGGGCTTGCCGAGATGGAGATCGGAGCTGTGCAGAAATCGCGGCATTCAGGGTCCGGGGGGGTCGCGCATTGCTCCGTGCGAGCCTATCCCCGTCGGGGTGCATGAGGCCAGCGCGGTGCCGGGGCGGTTGCGGTTTCAGCGGCAGCCGAGCGCGTCCGCCGCGCTGTTGAGGGCACGCACCAGCAGCGCCACGCCCTCCTCCACGCCGGCCTCGTTGGAGACCTCGAAGAGGGGCACGCCGGGCACGGGCACCAGCGCCGCGCGGGCCCGGCGTGCCTCGATCGCTGCCGCGTCTTCTCGTCCGCGCGCTGCGAGGCGGGCAGCCACCACGGCCTCCGGCGCATCGATATGCACCACCGCGAGGTCGTCGCGCTCGGTGGCCAGCGCCGCGATCTTCTGGCGCGAGCCGTTCAGCACAACGGCCCGCCCCGCCGCGATCTGATCCTCGAGCGCGGCTGGCGCGCCAGAGCCGAGAGCGTGTGAGCGCCAATGGACGATGATGCCCCCCTCGGGGACGCGCTGCGCGAAGGCCGCCTCGCTCAGCGGCTGATGGTCCTCGCCTCCGGCATCCGCCGCGCGGGTG
>JBCBWF010000584.1:0-2451 GCA_039817245.1 Pseudomonadota bacterium | reverse complement strand
TCGGCCGCGCTCGAGGTGGTGGCGGATGCGCCCATCGTGGAACTGCAGCGCGAGATCGCCGAGCGGCGCGCCGAGATCGAGGAGGCCGAGGCGGAGATCACCGAGCTGCGCGAGGCCAGAATCGTTGCGCCGGACAGCGTGGGCCTCTGGGACCGGCTGGGCGGCGCGCAGGATCGCGAGCGCATCGAGGCGGAGATCGCCGAGGGGCGCGCCCAGGTTCAGGAGAACCGCGCGGCCATCGACGAGGCCAAGCGCCAGTTCCGCGCGGCGATGGCCGAGGCGGGCACCGAGATCTCCCCGGACCAGGCGGATCTGCTGCTCGACAGCGTGACCGGCGACGACATCGTGCGCATCGCCGCGGCCTATGACGTCGTGAAGGGGATCGGCGAGGAACTCCTGCAGGTGATGGAGGAGAGCGGGGAGGAACTGGGCACGGCCCGGCGCTACTACGCCATCCACACCACGCTGATCGCGCTTTTGGCCCATGCCCAGCAGCTCTTCATCGACAAGGTGGATGCGGAGTATCTGCCGAAGCTCGGCGAGATCGAGGACACGGTGGCCGAGACCCGGGCGGAGACGCGGGCCCTTCTGGGCGACCGGCCGACGGAGGCGCAGCGCACCGCGCTCGAGGCCAATCTCGAGAGCCAGGCGATCACGGCGGCGGCGGCCGATCTCTACCGCAAGTATCTGCGCCGCCAGCGCGACGAGGTGGCGGAGGCGCATCGGCGCACGCTGAAGGAGCTGCGCGTGGCGGACAACACGCTGCGCACGGTGGATGCGAGCTTCCGGCTGCACGAGATCATGCGCGACGCGACCCTTGAGTTCGAGTCGCTGCAGACGCTGGAGAGCCCGGGTTTCGACGCGGTCTTCGAGAATCGCGAGCTGCGCCAGAAATTCGAGGAGCTCTCGGACAAGCTGCGCGCGCCGGGGTCTTGAGGACGGGACTGCGCGGGCGGATTTGCTGACGGGGAAGAGAATGAGCGAGACCGACACCACCGAGATCGAGGCGGCCGTGTTCCGGCGGCTGCGCGACCATCTGCAGAACCGCACGGATGTGCAGAATATCGACATGATGAATCTGGCGGGGTTCTGCCGGAACTGCCTCTCGACCTGGTACAAGGAAGAGGTGGAGGCGCGGGGCGGCGCGCTCGACAAGCTGGCCGCGCGCGAGATCGTCTACGGCATGCCCTATGGCGAGTGGCGCGACAAATACCAGACCGAGGCGACGCCGGAGCAGAAGGCGGCCTTCGCGAAGGCGGATACGGGGCACTGATCGGCCAGCGCCGCGGCTCCGGAGGCGATGCTGCGGGCTGCGGCCGGCGGGCCGATTCTCCACAGGGCGGTTGCGCGCGCGGGGCGCATCGATTGGCGCTGGAAAGGCGTCGGGCGATGCCGTATGCGCGGCCCCTCCGGCCGTGGGCCGGCAACAGCCACAAGGAGGCGGGCATGGCGGATAGCGATATGGCGACGGGTTTCGAAGGGGTGGCGTCGGGCACCGTGGGGGCCGGGCAGCTGCGCGCCTTCATCGAGCGCATCGAGCGGCTCGAGGAGGAGAAGAAGGAGATCGCCGAGCAGATCAAGGAGGTCTATGCCGAGGCGAAGGGCACGGGCTTCGATGTGAAGATCCTGCGCAAGGTGGTCTCGCTGCGGAAAAAGGATGCGGAGGAGCGCCAGAACGAGGAGGCGCTGCTGGAGATGTATCTCGACGCTCTGGGAATGCGGATCGGCTGAGCGCGCCCGGCCGAGGCCGTCGAATGAAACGGCATCGCGCCGCTGCGCGCCGCGATCGGTCGCTGCGCTCGGGATCCGCCGCCGGCGGCTCCCGAGCCGCCCTTGGCAGGCTTTCTGGTCGGGTGGCCTTGGCGTGACACGCCTGTGGAGACCATGGCCTGCCTCGCGCCGGCGGGCTCTGGATCCCCTTTCGCCGGCGTCGAGCGCCCTGCGCTAGCGAGCGGACCGAAGGCGAACGCTCCTGATGTGGAACTGACGCGGTGGTGAGATGCCGGCCCTCACCTTCCGTTCACGGACCGAGATCTAACCTGACGTGGGTGGGAGCGGCCGCGGACTGACGGTTCTCCTGGGTCATCGGAGGGCCGGCGCCGCGTTGCGGCGGGCTTACGGCGTGGTTCTTAGGGCTGTCGGTTCGACCAGGCGGGGCGCGGGTGTGGGCCGCGCGCCCCGGGGTGGGTCAGGCGCGTTTGCGCTCGAGGTTGAGCTCTTCGAGCTTGCGGTAGAGTGTGGAGCGGCCGATGCCGAGGCGGCGGGCCACTTCGGCCATGCGGCCGTGATAGAGGCCGAGGGCGCGCTCGATCGCCTCGCATTCGATATCGGCGAGCTTTCGGATATTGCCGTCGGTGTCGATCAGCGGGTCGCGCACCTTCTCCGCATCGTCCTCCAGGATCCCGGAGACACCCTCGAGGCGGCGCGCGCCGAGGCCCACGAGATGCTCGG
>JBCBWF010000572.1:0-2570 GCA_039817245.1 Pseudomonadota bacterium | reverse complement strand
TCGAGCGGTGGCGCCACCACGACAACACCGTCCGGCCCCACAGCGCCCTCGGCTACCGGCCGCCGGCACCAGAAACGACCATCCCCATCGACCAAAGGCCGGTCATGCACTAACAATTCAGTCGGACCACTCGGTGGGGGCAGTCCAGTAGCGACTGCAGTCATCTCCGACGGCACCACGGCCACGCTGCCCTTGCAGTTCGACGTGCTCGACATCGATGAGTTTGTCCCCGAAGTACCGATTGACAGTGATCCGGGCACAGCGAACAGCGTTCTGGAGGATGCCGCCCCCGGCACCTACACCGGGCTGACCGCCTTCGCGCGCGATCGGGACGCCACCTCCGAGGTCAATGACTACGAGATCGACGATCCGCGCTTCGCCATCGATGCGGCGGGCGTGGTCACCGTGTCGGGCACGGGCGTGTTGAATCACGAAACCGAACCCTCGGTCGATGTGACCGTCACCCCGCTCCAGATCTTCTCAAGCGGTACGATCGGGCGCAAGCTCAGCAGCACCTTCACGATTGCCATCGCAGATGCCAACGAGCCCATCGAGAGCTTCTTCGACGGCGACTTCTCTCGCAACGAGGTCGCCGAGAACGCTCCGCCGGGCACCCCCGTGGGCATCTCGCTCTTCGCGACCGACACCGATCTGAACCAGAGTATCAGCTTCGAGCTTGGCGACAATGTCCGCTTCGTGGTCGTGGACGAGGGTGGCGCCGGTGTCGTGAGGACGACGTCGAGCGCGGTCTTCAACAGCCTATCCGAGCCGGCCATCACCCTGCCCATCACGGCCGTTTCGAGCGACGGCTCGCGGCGCACCGAGAGCTTCCAGATCGATGTCACGGCGCCGACGACGCCTGTGGGCCCCCTGTTGGACAGCGATGTCCAACCGAACAAGGCGCTAGTCGATGGAGCTGCAGGCCGCTCGGTGGGTATTAGCCTGCGGGCCATCGACCCGGACCCGGGCAGCGCCGTGACCTACGAAATCCTGACCGACGGCTTCGCCCTCGGCCCCGATGGGCGCACCATCGTCACGGACGGCACATCGCTTCTCAGCCTCGTGCCCTTCAGCAGCGACAGCCGGACCATCACGTTGGCGGCGCGCGCGAACTCGAACGACGGCACGAGCTCGATCGGCAGCTTCCCTGTCGAGATCATCCGCCGCCAGCAGATCGATCTTCAGCTCGATACCGCCGCGGTGGACGAAGGCGAGAGCACGACCGGGAGCGTGTTTCTGGACGTTGCCCCGGCCGCCCCTTTCGTCGTCACGTTCTCCGCGTCGCCCTCGGACGAGCTGGGCCTGCCGGCGAGCGTCACGATCCCTGCGGGCAAGACCGGGGCGAGCTTCACCCTGCAGGGGAGCATCGATTTCGTGTCCGACGGCGATGTGACGGTCGAAGTGGTCGCCGCCCCGGCGGTCGCAGGGTCAACCGTGGAGAGTGCGCCGCAAGAGATCATCGTGCGCAACGTGCCGCAGATGATGACGATGGTCCCGGTGATCCGCGGGCCCAGCGTGCCGAGTTGGAGCGTCAACTTCGAGGGCAACGACAACGGCGGCGCCGAGGTGCCGAGCGAGACGGAGTCGGTTCAGATTATAGGGTTCGGCGTAGGCAACGCCCTTCAGTTCGGTGGTGGCGGGCGCTCAGGCGCCGTCAATGAGGTGCGCCGCGGCTCCGTCGTCGTCGAGATCGATCGCAAGGATGGGCCTGAAACCGACCTTGTGGTGACGCTCTCAGGCGGGCTCTACGACAACCCGGACATCCCATTCGACGCCGAGAGCTTCGTGCTCGATTACGATCCGGAGACGGATCTTACGACGCTGACACTGGCTGAGGCGTTCGGCGGCGAGGCTATCACCGGTACCGCGGGGCCGGACGCTTTGGCGGTCCCCGACTTCGACGTTCTTCGGCGCGTCGATGGCCTCGATGGCCGCGACAGCCTGATGCTCCCTGCGTCGCTCGAAGACACCACGATCGCGGCATCGGACGGCGGCTTCGAGATCAGGGCCTCTGAGGGATTGCCGCTACAGGCGCAGTCGATCGAGACCTTCCTTTTCGAGGACAACACCCTCGCGGTCGACAACAGCGCTGAGGCCGTGGCCTTGGCGCGGATATATTCAGTCAGCCTCGACCGGGATTACGACCTCGCCGGGATGACATTCTGGCGCGAAGCCCTCGATGCCGGCCTCACGCTCGTCGAAGTCGCGCTGAGCTTCCTGGAGGGCGCGGAGTACGGCGCGCTCGGCGGTGACACCCTCGACGATTCGGCCTTTCTCACCCGCACCTACGACAGCGGCTTTGATCGGTCGCCGGATGACGCGGGCTTCGCATACTGGAGCAACCTCCTTCAAAGCGGCGCCGTTGGCCGCGAGGATGTCATCGTCGGGTTCGCGACCAGTACGGAGATGGATTTGCGCGACGACGCAACGGCTGAGAGCGGGGTCCTCTTGCTCGCGTGATCCTGCGCGCTTCCTCTGTCTGTAGGCCTGTCGCTCGGTTTCGCCCTCAGCGTACCACCAAGCGCCGGCCATCCTGCCGGTTCTCTCGGACCTTGCGCTGAAGCGCAAGG
>JBCBWF010000437.1:0-4209 GCA_039817245.1 Pseudomonadota bacterium | reverse complement strand
CGGGCTCCTTCAGGCCCATCATCGAGCCGGGATTGGCGAGATGCGCCGTGACCTCGCGCCCGTCCTCCAGCCGGATATCGGCGAGGAACCGCTTGTAGCGGCGGAGCAGGCGGCCGGGCAGGAGGGGCTGGGCGAAGCGCATGCCACGCGGGCTACGCCATCGCGGCCCCGGCGACAATGCCGCGCCGCCCGGAGCCGCGCCCCCGTTCCAACCCGCAGCAGCCGCTTCTATAAGCGAAAGGCTGGCGACGCGGGCAGGGGGGGATCGATGACGACAGAGGCGGAAAGCGCGCGCGCGCCGCGGGCGGCGATGCTGGTCATCGGCGACGAGATCCTCTCCGGCCGGATCCAGGACCTCAATGCCCATCATCTGGCGCAGCGGATGAGCGCGCTCGGAATCGTGCTGGCCGAGATCCGCGTGGTGCCGGACGACCATGCGACGATCGTGGCGGCGGTGCGCACGCTCTCGGCGGCGGTGGACTATGTGTTCACCTCCGGCGGCATCGGGCCGACGCATGACGACATCACCGCCGACGCGGTGGCCGCGGCATTCGAGACACCCATCGATGTGCGCGCCGATGCCCGCGCGATCCTGGAGGCCTATTATGCCGGGCGCCCGGCGAGCGGCGGGATCAACGCGGCGCGGCTGCGCATGGCGCGGATCCCGGAGGGCGCGCGGCTGATCGAGAACCCGGTCTCGGGCGCGCCCGGCTTCGTGCTGGCCAATGTGCATGTGATGGCGGGGGTGCCGGAGATCTTCCGCGCCATGCTCGCCGGGCTCGAGCCGGGGCTCGCGGGGGGGCCGCCGATCCGGAGCCATGGCTTCGAGGTGATGATGCCCGAGGGCGAGATCGCCGCCCCTCTCGGCGCGCTGGCCGAGGCGCATCCGGCGGTCTCGATCGGCTGCTACCCGTTCTATCGCGACCGCCCCGGCGCGCGCGTGGTGCTCCGCTCGGCCGATGCCGCGGCGCTCGCCGACGCCGCCGAAGCCGTGCGCAGAAGACTCGAAACTCTCCTCGACGCCTCCGACATCCGCGAGGTTCCCCCGAGCGACTGAGGCGCACGCGAAGAGCCGCGCTGTCCAACGTTCCCCGGCGCCCGCGCCCACCCGCGTCATTGTGGTCACGAAAAATAGAACATTAGATGAACATACACGCTTCTGGCGACGAATACCGTGCCCGTGACGCTGCTCACCCGACATTTACCATCCGTTGCGCAAAATGACGTGGGTGGGAGCGGCCGCAACCCGCCGGCCGCACCGTTCGGACGCGACGGCCAGCGCCGCACGGGCCGCCCAGGGAATGGCCGTGCGGAATCGGGGCGCAAGGCGCCCCGATGCATCTCTGGCTCTCCTCACCCCTCCGGGGTTCCTCGAGCGGTGGGCCAAGCCGCACCGTTTCGCGTCGTCGGAGGCCGCGGGGCCAACGAGGGAGCTCAGCCCGGAGGGCCGAGCAGGGCGGTGGCCGCCGTGCCGGCAATGTGGCGGATCAGGCTCTCCCGTACGGCCGGGTTCGGCAGGCTGCGCGCATGGCGGAGGGCGCCGATCAGCGCGCGCAGCGACGGCTGGGGCCCGGCGAGCGGGGCGATCCGCGCGCGCATCGCAGGCCAGCCCGGGGCGTCACCGACGACCCTCTCCAGCGTCTCGAACATCGCGAGGCGCGCGGCGCGGCGGTCGCGGAGCATCTCCAGCGTCGCGCGCACCCGCCCCGCAGCGCGGCCCCATCCGATCGTCTGATGCTGCCCGGCGCCCACCTCGTTCGCCCCGTGCTGCACGTAATCCGCCAGCGGCGCCTCGATCAGCCCGATCCGCCCGAGCGCCGCCGCCACGAGCGCCACCCAGTGGTCGTGCAGCAGCCGCGCATCCGCCGGCACCCCCGTCACGGCCCGCTCCGCCACAGCCCGCTCCGCCACCGCGCGGCGGAACAGCATGGTCATGCCCGTGACGCTGTTGACGAAGAAGAGATCGACCGGGTCGGGCGCGGTGAGCCGCCGCTCGAAGGCGAACATCGACGGGTGCAGCACTGCGCCGGCCCCGTCCACCACCCGCGCATCGTGATGGCAGAGGGCCACGCCCGGATCCTCGAGCATCGCCACCTGGCGCGCCAGTTTCTCCGGCGCCCAGACATCGTCCTGATCGCTGAAGGCGAAGAGATCCTCCGCGCCTGCGCCCTCCAGCGCGCCCGCCAGCCCGCGCAGGAAATTGCCCCGCACCCCCCGGTTCTCCTCGAAACGGTGGAGCGCCAGCGTCACTTGCGCGCCCGCGAGCCCCGCGGCGATCGCGGCCTCGCCGGGGGCATCGAGCGCGCCCGCCCCGTCGACGCAGGCATGCAGTGTGATCGGCCCCGCCGTCTGCGCGGCGATCGAGCGGATCTGACCCGCCAGCCGCGTGGGCTCGGGCCGGTAGAGCCCCATCACGATCTGGATCCGGCGCATCCCTCGGCCCCTGCTCCGCCCCCAAGCCAGGGCCCCAGCCCAGGCCCAAGGCCCAAGGCCCAGGCCCAACTCCCCCGGCCTGCGCCAGCCGCGCTGCGCGGGGGCGCAAGCGCAGACGGGCCCGCCATGCGGCGGACCCTAGCCGAGAGCCGTCGGCGATGCGAGGCCCGGCTGCAGCCTCCGCGCCGCCTCGCGAACCGCGCGCCCCGCCGCTCTCAGGCCGCCTTCACCACCCGCGCCAGCGTCTCCGCATCGAGCACCGCGCGGCTCTCCGCGTGCATCCGCCAGCAGCCGCGCCCCGCCGCCTTCGCCTCGTAGAGCGCCACATCCGCGTCGTGCAGCAGCGCATCGAGATCCGCCTTCGACGGCGGCGAGATCGCGATACCGATCGAGGCACCGATATGCGCCATCGCCCCGTCGCAGTCGATCGGCCGCGAGATCTCCTCCACCAGCCGCTCCGAGAGCGAGATCAGCCCGCCCAGATCCCGCGCCTGCGGCACCAGGATCACGAACTCGTCCCCGCCGACCCGCGCCACGAAGTCCCCGCGCCGGATGCACTGCGTCATCACCCGCGTCGCCTGGGCCAGCACCGTGTCGCCCGCCGCGTGGCCGAGCGTGTCGTTGACCTGCTTGAACTTGTCGAGATCCACATGCAGCACCGCCACCTTGTCGCCGCTGCGCTCCCCGTTGGCGAGCGCCCGGCGGATCTCCTCATCCGCATAGCGCCGGTTGGGCAGGCCCGTCAGCGGGTCGTGCAGCGCGCGATGCTGCAGCTCGCGGCCCAGCTCCTCCTGCGCGGCGACGGCCTTTGTCACCTGCCGGATCATCGGGCGGAACACGAAGAGCCCCACCGCCAGCAACCCGAGCAGCACACCGACCGCCAGCGCGCTCAGCACATGGCGCAGCACCTCCGAGCGCGTGATCGAGGCGCTCTCGAGCGCGCCCACCTTGGCATGCAGCGCGGCCAGCAGCGGCTGGCGGGCATGCTCGTAGAGCGCGTCGAGCTGCGCGGTCGTGATCCCGCCCGGCGGCGCGGCCAGGATCTCGTCCGCGATCCGCACATAGTCGGCGAACCGCTCCTCCAGCCGATGCGGCGCCTCGTTGTGGATGCGCAACACCGCGGGATCGCGCACCGGCTTCAGGCCGAACTGGGCTGAGCCGTAGTAGAGATTGTCGTGGGAGGCGACGAACAGGTCCCGCGCCGCCATCAGGTCCGCGCGCAGCATCGACCAGCGCACCCGCTCCTCCGCCGGAATCGCGGCGACCTTCGCGCCCAGCATCATGATGCGCTGCGAAAGCATCCGCTGGCGCCCGGCGATGTTGATCACCGTGGCGTCGTAGGCCTGGATCTGCGCCATGCGGTCGTTGATGAAATAGCTCGCGGTGACCATGCCCCCGAGCAGTGTCAGCGCCACCATCACGGATCGGATCATCTTCCGCCCGAGCGCCTTGCTGTCCGCCATCCCGATATCCCCCATTTCGCAACCGAAATCGGGGGCGACCCTGCGGGGCGGGCCGTGAAGGCGCGGGTAAGGAACTAAGTTAAGAGATTGCTTAATAAGCAAAAAACCCCCGCAGATCGCTGCGGGGGTCCCATCATGTGCCAGCGCCGCCAGCGGCGGCGGCGGTCAGATCAGAGGAATTCGATCGAGCCGGCCGAGGTGCGGCCGTCGCGCCCGCTCTCGAGCTCGAACGAGATCTTCTGTCCGTCCTTCGGGCTGCCGAGGCCGGCGCGCTCGAGGGCGGAGATGTGCAGGAAGATGTCCTTGCCGCCGT
>JBCBWF010000159.1:0-10560 GCA_039817245.1 Pseudomonadota bacterium | reverse complement strand
CCGCCGCCTCGGACGCGCGGGCACGGAGGCGGGCGGTTCTCTGGGGGCGGTGCGGCGACCGTCGGCTTCCCTGGCTCCGGCGGCAGGATTCGAACCTGCGACCAGCGGATTAACAGTCCGATGCTCTACCACTGAGCTACGCCGGATCAGAGACTGGGAAGCGATGGGCGGAACGGCTCCGCTGCGCTGGCGAGGGAGTAGCGGTCGGCGCCGGAGGTGTCAAGGCACGCGCGCTTCGCGGCGTGCCTCGAGCCGAGCCGCATGCCGCGTCTGCGCAGGACCGTTACTGAGCCGCCATGGGCAGAGCGCCGCCATAATCACGCGTCGCCTCGCTGGCCGCCTGGGCAACCATGCGACCGAGGGTGGGCATACGCTCGAGCGGGATGCGCGCGGACGGGCCGGAGACCGAGATGGCCGCGACCGCCTGGCCGTGCTCGTCGAAGAGCGGGGCGGCGACGCAGCGCAGGCCGAGCGCGTGCTCCTCGTCATCCAACGCGTAACCGAGCGAGCGCACCTCGTCGAGCGAGGTCTCGAGGCGCGAGCGCTCGGTGATCGTGGTGGCGGTCACGCGCGCAAGCGGGAGCGAGGAGACGAGATGATTGCGCCGCGTCGGCTCCATATGCGCGAGCAGCACCTTGCCCGCCCCCGAAGCGTGGAGCGCGACGCGCCCGCCGACGCCGGTGATGGCGCGCATGGCGTGGCGCGACTCGATCTGGCCGATGCAGATCGCCTCGCCATCGGATTCGACGAACAGATTCGTGGTCTC
This sequence comes from Pseudomonadota bacterium, assembly GCA_039817245.1. Lineage (GTDB taxonomy): Bacteria > Pseudomonadota > Alphaproteobacteria > Rhodobacterales > Rhodobacteraceae > Thermohalobaculum. Next base: position 9,794 of record JBCBWF010000159.1, on the reverse strand, counting down.
GCCCGACACCTCCATGAGGCGGCGGAGATAGGGGCGGCTGAGCGAGAGCTTGTCTCGCGAGCGCGCGAAGCTGGAGCCCACGAAGAACGCCGCCACGCCGATGCGCCAGGCACCGCCCTGCGGATCCGGCCGGACGAAGCGCTCGGCCTCCAGCGTCGTGAGCAGGCGGTGCGTGGTGGAGGGCGGCAGGCCAGCGGCCTCGGAGAGCTCCGTCAGCGACATGCCCTCATTGCTCGCAGCCAGATGGCGCATGAGGGACAGGGCACGCGTGAGAGACCGGACCTGCCCCGCCGTCTTCGCTTTTTGATCCATAGTCGTCGGTCTCCCGGATAGGCTCGCAAACTGCACAGTGAAAGGATGGTGCAGCGGGCGGAAAAGGAAAGCGCTTTCGACCCTCGGAGCGACGAATTCAGGCCATGGGTCTTACAAAAGGGCTTCGCCGTGCCTAAGCGGCGATCCCGGCAAGCGCGCTTTGCAGATATTCGGACAGTGCGGCACGGCACGCTTCGAGCTCGGCGATGTGCGCCGTGCGCTGCGCGATGGCCGCCTCGGGCGCGTCGTTGATGCGCCGCGCCGCCGTCTCCAGCGCAGTGCCGCCGATCGTGCCGGCAAGGCCGGCGAGCATGTGACTGTCCCGCGACACCGTTGCGAGCTTGCCATCCAGGAGCGCATCGGCGAGCGCCTTGGTGACACGGTCGAGATCGAGGAGCGCCGTGTCCAGGATCTCGCGCATCACGCGCGGGCCGACGAGATCGCCGAGGCGATCGAGCACCGATGGGTCGAACTGGGCCTCCGCCGGCGCGCGCGCAGCCGCTTCGCGCCGGTCGCGCAGCGCGTCTCCGCCCATGCGGCGCGAATCGATATGGCGCAGGATATCGGCGCCGAACTGCTCCACCGAGACGATGGGCTTTGCGATCACACCATCCGCCCCCGCAGCATCGATCACAGCGCGGTGCTCATGCATCACATAGGCGGTGAGCGCGATCATCGGCGTGTCGCGATGGGGGCTCTCGGGGGCGCGCAGGCGGGTGATCAGCTCGGAGCCGGACAGGAGCGGCATCTCGATATCGATGAGCATCACGTCCACACGCCGTTCGGCCAGCCGGGTCAGCGCCTCGACGCCATCGCTCGCCATCACCACCTTGGCGCCGAGCATCTCCAGCATCTGGGTGGCGACGATTTGATTGGTCGGATTGTCCTCCGCCAGGAGGACCGTGAGCCCCTGTAACACTTTACCATTCCCCCCTGCACGCGCGGCAATTCTTTACACCAAACCGGTGCAGACGAGGTTGATCAGGATCGGGGCCGAAATATCGCAGAACCATGATCGATTGCGAGCGTTGCGTGGATCGCTGGATGATATTGCCATTCAAACGTCATGGACATGAAAAGATTGCGCCATTCGTGCACGCATCGCCACGAGAGCGATGCGCGCACGGCGATGCATTGCCGATCCCTCAGGAGCGCGCCGAGTAACCGAGGGCGCCGAGGGCCTCGCCGACCTCTTCCAGGATCATCGGATCGTCGATTGTGGCGGGCATCTTGTACTCCTCGCCATTCGCGATCTTGACCATGGTGCCGCGCAAGATCTTGCCGGAGCGGGTCTTTGGCAGCCGGTCGATCACCACTGCCTGCTTGAAGGCCGCGACCGGGCCGATCACGTCGCGCACGAGCTTCACCGCTTCGGCGACGACCTCGTCATGCGCGCGGTTGCAGCCGGCGTTGAGGCAGAGAAAGCCGACCGGGACCTGGCCCTTGAGCGCGTCCGCGGCACCGATCACCGCACATTCGGCGACATCCGGGTGGCGGGCGAGCACTTCCTCCATCGCGCCGGTGGAGAGGCGGTGGCCGGCCACGTTGATGACATCGTCCGTGCGGGCCATGATGTAGACATAGCCGTCCTCGTCGAGATAGCCGGCATCGCCGGTCTCGTAGTAGCCGGGGAAGCGCTCGAGATAGCTCTTGCGGTAGCGCGGCTCGGCGTTCCAGAGCGTGGGCAGCGTGCCCGGCGGCAGCGGCAGGCGCACGGCGATGGCGCCGAGCTCGCCCGCGGCCACGGGCTGGCCGCCCTCGTCGAGGATCTGCACGTCGTAGCCCGGCATCGGCAGAGTGGGCGAGCCGGCCTTCATGGGCTGAGGCTCGATGCCGAGCGGGTTGGCGGCGATGGCGTAGCCCGTCTCGGTCTGCCACCAGTGATCGACCACGGGCACGCCGAGCTTCTCGCCCGCCCATTCCACCGTGGCCGGATCGGCGCGCTCACCGGCGAGGTAGAGCGCCTTGAGGCCGGGCATGGGGTAGCGCGCGATGAACTCGCCGGTCGGATCCTCGCGCTTGATCGCGCGGAAGGCGGTGGGGGCGGTGAAGAAGGACTTCACGCCGTACTCGGAGATGATGCGCCAGAAGGTGCCCGCATCGGGGGTGCCGACGGGCTTGCCCTCGAAGACGATGGTGGTCGCGCCGGCGAGGAGCGGCGCATAGCAGATGTAGGAGTGGCCGACGACCCAGCCGACATCGGACGCGGTGAACATCACTTCGCCGGGGCCGATGTCGTAGATCGCCTTCATCGTCCAGAGGAGCGCCACCATGTGCCCGGCATTGGGGCGCACCACGCCCTTCGGCTGGCCGGTGGTGCCGGAGGTGTAGAGGATATAGAGCGGCGCATCGCCCGGGAGGGAGACGCAGGGCACGGGCTCGGCCGCCGCAACCGCCTCCTGCCAGTCCACATCGCGCCCCTCCACCATGCTCGCGGGGGACTGCTCGCGCTGCAGGACGATGCAGAGGCCGGGCTTGTGCTCGGCGAGCTCGATCGCGTTGTCGAGGAGCGGCTTGTAGGGCACGACGCGGCCGGGTTCGATCCCGCAGGAGGCGGCGAGGATGGCCTTGGGCTGCGAATCGTCGAGCCGCACGGCGAGCTCATTGGCCGCGAAGCCGCCGAACACCACCGAGTGGATGGCGCCGATGCGCGCGCAGGCGAGCATGGCCATCACCGCCTCGGGCACCATCGGCATATAAATGACCACCCGGTCGCCCACGCCGACGCCGTGCGCGGCGAGCGCGCCGGCAAGGCGGGAGACCCGGTCGAGCATCTCGGCATAGGTGAAGATGGCCTTCGCGCCGGTGATGGGGCTGTCGTAGATCAGCGCCGGCTGGTCGCCCCGGCCGGCGGCGACATGGCGGTCGAGCGCGTTGTGGCAGGTGTTGCAGCGCCCGTCGCCGAACCAGCGGTAGAGCGGCGCGTCCGCATCCTCGAGCGCCTTCGAGGGCTTGGTGTCCCAGTCCACCGCCTCGGCCGCGTCCATCCAGAACCGCTCGGGGTCGGCCTTCCAGCCCTCATAGATCGCGCGATAGCTGCTCATCGAACTCCCTACCCTTCTTGTCGTCTTGCCGATCGATAGATTCGCACCCGACCTGCGCGCAGGCTCCTCTGGCGGAGCTATTCTCTGAAACATTTGCCTCGCGGACACCAGCGGGATGTTGCGCACTGCCTACGATGCAAGCACTTCGCGGCGCCGGCGGCGGGACCGAACGGACAAACAACCCAGACTGATGCATCTTTGCACGTGCCGCTGGGGAAGCGTGCCAAATCGCATACGATTCTCGTTTTCGGACAGAATCGAGTATGTTACGCACTCTCCCTGTAGGTGTACTAATCCCTTCGGGACAACGTTCCCGGCAGTGCTTTCCACCAGCATTCATTGCATCGGGAGAAGACCTTGCTCGGCAATCATCGACACGTTCTCGTGCCTGCGGCGTTTGCCTTCACCATTGGGCTCATGTCTGTGATTCTGGCTCTGCCGTCCGCCGGTAGCTGATCCGGCGCGTGTGCGGTCGCGCCGCGCCCGATTGAACGGGCCGGCGCAAGACCAGTTAGACACCGTTTCTCAGCGTCAAAAACGCCCCGCCGGACGGACCGGCGGGGCGCTTTCGTTCCAAGGTCTTCAGGCGTAGTGCTGCACCGGCGTGCCAGCCAGGGCGGCGATGTTCAGCAAGCCGCGGGGGGTGACCGACGGGCTGACGATATGGGCCTTGTTGCCCATGCCCATCAGGATCGGGCCCACCTCCAAACCGCCGCCGAGCTGCTTCAGGATGTTCCGCGCGCCCGAGGCGGCATCCACATTCGCGAAGATCAGGCAGTTGGCCGCCCCCTTCAGGCGCGAGTTCGGGAAGAGGCGGGCGCGCAGCTCGGGGTCGAGCGCGTGGTCCGCATGCATCTCGCCCTCGTACTCGAAATCCACGCCCGCCTGGTCGAGAAGCGCGATGGCGGCGCGCATCTTGCGGCCCGAGCCGGTGTCGAGATTGCCGAAGACCGAATGGCTGAGGAGCGCGATCTTGGGCTCGATCCCGAAGCGGCGGATATGGCGCGCGGCGGCCCGGGTGCTCTGCGCGATCTGCTCGGGCGTGGGCTCGTGGTAGACCTGGCTGTCGGCGATGAAGACCACGCCCTGCTCGAGGATCACGGGGCTGAGCGCGCCCTGGGGACGCAGCTGCTCCGGCCCGCCGGCGAGGATCTCCTCCACATAGCGCAGATGCCAGAGATACTGCCCGAAGGTGCCGCAGATCAGGCTGTCCGCGTCGCCCTGATGGACCATGATGCCCGCGATGGCAGTGGTGTTGGTGCGCAGGATGGCGCGGGCGATGTCCGGCGTGACCCCACGGCGCTCCATGAGCGCGTGATAGGTCTGCCAGTAGTCGCGATAGCGCGGGTCGTCATTGGGGTCGACCACCCTCAGATCGGTGCCGATCTTGAGCGTGAGGCCGCTGCGCTCGATCCGGCTCTCGATCACATCCGGCCGGCCGATCAGGATGGGGTTGTCGACCCCCTCCTCCAGCATGGACTGGGCCGCGCGGAGCACGCGCTCGTCCTCACCCTCCGCGAACACGATGCGGCGCTCGGCGGTGCGGGCGGCCTCGAAGACCGGCTTCATGAGGAGGGCGGAGCGGAAGACCGAACCTTCGAGCCGCGTGCGGTAGTCCTCCACATCGGGCATCGGGCGGCGGGCGACGCCGGTGTCGATGGCGGCCTGGGCGACGGCGGCGGCGATGGTGCTGAGAAGGCGCGGATCGAAGGGTTTGGGGATGAGGTAGTCGCGGCCGAACACCATCCGCTCGCTGCGATAGACCGCCGCGGCCTCGGCCGACGAGGTCTGGCGCGCGAGATCGGCGATGGCGTGGGCGCAGGCGACCTTCATCGCCTCGTTGATCTGCGTGGCCCCCACATCGAGCGCGCCGCGGAAGATGAAAGGAAAGCAGAGGACGTTGTTGACCTGGTTCGCGAAATCGGACCGGCCGGTGCAGACGATGGCGTCCGAGCGCGCCTCGGTGGCATCGGTGGGCCAGATCTCCGGCACCGGATTGGCGAGCGCGAAGACGATGGGGTTGGGCGCCATCTTCGCGAGCATCGCCCCCTTGAGCAGTCCGGGGGCGGAGAGGCCGAGGAAGAGATCGGCGCCTTCCAGCGCCTCTTCCAGGGTCGGGCCGTCCGCACTGCGTGCGAAGCTGCGCTTGGTCTCGTCGATATCGGTGCGCTCGGCATGCACGAGGCCGCCGATGTCGTAGAGCCAGACATGCTCGCGCCTCACGCCGAGATCGAGCAGCAGGTTGAGGCAGGCGATGCCGGCTGCCCCCCCGCCGGTGGAGACGATGCGGATATCCTCGAACTTCTTGCCCGCGAGGTGCAGCGCGTTGATCGCGGCGGCGGCGACGACGATGGCGGTGCCGTGCTGGTCGTCGTGGAAGACGGGGATGTTCATCCGCTCCTTGCAGATGCGCTCCACCGTGAAGCAGTCCGGCGCCTTGATGTCCTCGAGATTGACCGCGCCGAAGGTGGGCTCGAGCGCGATGACGATCTCGGCGAGCTTTTCGGGGTCGGACTCGTTCACCTCGATATCGAACCCGTCGATATTGGCGAATTTCTTGAAGAGCGCGACCTTGCCTTCCATCACCGGCTTGGAAGCGGCGGCGCCGATATTGCCGAGCCCGAGCACGGCCGTGCCGTTGGAGATGACCGCCACGCGATTGCCGCGGCCGGTATAGCGGTAGGAGTCTTCCGGGCTCTCCTTGATGCGCACGCAGGCCTCGGCGACGCCGGGCGAATAGGCGAGGCTCAGATCGCGCTGCGTGGCCATCGGTTTGGTCACGCGGATCGCGAGCTTACCGGGCGTCGGAGCTTCGTGATAGGCGAGCGCGGCGTCCTTCAGTGCGTCGTCCTGCGACCCGTCTGCCATGGACTGTCCTCCCCCGCTTTCTGCTTCTCGGCCCTTCGTGGCTTAAGGGCGCGGGGCGTTGCGCGCAACGGGGGCGTGTGTCGGCGAGGCACGGCAGCCTGAAGCGAGACCCGCGCCGAGGCTATGACGTTTCTCACCTCGCTCACGCTGCGGTTGAGCGAGAGTTCTCACGTCGAAGAGAGGTGGGGCGAGACGCGCACAGTTCCGCCTCTAGCAGAGCCATAGGACCTATACGCCACCCGCCGCGGAGCGATGCAGAGACATGCGGGGCTGCCCGCCGCCGCCTGCCCGCTGCCGGCGCTTTGATGAAAAGGAGCCTGACTGTGTCCGACACTTCCCAGCAGAAAGACGGTACTCCGATGCGCGGCGAAATCCCCGTTGCCGGGGGTTTGCCCGCTGTCCTGCGTATCCCGGTTCCCAATTCGAATGGCCTGGCGATCGAGTTCCGCCCGCGCGGCCATGTGCCGAAGGGCGGCACCACCAGCACGCTGTTCATCCAGAGCCCCAACGGCAAGCAGCATCTGCGCCTCGACTACGGGTTCAACAAGAACACCGGCAAGATCGAGTGGCACTGGAACCAGAAGGGCACCAACAAGGTGTTCGGCATCAAGAACCACACCACCGTCGGCCGCGCCGGGCAGGTGGCCGGCAATGCCGCGCGCTACTTCAAGTATGCCGGGCGCACGCTCGTGGTGGTCGGTGCCGCGATGGATGCCTATTCGATCGTGACCGCGTCGAAGCCGCTGCGCCGCACGGTGCAGGTGGTCTCGGCCTGGGGTGCGGCGGCAGCCGGGTGCAAGGTGGTCGGCGCCGGCGGCGCTGCGGTGGGCTCGGCCGCGCCGGGTCTCGGCACCGCAGCCGGCGGGATCATCGGCTGTGCCGTGGGCGGCTTCTTCGGCTATATCACCGCCGAGGCTGTGTCGGGCTACATCTACGACTGGGCCGAGGACACCATCTTCACGCCCCTGCCGGAGCTTCAGACCGCGCAATGACCGTCCAGTTCCGTTTCGAGCGCGCCTTCGATGCGCGCGTCTGGGAGGTGGCCGCGCCGGCGATGCCGACGCGCCTGCTGACCTGGAAACTGGCGGAGGACCCGGTGGATGCCGGGCCGCCCGAAGCCGTTGCGGCACCGCTTGCGGCGGCGCTGGCGGGCCTCGGCCGCGTGGTTTTCGCCGAAAAGGAGCCGGCCAACGATCAGGCGGTGTTCGGCGCGATCCGGCTGCCGGGGATCCTCGGCGCGACGACCGCACTCGTTCTGGCCGATGAGGCGGCCGGGGTCCGGGGCGCCTTCGAGGCCACAGGCCATGACTGGTCCCAGGCCGCGCAGTGGATCGTGGTGCTGGAGCGCTCGGCGCCGGCCAGCGAGGCGCTGACCGCGTTCATCCAGAGCCTTTACGCGGACTGGGAGATCCCCGCCACGTGGCCGAACGCAGTGGTCGCCGTGGTCAAAGCCGGGGTGGACGGCGATGCCGCAGGCATCACGGCCCGGAGCGAGGACGTGCTCGACCGCCTCGAGGCAGCACTCGCCCCGGCCTGATCGGCTCGGAGAACAGGGCCCGCGCCGCTTACTCGGCGGCGTGGGCGGTGCGGGCCTCGCGGATGAGATCGAGAACTTCGCGGGCCGCCTCGGGGATGTTCGTGCCGGGCCCGAAGATCGCCTTCACGCCCGCAGCCTTCAGGAAGGCGTAGTCGTCCGGCGGGATCACGCCGCCGCAGACCACGATGATGTCCTCGGCGCCCTGCGCCTTCAGCGCGTCGATCAGCTTCGGCGCCAGCGTCTTGTGCCCGGCCGCCTGGGAGGAGATGCCGACGACGTGGACGTCGTTGTCGATGGCGTCCTGCGCCGCCTCCTCCGGGGTCTGGAAGAGCGGGCCCATATCGACGTCGAAGCCGATATCGGCGAAGGCCGTGGCGATCACCTTGGCGCCGCGGTCATGCCCGTCCTGGCCCATCTTCACCACCAGCATGCGCGGCCGGCGGCCCTCCTCCTCGGCAAAGGCGGCGACATCCGCCTGGATCCGTTCGAAGCCCGCATCGCCCTCATAGGCGGCGCCGTAGACGCCGGCGAGCGTGCGCACATCGGCCTTGTGGCGGCCGAAGACCCGCTCCATGGCGAGCGAGATCTCGCCGACGCTGGCGCGCGCCCGGGTCGCCTCCACCGCGAGGGCGAGGAGGTTGCCGTCGCCCTGCGCGCCTTCCTCCAGCGCGGCAAGCGCTGCATCGCAGGCGGCCTGGTCGCGCCTGGCGCGCACGCGCTCGAGCCGCGCCACCTGCGCGGCGCGGACCTTCACATTGTCCACGTCCAGCACCTCGACACGGTCCGGCTCGGTCGGGCGGTACTTGTTGACGCCGACGATGACCTCCTCGCCGCGATCGACGGCGGCCTGACGCTGCGCCGCGACCTCCTCGATGCGCAGCTTCGGCATGCCGGAGGCGACCGCCTCGGTCATGCCGCCAAGGCCCTCCACCTCCTCGATCAGCGCCCAGGCCTTTTCCGCGAGCTCCGCCGTCAGCGCTTCCACGTAGTAGGAGCCGGCCAGCGGATCGACGACCTTGGTCACCCCGGTCTCGTTGGCCAGGATGAGCTGGGTGTTTCGGGCAATGCGCGCGGAGAATTCCGTCGGCAGCGCCAGCGCTTCGTCGAAGGAGTTCGTGTGCAGGCTCTGCGTGCCGCCGAGCACCGCGGCGAGCGCCTCATAGGCGGTGCGCACGACATTGTTGTAGGGATCCTGCTCCTGCAGGCTCACCCCCGAGGTCTGGCAGTGGGTGCGCAGCATCAGCGATTTGGGGTCCTTCGGCTCGAACTCGCTCATGATGCGGTGCCAGAGGAGCCGGGCGGCGCGCAGCTTCGCCGCCTCCATGAAGAAGTTCATGCCGATCGCGAAGAAGAAGGAGAGCCGGCCGGCGAACTTGTCCACATCCATGCCGCGGGCGAGCGCTGCGCGCACATATTCCCGCCCGTCCGCCAGCGTGAAGGCGAGCTCCTGGACGAGGTTCGCCCCTGCCTCCTGCATGTGGTAGCCGCTGATCGAGATCGAGTTGAACTTCGGCATCTCGCTCGCGGTATAGCCGATGATATCCGCCACGATCCGCATGGAGGGCTCCGGCGGATAGATGTAGGTGTTGCGGACCATGAACTCCTTGAGGATGTCGTTCTGGATCGTGCCGGAGAGCTTGGCGCGATCCACGCCCTGTTCCTCGCCGGCGACGATGAAGGCCGCGAGAACCGGGATCACGGCGCCGTTCATGGTCATGGAGACGGACATCTGGTCGAGCGGGATCCCGTCGAACAGGATCTTCATGTCCTCCACGCTGTCGATCGCGACACCCGCCTTGCCGACATCGCCCTCCACCCGCGGATGGTCGCTGTCATAGCCGCGATGCGTGGCGAGATCGAAGGCGACCGAGACGCCCATCTGCCCCGCGGCGAGGTTCTTGCGATAGAAGGCGTTCGATTCCTCGGCGGTGGAAAAGCCCGCATATTGGCGGATCGTCCATGGCCGCCCGGCATACATGCTGGCGCGCACGCCGCGGGTGAAGGGCGCGAAACCGGGCAGACCGGGGTCGGCT
>JBCBWF010000291.1:0-6566 GCA_039817245.1 Pseudomonadota bacterium | reverse complement strand
CGCGCGAAGAACTGCCGTGCGAAGGCGGCGAAGCGGTCACCGCTGGCGAGCCTGCCGAGCGCCCTCCTGACCTCGGCCGGTTCCGGCGTGAAGAGCGAGGGCAGCTCCGGCTCCAGGCTCGCGGTCACGGTCTCGAGCAGCGACTGTCCCGCCATCTCGCCGAGATCGTTGCGCCCGCCTGTTACCAGCGCCTGCGCATCGAGCCTCTCCGCGATGGCCGCCGTCAGCGAGAACAGCGACAGCGGGCCGCCGAGATGCAGGTCGAGCCGCGCCAGCGTCGCCTCGAAACCCGGCGCCCGTGCTGCCAGCGGCAGGTTGACGAGGATCCAGAGCGCCTCGCCCAGCGCCGGGTCGCGGCTCGCCGTCTTCAGGGCGTAGTCCGCCGCCTTCGCCGAGAGCGCGGCAATCTCGTCAACAGGCGCCCCGGCGGCGATCAGCTCGACCACCTGGCGCCACCGCTGAGATGTGGGCAGGCTGCCGAGCCGGATGTGTCCCATCACCTGTCTCCCATTGACGGAACCGTGCAGGACAACCACCGACCAGCGCAACGCCAGATTTAACGCACCATGCTTACCCTCCGCTTACCCTAAGGCTGGGTAAGCGTCATGCGCTGGCGTAAGATATTGGAAAGGTTGGTGAGCGGGGTGGGGATCGAACCCACGACCAGCTGATTAAAAGTCAGCTGCTCTACCGCTGAGCTACCCGCCCTCACCGCGGCGGACCCTAGGCGGGGGGGATCGGAGGGTCAAGCAGGAGGGCTGTTTTGGGGCAGGAAAGGGGGTAAATTAACTCAGTAAAACAATCAAAAACGGGCCCTGGAACGAGCGCTTTCGGCGCCGGTCCGCGCGGTCTCCCGAGCAGGGCACGGGCGAGGCACGGGCGGGGCACAGGTAGGGCAAGGGTGGTGCTCTGGCGCGGAGCGGTGGGGGCCGTTATATGGCGGCGCATGGGTTACGGGCAGGACGGTGCCGGGCCGGGGCTTGCGTTTCGCAAGATGCATGGCGCGGGGAACGACTTTGTGGTGATCGATGCGCGCGGCGGGGCCAGCCCCGTGACCGCGGCGCTCGCGCGTGCGCTGGGAGACCGGCACCGGGGCGTGGGCTTCGACCAGCTCGCCGTGCTGGAGGAGGCGCCGGGCGCGGATGTCTCGGTGGCCTTCTGGAACGCCGATGGCAGCCGGTCCGCCGCCTGCGGAAACGCGACGCGGTGCATCGCCTCGCTGCTCCTCGCCGAGGGGCGGGGGCCGCGGCTCTCAATTGCCGTGGAGGGGCGCGGACGGCTGGCGGCCGCGCTGCGCGCGGACGGGCTGATCGAGGTGGATATGGGCGCGCCCGCGACCGGGTGGCAGGCGATTCCGCTGGCGCGCGCGGCCGACACCGCAGCGCTGCCCCTGCCCGGCGCGCCGGTGGCGGTGAGCATGGGCAACCCCCATGCGGTGCATTTCGTGGAATGCCTCGAAGGGCTCGACTGGCAGGCGCGGGGCGCTGCGGTGGAGCGCGATCCGCTCTTTCCGGAGCGGACCAATGTGCAGTTCGTGGAGGTGCTCTCGCCCGGGCGCGTGCGCGCGCGCATCTGGGAGCGCGGCGTGGGCCGGACCCTGGCGAGCGGGTCCTCCGCCTGCGCCATCGCCGTGGCCGGGCATCTGACCGGGCGGACCGGGCGGGCGATTTCGCTGGAGCTCGAGGGCGGCGTGCTGGAGGCGCGGCTCGGCGAGGAGGGCCATGCACATCTGGCCGGCCCCGTGGCGGAGGTGTTCGAGGGCCGGCTTTCGGCGGCGTTCCTGGCGGCGCTCGGCGCGGCGGAGGCGGCGGAGTGAGCGCGCCCCCTGTGTTCGCGACCTTCGGCTGCCGGCTCAACGCCTATGAGACGCAGGCGATGGCGGATCTGGCCGAGCGCGCGGGCCTCGGCGACGCGGTGGTGGTGAACACCTGTGCCGTGACCGCGGAGGCGGTGCGCCAGGCGCGCCAGCAGATCCGCAAGCTGCGCCGCGAGAACCCCGATGCGACGCTGATCGTGACGGGCTGTGCCGCGCAGACCGAGCCCGCAACCTTCGCCGAGATGCCGGAGGTGGACCGGGTGATCGGCAATCTCGAGAAGATGCGCGCGAGCACCTGGGCGGCGCTGGCGGATCCGGCGGCGGAGACCGAGCCGGTGCAGGTGGACGACATCCTCTCGGCGCGCGAGACGGCGGGGCATCTGATCGACGGCTTCGGCAGTCGCGCGCGCGCCTATGTGCAGGTGCAGAACGGCTGCGATCATCGCTGCACCTTCTGCATCATTCCCTATGGCCGGGGGCCCTCGCGTTCGGTGCCCGCGGGCGTGGTGGTGGAGCAGATCCGCCGGCTGGTGGGGCGCGGCTATAACGAGGTGGTGCTGACGGGGGTGGATCTGACCTCCTGGGGCGCCGATCTGCCGGGGCGGCCGCCGCTGGGCGACCTGGTGCAGCGGATCCTGCGGCTGGTGCCGGATCTGGCGCGGCTGCGTCTGTCGTCCATCGACAGCGTGGAGGCGGACGCGGCGCTGGTGGACGCGATGGGCTCGGAGGCGCGGCTGATGCCGCATCTGCATCTGAGCCTGCAGGCGGGCGACGACCTGATCCTGAAGCGGATGAAGCGGCGGCATCTGCGGGCGGATGCGGTGGCGTTCTGCGCCGAGATGCGCGCACGGCGGCCGGGGATCGTGTTCGGCGCGGATCTGATCGCGGGGTTTCCGACGGAGGACGAGGCGGCCTTCGAGCGGAGCCTGGCGCTGGTGGAGGATTGCGGGCTGACCTGGCTGCATGTGTTCCCGTTCTCGGCGCGGCAGGGGACGCCGGCGGCGCGGATGCCGCAGCTGCCGAAGGCGGTGCGGGCGGAGCGCGCGGGGCGGCTGCGCGCGGCGGGCGAGGCGGCGGTGGCGCGGCATCTGGCGGGCGAGCAGGGTTCGGTGCGCCGGGTGCTCATGGAGCGGCCGCGGCTGGGGCGCACGGAGAGCTTTGCCGAGGTGGCGTTCGGCGCGGACCGGCCGGTGGGGGCGATCGTCGAGGCGCGGATCGCGGGGCGAGACGGGGCGCGGCTGCTGGCGGGCTGAGCCGCGCGGCGCGGGCCCTTCCCCCGCCCGGCGCTTCGGGCTAAGCGGGTGGGGACGGGAGGCAGGCGATGTCGTTCTTCAAGAAGCTCAAGAACCGACTGTTCAAGTCGTCCGCCAAGCTCGACGAGGGGCTGGAGGCGCTGGTCGGGGAGGGCGAGGCGGAGGCCGCGCCGGCAGAGGCGGCGGCCCCTGCTCCCGAGACTGTCCCCCAGTCTGCCCGCGCGCCCGAACCTGCGCCCCAGCCTGCGCCTGCGCCCCAGCCTGCCCCGAAGGCCGAGCCCGCGCCCGCCGTCGAGGGGCCGAAGCCGATCGAGACCGCGGCGGCGGTGGAGACCGGCGAGAAGCGGCCGGGCTTCTTCGCGCGCGCCTTCGGGCGGCGCAAGCCCACGCGCGTACTGGACGATGCGATGCTCGAGAGCCTGGAGGAGGTGCTGATCCAGGCGGATATGGGGGTGGAGACGGCGCTGGCGCTCTCGGCCCGGCTCTCGGAGAACCATTACGGGCGGCGGGTGAGCACGGACGATCTGAAGTCGCTGCTCGCGGGCGAGATCGCGGAGATCCTGCGGCCCGTGGCGCGCCCGCTGCCGATCTTTCCCAAGCGGCCGCAGGTGGTGCTGGTGGTCGGCGTGAACGGCTCGGGCAAGACCACGACCATCGGCAAGCTCGCCAGCCAGCTGCGGGGCGCGGGCAAGACCGTGGTGATCGCGGCGGGCGACACGTTTCGCGCGGCAGCGGTGGAGCAGCTCCAGGTCTGGGGCGAGCGCGCGGGCGTGCCGGTGATGACGGCGCCGCAGGGGACCGATCCGGCGAGCCTGGCCTTCGATGCGCTGAAGCGCGCGGAGGCGGATGGGGCGGATCTGCTGCTGGTGGACACGGCCGGGCGGCTCCAGAACCGGCAGGATCTGATGGAGGAGCTGGCCAAGATCGTGCGCGTGCTGCGCAAGAAGGACCCGGAGGCGCCGCACAACACGGTGCTGGTGCTCGATGCGACCACGGGGCAGAACGCGCTCAGCCAGGTGGATATCTTCCGCAAGATCGCCGACGTGTCGGGGCTGGTGATGACCAAGTTGGACGGGACCGCGAAAGGCGGCGTGCTGGTGGCGCTGGCGGACCGGTTCGGGCTGCCGATCCATGCCATCGGGGTGGGCGAGAGCATCGAGGATCTGTCGCCCTTCGATCCGGACGAGTTCGCCGCGGCGATCACGGGCAGCTACGAGGCCGATCCGGAGTAGGCAGGCGTTTCGGGGGCTGCGACCGCGCCCACCCGCGTCAATTTAAACCCCATCAAATGAACATTCAGAGAGCAAATACCGCTGCGCGGTCTGCCGAGTGTCGTCGCATCCGCGCGGCGGTTTCGCCAAACAACGGATTTGTTCGTATCTTGTTCTTGCATTCCTTTATATTCTGACGCGGGTGGGAGCGGGAGCCGGCCCTTCAGGCCACGCAGCTCTCCGTGTCAGGCCGTACAGCCTTCCATGCTGCGCAGCGCGAACTCCATGGTGTAGGTCGCGGCCAGCGTGAACCAGACATAGAGCACGATCTGCTTCCACGGGGTCGGGGAGCGCGAGGAGGGTGTCAGCGCCATCTCGCGCCGGCGCCGGCGCTCCATCAGCCAGCCGCCCAGCACCGCGAGCCCGACGAAGACGAGCGAGGACAGGTCGTGAAAGGTGCAGGCGGTGTCGTCGCTCATGCGCAGTCCGAAGGTTGCGGGGTCTGGCGCGGTGCAAACCCGATTCCCACCAACGACTTACGGGAAAGATAAGGCGAATTCTGGGAGATCGGCCATCGCGGTGCCATCGCTCCGCCATGGCCGGGCCGAAATGCGGGCGTTGTATGCACGCCGTCGCGCGGGGCCGTGCACGACATCGTTATGTCACTCGAAATTCACGTGTATCTCAGCCGAAGGACAGGGCAGTACGGGAGCCTTCGGCGGAGCGGGCTTCATGCTACACTCCGCCGCGACGCGGCCAGGGCAGCCCTGGCGGAAAGAGTCGCTCGGCACAGAATCGCAGGAAGAATTCGCAGGAACAGGGGGAACGCAGAGATGAACGACTTGAAGCTGCTGGGGGTCGCCGTCGTGGCGCTCATTCTCGGCGCGCTGGCAGGGCGCCACAACGCCGCCACGACGCAGATGGGCGAAGAGCTGCAGACCCGCCTGACCGCGATCGAGGCCGAGCTCGGCGAGGCGCGCTCGGCGACCGCGACGCGGCTGGACGCGATCGAGGCGAGCATCGCCACGGTCGGCGGCACGGCCGAGAGCGCGGTGACCGGCGTGGCGACGCTGCAGACCGCCGGTGACGAGATGGCGGCGTCGATCACAGCGAATGCGGAGGCGCTGGCGAGCCTGTCGGAGGACACCGAGCGCGGGCGTGCGAGCCTGACCGAGCGGCTGGACGGGATCTCGGCAGCGAACGACGCACTGGCGACCAAGCTCGACGGCACCGCCGAAGCGCTGAAGGCGGAGATCGACGGCACCGCGAAGGCGCTGGCGGCCGAGATCGGCGTGACCTCCTCGGCGCTCGCGACCGAGATTGCCGGGACCACCGCGCTGCTGACGACGGAGATCGCCGGGACCACCGAGGCGCTGGCAGCGGAGATCGACGGCAAGACCGCGGCGCTGGCGGAGAAGATGGACGGCTCTTCCGAGGCGCTGGTGGCCAAGGTCGAGGGCTCGACCGAGGCGCTGACGGCGCTGGCGGAGGCGGAGGCTGCGCAGTCGCGCGACATCACCGCGATGATGCATGCGGATGCGACGACGCAGGCGCAGCTCGACGCAACGCGGATCACGCTGGAGGGGCTCTCGGTGGATTCGGCGCTGCGGACCGGCGCAATCGCGGCAATCGGTGCGGCCGGCGAGGCTCGCCAGGCGCAGTTCGAGGCGGCGCAGGCGGGGATCGAGCGGCTGCTGGCGGCGAGCGAGGTGCAGGAGAGCGGCCAGATCGCGGCGCAGACCAGCCTCGAGAAGCTGGCGCTCTCGGGCGAGGCGGTCGAGGCGCAGCTGAACACCGCGCAGGAGACGCTTGCAGCACTTGCGGCCGCGTCGGAGCAGCTCGAGTCGCAGCTCCTGACGGCGCAGACCGCGCTCGACGCGCTGGGCCAGGGCGCCGAGGTGCGCGAGGGGCAGATGGCCGAGGCGGCGCTGCAGCTGAAGGCGCTGCTTGGCTATGCGGAGGTGCTGGAGGGCAATCTCTACGCCCTGGAGGAGCGGATCGCGGCGCGTGCGCCTGACGCCACGGTGGAGGAGGTCGACCCGGCGCCGGAGGCCGCGCCTGTGACCGAGGCCGCGCCGTCCGAGGACGCCGCTGCGCCGGCAGCGGAGGCGGAAGCGCCCGCTGAGGAGACCGCGGCGACGGCGCCGGAGGCCGCTGTCGAGCCCGAGACCGCGCCGGAAGCGACTGCGCCGGAAGCGACCGAGACTCAGCCGACGGAGACTGAGGCGACCGAGACTGAGGCGACCGGTGGGACCGAACCCGCGGCCGCGACCGAGGAAGAGACGG
>JBCBWF010000024.1:0-27213 GCA_039817245.1 Pseudomonadota bacterium | reverse complement strand
GGTGCCGTCTTTTTGTTGCCGGTTCCTCGGGGGCTCGGGGTGGATCGGGGCCTATCGGCGGTCGTGGCGTTGTCCGGGGAGGTCTTTCTCAGCAGTCGAGCGTGGCCTCGCGCTCCCAGTCGCTGAGATGGCGCATGTACTGCGTCCACTCGTCGTGGCGGAGCCTGAGGAGGGCGGCGATGGTCTCGGGCCCGATGGCCTCGGCGAGCGCGGTGTCGGCCTCGAGCGCGCGCAGCGCATCGAGAAGATTGCGCGGCAGGGGCCTGGCATCGGGAGCTTTTTCCGGCTCGGCATACATGTCGATATCGAGCCGGGGGCCGGGATCGAGGCTGCGCGCGATGCCGTCGAGACCGGCGGCGAGGATCGCGGCGGGGTAGAGATAGGGGTTGGCGGCGCCGTCCGCGAGGCGCAGCTCGAAGCGCCCGGCATCGGGGATGCGCACCATATGGGTGCGGTTGTTGCCGCCATAGGTGACCGTGTTGGGCGACCAGGTGGCACCGGAGGCGGTGCGCGGCGCGTTGAGCCGCTTGTAGCTGTTCACGGTTGGGTTGGAGATGGCCGAGAGCGCCTCGGCATGGGCCATCACGCCGCCGAGGAAGTGGTAGCCGAGGGCGGAGACGCCGAGCTCGCCCGCCGCATCGTGGAAGAGATTGGTCCCGCCGCCCGGGTCCCAGACGCTGACATGGGCGTGGCAGCCATTGCCGGTGAGATGCGCGAAGGGCTTCGGCATGAAGGTGGCGCGCAGGCCATGCGCCTCGGCGATGGTCTTGACCATGTATTTGAAGAAGGCGTGCCGGTCGGCGGTGACAAGGGCGTCGGCATAGTCCCAGTTCATCTCGAACTGGCCGTTCGCGTCCTCGTGGTCGTTCTGGTAGGGCCCCCAGCCGAGGGCCTGCATGGCGTCGCAGATCTCGGCGATGACGTCGTAGCGCCGGGTGAGGGCCGCGATGTCGTAGCAGGGCTTGTCCTGGGTGTCGCGCCCGTCGGCGACGGCCGCACCGTCGGGGGTGACGAGGAAGTACTCGCATTCGACGCCGTGCTTCATCCGGTAGCCCCGGGCGGCGGCGGTCTCGGCGACGCGCTTCAGCGTGTTGCGCGGCGCCTGGGCGACGGGGGCGCCGTTCATCCAGAGATCGGCGGCGAGCCAGCCCACCTCGGGCTTCCAGGGCAGCTGGATGAGGCTCGCGGGATCGGGCAGCGCGAACATGTCCGCATCGGCCGGGGTCATGTCGAGCCAAGTGGCGAAGCCGGCGAAGCCCGCCCCCTCCTCCTGCATCTGGGCGATGGCGCTCGCGGGGACGAGCTTGGCGCGCATGACCCCGAAGAGGTCGAGGAACGAGATCTGGAAGTACTTGATGCCGCGGTTCTTGGCCTCGAGGGCGAGATCGGTCATGGCGTCCTCAATAGCTCGTCTGGCCCGGGATCCAGGAGGTGCCGGCAAGCGGCACCTGGGCCATGGCCGCCGCCTCGACGGTGAGCGCGACCAGATCCTCCGGCTCGAAATTGCGCACATCGGACTTGCCGCAGGCGCGCGCGAGGGTCTGCAGCTCGAGCGTCATGACCTTGAGGTAGTTGGCCAGCCGCCGGCCGCCGAGCACCGGGTCGAGCCGCCGGGCGAGGGCCGGGTCCTGGGTGGTGATGCCGGCGGGGTCCTGGCCCTCGTGCCAGTCGTCATAGGCGCCGGCGGTGGTGCCGAGCGCCTGGTACTCCGCCTCCCAGCGCGGATCGTTGTCGCCGAGGGCGACGAGGGCGGCCGAGCCGATGGAGACCGCATCCGCGCCGAGGGCGAGGATCTTGGCGACATCGGCCCCGTTGCGCACGCCGCCGGAGACGACGAGCTGCACCTTGCGGTGCATGCCGAGCTCCTCCAGCGCGCGCACGGCGGGGCGGATGGCCGAGAGGGTGGGGATGCCCACATGCTCGATGAAGACATCCTGCGTGGCCGCGGTGCCGCCCTGCATGCCGTCGAGCACCACCACATCGGCGCCGGCCTTCACGGCGAGGGCGACGTCGTAATAGGGCCGCGAGGCGCCGACCTTGACGTAGATGGGCACCTGCCAGTCGGTGATCTCGCGGAGCTCCTCGATCTTGATCTCCAGATCGTCCGGGCCCGTCCAGTCCGGGTGGCGGCAGGCGGAGCGCTGGTCGATGCCCTCTGGCAGGGTGCGCATCTCGGCCACACGCGCGCCGATCTTCTGGCCGAGCAGCATGCCGCCGCCGCCGGGCTTGGCGCCCTGGCCGATCACCACCTCGATGGCGTCCGCCTTGCGCAGGTCGTCCGGGTTCATGCCGTAGCGGCTGGGCAGGTACTGGTAGACGAGCTTCTCGGAGTGGCCGCGCTCCTCCTCGGTCATGCCGCCATCGCCGGTGGTGGTGGAGGTGCCGGCCAGCGTGGCGCCGCGGCCGAGCGCCTCCTTGGCCTGGCCGGAGAGCGAGCCGAAGCTCATGCCGGCGATGGTGATGGGGATCGCGAGCTCGATGGGCTTCCGGGCGTAGCGGGTGCCGAGCGTGACCCGGGTGTTGCAGGCCTCGCGGTAGCCCTCGAGCGGGTAGCGCGAGACCGAGGCGCCGAGGAAGAGGAGGTCGTCGAAATGGGGCACCGCGCGCTTCGCCCCGCCGCCGCGGATATCGTAGACGCCGGTGGCAGCGGCGCGGCGGATCTCGGAGAGCGTGTGCGGGTCGAAGGTGGCCGAGTAGCGCGGCTGCGTCGTGCGGCTCGCGGGGGGCGGGGTCTCTTTGTTCATCGTTCGCGGGGCCTCACCAGGCGTCGTCGACATGGAAGTTGTAGAGCTGGCGCGCGGAGCCGTACTGGCGGAACTCGCCGGGCGCGGCCTCGATGCCCGCGCGGGCGAGGAGGTCGGCCACCTCGGCGCGGGCCGCGTCGTCCATGGGCTTTTCCTCGCAGTCCGAGCCGAGGCTTCGGACCCGGCCGCGGACATAGAGGCGGGCTTCGTAGATCGAGTCGCCCAGCGCCTCGCCCGCATCGCCGCAGACGACGAGGACGCCGGCCTGCGCCATGAAGGCGGACATGGCCCCGACGGAGCCGCCGACGACGATCTCGGCGCCCTTGAGCGAGATGCCGCAGCGCGCGGAGGCGTCGCCATGCACGACGAGCAGGCCCCCATGCGCGGTGGCGCCGGCGGACTGGCTGACCCCGCCTTTCACGCGGACGGTGCCGGACATCATGTTCTCGGCGACGCCGGTGCCCGCATTGCCGTCGATGGTGACGCTGGCGCGCTGGTTCATGCCGGCGGCGTAGTAGCCCGCATGGCCGCGGATGGTGACGTCGACGGGATGCCTGAGGCCGCAGGCGAGATTGTGCGCGCCGTTGGGGTTCAGAAGCTCGAAGCTGCCGCTCTCGGCCTCGCGCAGCGTGGCGTTGACGGCGCGCTTGCCGAGGGCGGCGAGGTCTAGCGCGGTGTTGGTCAGCAGCCGGTTCACGCGGCCTTCCCCCAGCTATAGGGCTCGGCGGGAGCGGGCTCCCAGATCGCGGCGTGCTCCACCCCGGGCAGGACGGCGATGGCGCGGAACTCGGAGGCCATGGCCACCCAGTCGTCGGTCTCGGCCATCACGGCGGGCTTGCAGGCGATGGGGTCGCGCAGCACCGCGAAGCCGTCGGCGGTGCCGATGGCGAAGGTGAAGAAGCCGTCGAGGGTGCCGAGCGCGGCGCGCAGCGCATCCGGGAGACTGTCGCCGGCGCGCATGCGGTTGGCGAGAAAGCCGGCGGCCACCTCGCTGTCGTTCTCGGTCTGGAAGCGCTCGCCGCCGGCATGGAGCGCGCGGCGCAGCGCGTTGTGGTTGGAGAGCGAGCCGTTGTGGACGAGGCAGGTATCGGCCCCGGTGGAGAAGGGGTGCGAGCCCGCGGTGGTGACGGCACTTTCGGTGGCCATGCGGGTGTGGCCGATCGCATGGGTGCCGGTGCGGCCGGGCAGGTCGAAGCGCTCCATGACCGCATCCGGGTCGCCGACGCCCTTGAAGACCTCAATGGACTGGCCGAGGGAGAGGACGCTGATCTCGGGCGCGTTGGCGATGAGCCAGCGGCGCGCCTGCACCCCGTCTCCGTCGACGCGGATGACCGCGTGGTCGTGGAGCGGCGTCGCCTCCGCCCGCCCGCCGGTGGCCGCGGCGAGGCGCGCCGTGAGCCCCTTCCAGTCCACCCCGCCCGCGGTGTCGAGGGCGACGAGCTTGGCCGAGGCCTCGCGCGCGCCATAGACCGCGAAGCCCGCGCTGTCCGGTCCGCGCCCACGCATCTCGTGGAGCATGAGCGCTGTCAGCCGGCCGAGATCGCCGGCGAGGGTTTCGTTCTTCAGGTATAATCCGACGATGCCGCACATCGTGCGCGTTCCTCCGCCTGCCTGCTGGACGTTAGGCAGAGCTGGGCTTCCGCCTCAAGAAAAAATTTTTATTCAAGGTAAACTCATGGCCGAGGCGATGATGGAGAGGTAGCGGCAGGGCAGCTCGCGCATCTCCAGAGGGCCATGCGGCGCCTCGGCGTCGAAGAAGAGGGAATCGCCGGGGTTGAGCTCGTAGCTCGCATCGCCGTGGCGGTACACCACCGAGCCCTGGATCATGTAGATGAACTCCACGCCCTCATGCTGGAAGATCGGATAGGCATCGCTCTCGCTGTTGAGGGTGATCATGAAGGGCTCGACCTTCACCTTGTTGCGCAGCGAGGCGCCAAGCAGCTGATAGATATGACCCGAGCGCGAGCCGCGCCGCTCGAGGGTCAGCCCCTCGCCGGCGCGCACGAAGCTGGCGTCGCGCTTCTCGTCGAAGGTGGCGAAGAAGGAGGCGAGCGGGATGTTGAGCGCGGTCGCCAGGTGCTGGAGCGTGGTGAGCGAGGGGGAGGTCTGGCCGTTCTCGATCTTGGAGAGCATGCCGACGGAGAGCGAGGCGGAGCGGGCGAGCTCGGCCATCGTCATCCCCAGCGCGGTGCGGTAGGTGCGCACCTGCGCGCCGATCCAGACCTCGAGCGCCTTCTCGGGCTGGATGGGCTCGCTCGCCGGCTGGTCCAGGGTCTTGGTCACGGGGCGCGTCTCCATGTCTTGCGGGCTGAGCGTAGCACCAGCTGGCTGCCGGGCAGGAAAATTTTTTGACTTCTAGGAAAGCCGCGGCCAACCTCATGGGCGACAGCGCGGATGCAGAGGAGCCGGCGGATGGTCGAACGGGTAGCGGTGATCGGCGCGGGGCCGAGCGGTCTCGGCGTGTTGCAGGCCTTCGCGAGCGCCAAGGCGAAGGGCGCGGCGATTCCGGAGATCGTGTGCTTCGACAAGCAGGACGACTGGGGCGGGCTCTGGCATTACAGCTGGCGCACGGGCTCGGACCGCAACGGCGAGCCGGCGCATGGCTCGATGTACCGCGCGCTCTGGTCGAACGGGCCGAAGGAGTGCCTGGAATTCGCCGATTACAGCTTCGAGGCGCATTTCGGCCGGGCGATCCCGTCCTTCCCGCCGCGCCCGGTGCTCTACGACTACATCGTCGGCCGCTCCGCCAAGGCGGGGGTGAAGGACTGGATCCGCTTCGAGACCGCGGTGCGCATGGTCAAGCCCGCGGGCGAGAAATTCGAAGTGACGGTGGAATCTCTGCCCGATCACACCGTGACGACCGAGGTGTTCGACAAGGTGATCGTGGCCTCGGGGCATTTCTCGACGCCGAATGTGCCGGACTTCGCCGGGATCGACAGTTTCCCGGGCCGGGTGATGCATGCGCATGACTTCCGCGATGCGCGCGCGCATGCGGGCCAGCATATCCTGGTGGTGGGCGCGAGCTATTCCGCCGAGGACATCGCGCTGCAGTGCTGGAAGTTCGGCGCGGCGAGCGTGACCTGCACCTACCGCACCGCGGCGATGGGCTTTCACTGGCCCGAGGGGGTGGACGAGCGCCCGCTGGTGGAGCGCTTCGAGGGCAGGACGGCGTTCTTCAAGGACGGGACCTCGAAGGACTTCGATACCGTGATGCTCTGCACCGGCTATCTGCACCATTTCCCCTTCATGGAGGACAGCCTGAGGCTGCGCACTGCCAATCTGCTCTATGCGCCGGGGCTCTGGAAAGGGGTGGTTTGGCACGCCAATCCGGGGGTGTTCTATATCGGCATGCAGGACCAGTGGTACACCTTCACGATGTTCGACGCGGAGGGCTGGTTTGCGCGCGACGTGATCCTGGGCCGGATCGCGCTGCCGGACGCAGGCGCGCGCGCGGCGCATATGGCGGAATGGGCGGCCAAGGACGCGGCGGCCGAGGATGCCTATGCCAAGATCGACTTCCAGGCGGACTATGTGGCGGAGCTGATGAAGGACACGGATTACCCGGCCTTCGACCTCGACAGCACGCGGGCGAGCTTCAAGACCTGGAAGAAGGACAAGGAGACGTCGATCCTCGGCTATCGCAACAGCGCCTTCCCCTCGCCGGTGACGGGGACGATGTCGCCGGCGGCCTACGGACCCTGGGCGGAGGCGATGGATGACAGCCTGGAGGCGTTCCTGGCGGGTCAGCCCTCGCCCGAGCCGGCGGAGTAGGGGGCGCCGCGGCCGGGGCGGGCCCGGGCCCGTCGGGTCGGGGCCCGGGCCAGACTGGCCGGAGCCTGGGCGCGCCGGTCAGGGGGCGAGGAGCTCGCCGATCAGCGCATCGATGGCGCGGGTGTCGGCCTCGGACTGGCCGGAGCCCGCCATATGGCCCCAGGGCGTGTCGAGATCGGTGTAGCGCGCGCCGGGGATCATGGCGGCCTCGGCGGCGCAGTCGGCCGGTGTGAAGTAGAGATCGGTCGTGGCGGTCGCGACGGTGCTGCGCGCGGTGATGCGGGCGAGGGCGGCGGCGAGGTCTCCGCCATCGGCGACATCGTTCGAGAGCCAGCTGCGCCACATGGCGGTGAGATCGCCCGCGTCGCGGGCCATGAAGAGCGCATCCCAGTAGCGCTCCAGCCAGTCGGTCACATCCGCATAGCCCATGCCGCGGTGGAGGGCGGCCTTGAGCCAGGGCTGGGAATAGGCCCAGCCCGCATAGATGCGCCCCGCGGCACGCAGGCCCGCAACGGGCGGCTCGGCGCTGCCATAGCGCGGATCGGCCTCGAGCGCGGCGATCAGGCTCTCGAGGAAGACGCGGTTGTGGGGCGTTGTGCGCGCGGTGCCGCAGACCGCGCAGAGCCGGGCTATGCGCCCCGGCTCCTCCACCGCCCAGCGATAGGCCTGCTGCGCGCCCATGGACCAGCCGACGGCCAGCGCGATGGGGGCATCCGCGAAATCGGCGGCGAGCATGGCACGCTGCAGCGCGATGTTGTCCGCATGGGTCACGGCGGGAAAACCGAGGCCTAGTCCGGTGTTGGAGGGCGATGTGGAGACGCCGTTGCCGAGCATGTTGGGCACCACGATGCACCACCGCTCAGGGTCGAGCGCCATGCCGGGGCCGATCAGGAAGGCGTTCTGCTCATGCGTGCCGCCGAAGCGGGTGGGGTAGAGGACGAGATTGTCCCGCGCCGCGTTGAGCCGGCCCCAGACCGCGTAGACGAGCCGGCAGCCCGGCAGCCGTTCGCCGCCGGCCAGCGCGAGATCGGTGGTGAAGCTGCGCAGCTCGCTCTCAGCCATGGCGTCGCACCCGCCCGGTCAGAACATGCGCAGGTAGCGGTTCAGCTCCCAGTCGGAGACGTGGTTGAGATAGCTCAGCCATTCCTGCTCCTTGTAGCCGACCCAGGCCTCGAACATCGCCTCGCCGAAGACGGCCTTGGAGAGCGGGTCCTTCTTGAAGGCCTGCACTGCTTCGTCGAGGGTGCGCGGCAGCATGTCGATCCGGCGCTTGCGGCGCTCGCGCTCGGAGATGAGGTACATGTTGTCGGTGTTCGGGTCGCCGGGGTCGAGACCCTCGCGGATGCCCTCGAGCCCGGCGGCGAGGCACATGGCGGCGCCGAGATAGGGGTTGCAGCCGCTATCGGCCGCGCGCAGCTCCACCCGGCCGCCGCCCTTGGGGATGCGCATGGCGTTGGTGCGGTTGTTGTTGCCGTAGCAGGCGAAGATGGGCGCCCAGGTGAAGCCGGACATGGAGCCCTGCTTTACCAGCCGCTTGTAGCTGTTCACCAGCGGCGCGACGGTGGCCATGATCGCGGGCAGGTGGCGCAGGATGCCGGCGAGGAACTGGTAGCCGAGGGGCGAGAGGCCGCAGCCGCGCGGATCGTCGGCGGATTTGAAGAGGTTTGCCCCGGTCTCGGCATCGGCGAGCGACATGTTGAAATGCGCCCCCGAGCCCGTGCGCTCGCCGAAGGGCTTGGGCATGAAACACGCATAGCCGCCATGCTTCCCGGCGATCTGGCTCGCCATCATGCGCAGCAGCACATAGCGGTCGGCCATGGTGCGCGCATCGAAATAGGAGAAGTCGATCTCGACCTGGCCGATGCCGTCCTCGTGGTCGAAGGAGTAGACGTCCCAGCCGAGTTCGTTCATGGCGTGGACGAGCTCGCCGAGCCAGTCGAGATTGTCCATGAGGCGGGTGGTGTCGTAGGCGGGCTTCTCGAGATGGGGCAGCGGCGACATGGGCTCGCGCCCGCCGGGGCTGTCGCGGAAGACGAAGAACTCCGCCTCCATGCCGAGATTCATGGTGAATCCCATCGCGCGCGCGGCCTCGACCTGGCGGCCGAGGATGGTGCGCGAGCAGGCCTCGAACGGCTTCTCCTCGCACCAGAGGTCGCAGGAGAAATAGGCGAGCTCCGGGCGGTGGGGCAGGATCGAGCAGGAGGCGGGGTCCGGCATGCAGGCCACCTCCTCGTCGTTGATCTCCTGGGGCACGCCGTCGAGTGCGGCGCCGGTGAACATCTCGGAGCCGCCCATCATCTGCTCGAAATGCGAGATGGGCACGAGCTTGGACTTGGAGATGCCGTGCATGTCCACATAGCTCGCGATGCAGGTGTCTACGCCCTTCGAGATGAGCTCGCTCTTCAGCGAGGCCAGGTCGGTCATCGTCTCGTTCCCTCGATGGTGCGGGCGGGGGGGCCTTTGCGGCGCGCCGCCCTTCGGAATGAAAAGGGCCGCGCGGGGCGGCCCTCCCGGTTCGCTATGTTGCCGCTTCGCGATGGTGCCGGGCGGCCCCGCTGCGGGGGCCCGGTGCTCACGCGCTGGCGGTCACTTCTTTTCCTTGTGGGCGGTCTCTTCCTGCATCGCGCCATAGGCGATGGCGCCCACGACGGCGGCCACGGCGAGGAAGAGGAGGATGCCCGGCGTGGCGCCGCCTGCGCCCGTGAAGATGGCGCCAGCACCTTCCCAGCTGTCGATCGGTGAACCCATGAGTGTGCTCCTTGGTCTGTTCGGTGCGGGTGTCCCGGCCCGGGAGCGCCGAGGCGCGCCGGAGGGGGCCGGGACGGATGGAAGTTACTGCGCCGGCGTGGCGTAGGCGCCGCGGCCGAAGGAGGTCTCCATGCCCTCCGGATAGGCCGAGACCGGCACTTCGGCGAGGTCCATGCCCATGATCTCCACATGCTCGGGGATGCGCAGGAGGCCCACCATCTTGAGGACGTAGGAGACCACGTAGCCCGGCACGAAGCCCAGGACCGCCATGACGACCGCGCCGATCACCTGGCCGAGCAGGTTGGTGTCCGGGTAGTCGCCATTGGGGTAGCCCGAGGCGAAGACGCCGAAGGCGATGACGCCGAAGGCGCCGGCGAAGCCGTGCACGGAGACCGCGCCCACCGCGTCGTCGATCTTGAAGGTGCGCTCCAGCCACTTGGCGCCGACGGGGGCGATGATGCCGCCGCAGAGGCCGAGCAGGAAGGCGAGGGGCGGCCAGTAGACATCGAGGCCCGAGGCGGCGGCGAATATGCCCGCGAGCGCGCCCGACATCATCCAGAACGGATCACGCCCGGCGAGCCAGCCGCCGATGATGCCGCCTGCGAAGCACATCAGCGTGTTGAAGCCGATGGCCGAGAGGGTGGCGGGATTGCCGAAGATCGTCGTCCACTGCCCGGTGCCGTTGTAGATGATGCAGCCGCCGAGGAAGCCGAAGAAGCCGACGATGAGCACCATGAGGCCGAACACCGCGAGCGGAACGTTGTGCGGGCAGAGGTCGTTGGCGGTGCCGTCCGCGTTGAACTTGCCGATGCGCGGGCCGAGATTGATGAGCACGCCGAGCGCGAAGAAGGCCGCGATCATGTGCACGCAGCCGGCGGCGCCGAAGTCGTGCCAGCCGAACTCGGTAAGCAGCCAGCCATCGCCGTGCCAGGCCCAGGAAGCGCCGAGGATCCAGACCACCGAGCCGAGCAGGATGGCGAGGATGATGAAGCCCGAGAGCTTGATGCGCTCGATCACGGCACCCGAGAAGATCGAAGCGGTGGTCGCGGCGAAGAGCGTGAAGGCCGCCCAGAAGATGCCGGTGGCGTTGTCCTGCAGGTTAGGGCCCATGGCGTCGGACCAGGGCGCGCCGCCGGTCTCGGCCGAAAAGTCCGGCAGTCCGCCGGGGCTGGCCAGGTAGATCCACCAGCCGAAGAAGAAGAAGGTGGGGATGACGAAGGCGAAGGCCAGGATGTTCTTCATGCCCGAGGCGAGCACGTTCTTTTTACGCGACGCGCCCATCTCGTAGCCGAGGAAGCCCGCGTGGATGATGAACATCAGCGCGGTGCACCACCAGTAGAAGACTTCCATGTTCACGGAGGTGCTCCAGCCGGTGCCCTCCTCCATCGCAGCCACCTTGGCCGCGAGCTCAGCAAGCTGCTCTTCCATCGTACTCCCCGTTGAAAGACCGAATTTTTGCTATGGTTATACAATTATCACCACGAGGAAACCGAAAAACGACGAAACTTAGGCGATGGAATTTTTATCAATGAAAACAACGGATAGCGGTAGATTCTGGAGGTTTTGGAGCTCGAATTTAGTCTGATAATTGGGCAGAAAGGGGTCTATCTGCCTAAATATTATGCTGCTAGCGGAGCTGGGATTGGATGGAATAGGACATGCGTCGGGATGCATAGCGCCGGTCTGAGGGCCGGTGCGGGCTGCAAAATCCACCCTGGGGCGATTTCCTTTTGATAAAGATATTTTTCTGTGATGAAAATCGCGGAGGCAACGAGAAGAGGCGTCCGGTGGGTCAGGAGAAGGCGAAGAGCGCAAAGCGCGCGGAGGGGGTCGCGGCAGCCGCGGCCGCCCCTGCAGCGGGCCAGGCGAAGGGCGCGACGGGGCGGACGGTGCATCTCGGCATCTTCGACTTCACGGGCACACTGCGCTCCAAGCGCCTGGCGCGGGCGAGCTATGACGCGGCGCTGAAGGAGGGCTGGCACTTCATCGACGCGCTGCCCTTCTGGATGCATGACGAGACCTGCTTCGCCGAGCGCGGCTTCGTGGACGAGCCCTGCGTGGTGCGGCCCGACACGCTGCGCCCCTTCCCCTTCGAGGCGGAGGCGGATCTGGCGATTGCCGATTATGCCGGCGCCTCGGCGGACATCGCGCCGCGGGTGGCGCTGGAGCGCCAGCTGGAGAAGGCCGCGGGCATGGGCTTCGCGGCGGTCGGCGGCTTCGAGTTCGAGACGATCTATCTGGCCGAGGACGGCGGCACGCTGCGCGCGAAGGGCTGGCGGGATCTCGACCCGGCGCTGACGCATAACCGCTGCTGGTCCACCGTGTCGCCTGCGGCGGATGCGGATGTGCTGGAGCGCATCGACGCGGCGATCCGGGGCACGGGCATCGCGCTCGACCATCGCTGCAGCGAGCTGGGGCCGGGCTGCGTGGAATATACGCTGGGGCCGAGCCCGCTCCTGCGCGCGGCGGACGATGCGGCGCTGTTCAAGATGGTGACCAAGGCCGAGGCGCGGCGCCACGGGATGACCGCGAGCTTCATGGCGCAGCTCGATGCGGGCTATCCGGGGCTGTGCGGGCATCTGAACATCTCGCTGCGCACGGTGAAGGGGCGGGGCAAGGGCAAGCCCGCCTTCCACGACGCGCGCGACCCGCACGGGCTGAGCACGACCGCGAAGGCGTTTCTGGGCGGGATCTGCGCGCTGACGCCGGACTTCATGTGCCTCTTCGCGCCCACGGTGAACGCCTATCGGCGCCTGCGCCCCGGCAACTGGGCGCCGCGCACGCCGAGCTGGGGCATCGGCAACTATTCCTGCGGGGTGCGGGTGGTCTCGCGCTCGGCGGAGGAGACGCGGCTGGAGCTGCGCCTGCCAGGGGCCGACACCAACGCGCATCTGACCGCCGCGATGGCGCTGGCCGCCGGGCTCTGGGGCATCGAGACCGGGGCCGATCCCGGCCCGCCCGTGACCGAGAACGCCCGCACCGCCCCCGTGGATGCCGACCGCCTGCTGCCCACCTCG
Source organism: Pseudomonadota bacterium (assembly GCA_039817245.1). Lineage (GTDB taxonomy): Bacteria > Pseudomonadota > Alphaproteobacteria > Rhodobacterales > Rhodobacteraceae > Thermohalobaculum. The sequence goes on along the minus strand of JBCBWF010000024.1, from coordinate 14,933 downwards.
CTGGAGGAGGCAGCGACCCGCTTCGCCGCCTCGGACATCGCCCGCGCGTTGTTCGGGGATCCCTTCGTCGACCACTATGCGGCCTATTGCAGGGCCGAGGCAGCGGCCTTCCACGCCCATGTCTCGGCCTTCGAGCGGGCGCGCTACCTGGAGAGCCTCTGACCGTGACCGATATAAAAGCCTTTGTTGACGCCCCCGGGCGTGCCGAGAAGATCGCCGAGGTGCGCCGTCTGATCGACGAGCACGAGATCGAGTATCTCTACCTGCAATTCGTGTCGGTGACGGGCCGGATCTGCGGCAAGGGCATCCCGTCGGCGCACTGGGAGAGCATCGCGCGGAAGGGCTTCCAGCTCGTCTACGGCGCGACGGTGAACCTCTTCGTGAACCGCCATGGCGACTATATGGGCTACGGCCCGGAGGCGGCGGAGCTGGTCGGGATCCCCGAGCCCGAGACCTTCTGCCAGCTGCCCTGGGACAAGCGCGTGGCACGGCTGTTCTGCACGCTCTTCCGCGGGCGCGAGGAGCGCGAGGATCCGGGGGCGTTCCTCACCTCGGACTGCCGCGGGAACCTGCGCCGGCTGCACGAGGCCTTCCAGGCCAAGCACGGGCTGCAGCTGCGCACGGGCACCGAGCCGGAGATGATGTGGCTGAAGAAGGGGGAGGACGGAAAGCCGGATGGCGGCTTCTCCAAGCCCTATTGCTATCATATCGACCAGTTCGAGAGCCTGCGCCCGGTGTTCCTGCGCGTGATCGAGTACAGCCACGCGATGGGGCTGGAGATGATCCAGGGCGACCATGAGGACGCGCCGGGCCAGCTCGAGCTCAACTTCACCTTCGACGACTGCCTGCGCACCGCGGATCGGCTGACGACCTACCGCCAGATCTGTGCTCAGGTGGCGCGGGAGTTCGGGCTGATCGCCTGCTTTATGTCAAAGCCCTTCATGGGGGTCTCGGCCTCGGGCTGCCACCACAACATCTCGCTCTGGGAGGGCGGCGAGGATGCGCCCAAGCTGCTTGGCAAGGGGCAGGGCGTGGCCATGAGCGAGGTGTTCCACCACCGCTCCGGCGGCGCCAACCGGTTCATGCCGGAGGGGGACGACCCGCAGATGCCGGGGGTGGTGGGTCAGCACGCGATCGGCGGCATCGTGAGCCATCTGGACGCGCTGACGGCGATCGGCTGCTCGACGGTGAACTCCTATCGCCGGCTCTGGGACACGGGCTTCTGGGCGCCGGTCTTCAAGGACTGGGGCTTCCAGAACCGCACGACGGGGCTCCGGATCTCGGCGCCGGGGCGGTTCGAGTTCCGCTCGGTCGATTCGATGGTGAACCCCTATCTGATGGCCGCGGGGCTGATGCAGGCCTGCGACGACGGGCTGACCAACAAAATCCCCTGCGGCGAGCCGGAGGAGCGCAACATCTATGTGGCGATGGAGGCGGGCAAGCTGGTGCAGAAGCTGCCCATGACGCTCGGCGACGCGCTGAAGGCGCTGGGCGAGGACGATGTCGTCAAATCCGCGATGCCGGGCGAGATGTACCGCCTCTACAATGAGTACAAGACCGATGAGTGGGAGCGGTTCCTGCACACCGTCTCGGACTTCGACACCGAAACCTATCTCGACTGCCTGCCCTGATCCGGACCCTCGGGAGGCTCCCTGATGACCGCTGCCGAGCTCGATGCGCCGTTTCTGCCCATGGACGATCCCGGCTTCTCGCTCCGCGACCCCCGGGTTGCGGAGGCGCGGGCGCGGTCGTGGTATGCGCGCACGCCCTACGGGATCGCGGTGCTGCGGCACCGGGAGATGGGGGAGCTCCTGATCAACCGCGCGCTCCGGCAGGGCAGCCATGCCTGGCCGGCGCATAACGGGGTGACGGGCGTGTTCGCCGACTGGTGGGCGCGCACGATCCTGGTGCAGGAGGGCAAGGACCACACGCGGCTGCGGCGGCTTGTGAACCCGGCCTTCTCGCCGCGGCTCCTGGAGGAGATGCGCCCGCGCTTCGAGGCGATGGCGGGCGCGCTGGTGGACCGGTTCGCGGATCGCGGCGCCTGCGATTTCATGGCGGAGTTCGCGGATCCCTATGCCAGCCAGATCCTCTGCCTGATGCTGGGCCTGCCGCAGGAGGAGGCGCCGCGGGTGCTGACGCTCTCCTCGGATATGGGGCTGGCGCTGGGGGTGGATTTCGCGCGCCATGCCGAGCGGATCGACGCGGCCACGGTGGGCATGTTCGCCTATGCGGACGAGCTGGTGGCGCGGCGGCGGGAGATGCCGGGGGACGACTTCATGTCGGTCCTCGTGCATGCCTCCGGCGAGCCGGACCAGCTGACGGACGAGGAGCTGCGCGACATGATCCTGATGCTGGTCTTCGCCGGCATCGACACGACGCGCAACCAGCTCGGCCTGGGGATGGCCATGTTCCTGGAGCATCCCGACCAGTGGGAGGCGCTGGCGGCGCGTCCGGAGCTGGCGGCTCCGGCGGTGGAGGAGGTGATGCGGGTGCGCCCCACGATCACCTGGGTGACGCGCGAGGCGGTGGAGGACCTGACCTATCAGGGGCTGAGCATCGCGAAGGGGACGACGCTGCACCTGTTGTCCGGCGCGGCGGGCACGGATGCGGAGGTTTTCGCGCCGGGCTTCGACATCACCGCCGAGCGCAAGCGGCATTTCGGCTTCGGGGGCGGGGTGCATCACTGCCTCGGCCATGCGATCGCGCGCAGCGATATGAGCGTGGCGCTGACGGTGCTGCCGCAGCGGCTGGCGCGGCCGGAGGCGGCGGGCGAGGCGAGCTGGCTGCCCGATAGCGGCAATACCGGGCCCGTATCGTTGCCGATCCGCTTCCAGGCGCGCGCCTGAGGGAGCTCAGAGCGAGCCCTGCAAGAGGTTCGGCGGGTGGTGGAAGGCGTCGGCCAGGAACTGGAGCGCCTGGCCCGTCTCCGCGCGCGTGGCGGCCCCGCCGAGGCAGAGACGGAAGGCCTCCGGCGCTTCGATGCCGACGCAGAAGGCATCGGCCGCGACGGCGCCGAGGCTCTGGCCGCGCATCCAGTCCACGATCCGCGCGCGCGACCAGGGGCGGGGCGGGTGCACCCAGACATGGAACCCGTCCGGATCGGCGGTGACGGTCTCGGAGGGCAGGCTGGCGGCGACCATGCGCTGGCGCACCCGGCTCTCGGCCTGCACGGCGCGCAGCAGCGCATCGGCGATGCCGGTCTCGATCCAGCGCGTCGCCAGCGAGGTGGTTATGGGGCAGGCCATGACGGTGGCTGCCTTGAGCCGCGCGGCGACGCCCGTATAGGCGCGGGGGCGGGGCACAATGAGATAGGCGAGGCGCAGGCCCGCGCCGAGGCATTTGGCGAGCCCGCCCACATAGAAGGTGATCTCCGGCGCGAGCATGGCGACGGCGGGGGGCGCGTTCGGCAGGAGCGCGCCATAGGCGTCGTCCTCGACGATCAGCACGCCGTGATGGCGCGCGACGCCGACGATCTCGGCGCGGCGCTGGGTGGGCATGGTCTCGGTGGTGGGGTTGCGCAGCGTGGGGTTGAGATAGAGCGCGCGCACATCGCCATTGGCCACCCGGCTGGCGAAGGCGGTGGGGTCGATGCCGTGGGCGTCGCAGGGCAGGCCCTCGAGCCGGATGCCGAGCGCCTCAGAGATCGCGCGGATGCCGGGATAGGTGATCGCCTCGCAGAGCACGCATTCGCCCGGGGCGGCGAGCTCGCCGAGGACGGCGAAGAGCGCGGCATGGGCGCCGGGGGTGATGAGGAGGTCGTCCGCCTGCGCCTCGATATGGAGGCGGGAGAGCCAGCTCAGGGCGGCGGCCTTGTCCTCGGCCGAGCCGCCGAGGGGCTGGTAGCGCAGGAGGGCCGTCATGTCCGGCCCGATCCCGTCCCAGACCTCGCGCATGCGCTGGCGCAGGCCCGGATCGTCCGGTTCGGGCGGCTGGTTCATGCTGCGGTCGGAGAGGTCGCGGCGGACGCGGCGGGCATCCGCCTCTCCGCCTGCGCTGCGCACGAAGGTGCCGGCGCCGACGCGCGCCTCCAGGAGGCCGCGGCGCGATGCCTCGGTATAGGCGCGCGCGACGGTGCTGACATCGAGCGCGAGCGCCTGGGCGAGGCTGCGCTGGGGGGGCAGCATGTCGCCGGGCACGAGCAGGCCGAGATCGATGTCGCGCCCGATCGCGTCGGCGAGGGCCAGATAGGCCGGGCCGTCGCGGCGCGAGACCTCGGGCTTCCAGTCGTTGCGCCGCATCGTTCTCCGGGCGTTGGGCTGCGGATGAGATCGCCAGCGGAGAACACCGGTGATATACTCGTCAACAGAAATCAGCTTCTGCGCTGATTTTAGCCAATCTGCCTAAGTGTTTTGCGCGAAAATATGGCAGATGCGCCTGTAAAGGCTGATTGAGTGGATAATTGAATGGGTCATTGACTGGATGCTTTCCGGGCAAAGACCGGATTGCCTGCGACATTTTTGGCATGGCGCTTGCGAATACCTGTGCGACCCGCAGGAGGCGGGGACCCGACAGAGGACAGGGAGACGACAATGCCAGTGGTCGAGAAAGCAAAGCACGAGATCGGCGATTTCCTGGTGGATTTCGAGGACAAGGTCTTCGAGGACGTGAAGGCGGAGGCCGGCGAGAAGGCGCTGATCACCTTCCATACGGTGGCCTTCGAGGGCTCGATCGGGCTGGTGAACCTGCTGCAGGGCAAGCGGCTGATCCGCAAGGGTTTCGAGACCTCGATCCTGCTCTATGGCCCGGGCGTGACGCTGGGCGTGATGCGCGGCTTCCCGAAGCTGGGCGACGCGGCCTTTCCGGGGCATCAGAACTTCAACGACCAGCTCAAGAACTTCATGGAGGAGGGCGGCAAGGTCTATGCCTGCCGGTTCGCGCTGCAGGCGCTCTACGGGCATGGCGAGCCGAGCCTGCAGGAGGGCATCCAGCCGATCAGCCCGCTCGATGTCCTGGACCTGATCCTGCTGCATCGACGCGACGGCGCCTTCATCCTCGACACCTGGACGGTGTGAGCGATGGCCGCCCGGATCGTGAAGGCTGCGAGCGCCCAGATCGCGCCGGTGCTGGACCGGCCCGGCGGCACGCTCGAGCGGGTGCTCGAGACGGTCTGCGCCGCCGCCTCGGAGGGGGCGGGGATCGTCGTCTTTCCCGAGACCTTCGTGCCCTACTACCCCTATTTCAGCTTCATCGAGCCGCCGGTGAGCATCGGCAAGAAGCATCTGGCGCTCTACGAGCAGGCCGTGGAGGTGCCGGGGCCGGTGACCGATGCGGTGGGGGCTGCGGCGCGCGCGGGCGGCATCGTGGTGGTGCTGGGGGTGAACGAGCGCGCGGGCGGGACGCTCTACAACGCCCAGCTCGTCTTCGACGCGGACGGGCGGCTGGTGCTGCACCGGCGCAAGATCACGCCAACCTATCACGAGCGCATGATCTGGGGGCAGGGCGACGGCGCGGGTCTGAAGGTGGTGGACACCGCCGTCGGCCGCGTCGGCGCGCTGGCCTGCTGGGAGCATTACAACCCGCTCGCGCGCTATGCGCTGATGGCGCAGGGCGAGGAGATCCACGTCGCGCAGTTCCCGGGCTCGATGGTGGGCCAGGTGTTCGCCGACCAGATGGAGGTGGCCTGCCGGCAGCATGCGCTCGAGGCGGCGAGCTTCGTGATCAATGCCACCGGCTGGCTCAGCGAGGCGCAGAAGGGCGCGATCGATCCGGGCGGGCAGATGGGCAAGGCGCTTTCGGGCGGCTGCTGCACCTGCATCGTGAGCCCGGAGGGCGTGCATCTGGCCGAGCCGCTGCGCGACGGCGAGGGGATCCTCTATGCGGAGATGGACCTTGCCCTCTGCCTGAAGCGCAAGCGGATGATGGACAGCACCGGGCATTACGCGCGCCCGGAGCTTCTCAGCCTGACGATCGACAACCGACCCAAACCCGTGGCGGCGCCGGCCGTCCCGTTCAGGAGCATGCCCCATGACGACAGCGACGATGATGCCGCCGGAGCAGCTGATAACGGAGCTGCAGTCCTACGGTCTGCGGCTGGTTGATCCCACCGCGGGGGCGCAGAGCCGGCGCGGCGGGGCGGGGCCGTCGGACCACAAGGCGATCCTGGTGGACGGGCGGCCGATCATGGCGCCGGTGCACACCAACACCGCCTTTCACAGCCCCTACACCGCGCTGAAGCCCGATGCGGCGGGCGAGAGCCTGATCGAGCGCGACGGCGTGGCGGTGGGCCGGGTGCGGTTTCCCACGCAGCCGGCCTTCTACCATCTGAAGACCGCCGAGGGGGTGCCCTATTCGCAGATCGCGGTGCTTCACGGGCGCGACGTGCTGGCGACCACGGTGCTGCAGACCTGCATCCGCTACGAGAGCCGCAAGAAGACCTGCAAGTTCTGCGCGATCGGCCAGTCGCTGGCGGCGGGGCGGACGATTGCCGAGAAGACGCCGGATCAGCTCGCCGAGGTGGCGGAGGCGGCGGTGCGGCTCGACGGCGTGACGCATATGGTGATGACCACCGGCACGCCGAACAGGACCGACCGGGGTGCGGCCGTGCTGACCGCGGCGGCGCGCGCGATCAAGGCGCGGGTGGACCTGCCGATCCAGGGCCAGTGCGAGCCGCCGGACGACGATACCTGGTTCGCGCGGATGCACGCGGCGGGGATCGACGCACTCGGCATGCATCTGGAGGCGGTGACGCCGGCGGTGCGCGCGGCGGTGATGCCCGGCAAGGCGGAGGTGCCGGTGGAGCGGTATCTCGACGCCTTCGAGGCGGCGGTGCCGGTCTTCGGGCGCGGGCAGGTCTCGACCTATATCCTGGCCGGCATCGGCGACCCGCCCGAGGCGATCCTGGAGATGGCCGAGCGGCTGGTCGGGATCGGCGTCTATCCCTTCGTGGTGCCCTTCGTGCCCATCGCGGGCACGCCAATGGAAGACCACACCCCGCCCACGGCCGCTTTCATGGCGGCGCTGCTCGCGCCGCTCGGCGCGATGCTGTCGCGCGCGGGGCTGACGCGGGAGAGCCAGAAGGCGGGCTGCGGGCGCTGCGGGGCCTGCTCGGCGCTTTCGGCCTTCGAGGAGATGGCATCATGATGTTCGAGCCCGTGCACCCCTATATCTCGCCCGCGCACCGGGTGAAATTCGCGACCGAGGCCTGGGAGGTCGACGGCGCAAAGCGGCTGCGCAAGGCGGTCTTCGTCGGCGAGCAGCAGGTCTTCGACCGCGACGACGGGGATGCGGTGGACGCGCATGCGATCACGATCGTGGCGCTCTCCTCGGCCTGCGGCTGCGACGACGAGGTGACCGGGACGGTGCGGATCCATCGCGGGGCGGCGGCCGGGGAGTGGTGGGGCTCGCGCCTGGCGGTGGCGCGGGACTACCGGCGCCAGGCGGGGCTCGGCACCTCGCTGATCCGGCTCGCGGTCTCCTCGGCCCACGCGATGGGGTGCACGCGCTTCCTGGCGAAGGTGCAGAGCCGCAACGCGCTCCTCTTCCAGCGGCTGCATTGGCGGACGCTGGAGGAGATGGAGTATCACGGCCAGCCGCATCACTTCATGGAGGCCGATCTCGCCCATTACCCGCCGATCGCGGACGGGGCGCGCGGGTTCGTGACGCGGACCGCCGCATGAGCGGCGCGCTCGCCGCGCTGGCCGGGCGGCTGGCCGCGGGGCCGGGGCTCGGCGGCAAGCGCGACGTGGCGGCGGCGGTGGCGGCCCTCGGCATCGGGGGCGACAGCGCGGTGCCGGTGGGCGACGACTGCGCGGCGATCCCGGCGGCGGGGGGCGGCTGGGACCTGCTGGCCTGCGAGGGGATGATCGAGGGGTTCGTGGCGGCGATGCCCTGGTTCGCGGGCTGGTCGGCGGTGATGGTGAACCTCTCGGATGTGGCCGCGATGGGCGGCCGGCCGGTGGCGGTGGTCAACGCGCTCTGGGCCACGGGTCCGGCGGAGGCGGCACCGGTGCTGGAGGGGATGCGCGCGGCCTCGGCGGCCTATGGCGTGCCGATGGTGGGCGGGCATGCGAACCTGCGCGCGGGCTCTGGCCAGCTGGCGGTGGCGGTGCTGGGCCGGGCCGAGCGGCTGCTGACGAGCTTCGATGCCGCGCCGGGCGATGCGCTGGTGATGGCGGTGGATCTGCGCGGGCGCTGGCACGACCCGCACCCCTTCTGGGACGCGGCGAGCGAGGCGCCCGGCGAGCGGCTCGGCGCCGATCTCGCGCTCCTGGCGGAGGTGGCGGAGGCGGGGCTCGCCCATGCCGCGAAGGATATCAGCCAGGGCGGCGTGATCGGCACGGCGGCGATGTTCTGCGAGTGCTCCGGCGTCGGCCTCACCATCGCGCTCGACGCGGTGCCCGCGCCCGAGGCGGCGGAGGAGGAGCGCTGGCTCGCCGCTTTTCCGAGCTACGGCTATCTGCTGGCGACGGAGGCCGGGGCGGTCGAGGCGCTGACCGCGCGGTTCGCCGCGCGCGGGATCGCGGCGGCGCGGATCGGCAGCTTCGACGACACCGGCGTTCTGGCAGTGGCGCGGGACGGGGGCCGGGCGGCGGTGCGCGACCTTGGAGCCGAGCCGCTGATCGGCTGCGCGCGGCGAGCCCCGATCGATGCCTGAGCTGCGCATGCGCATCCGCTGGCCGGACGGCAAGGAGGGGCAGGTCTACTCGCCCTCCACCGTGCTCGCGCGCCATTTCCGGCCCGGCGAGGCGATTGCGCTTGCGGCCTTCCGCGCGCGCGCCAGGCGCGCCCTGGAGGCCGCGAGCGACCGGGTCGCCGAGGTTCATGGCGCGCCCTGCAGCCGGGCCGCCGCCGAGATCCGCGCCGTCGAGCGCTGCGCCGCGGCGCAGCCCGACGGTCTTGTCCATGTCATCGCCCTAAGCTGATCGGAGACCTGCATGTTCGAGCGCAACCACTATCCGGCCATCGTCGTCGGCGGGGGGCAGGCGGGCCTCTCGGCCAGTGCCACGCTGAAGGCGCGCGGGATCGGCCATATCGTGCTGGAGCGCGACCGCGTGGCGGAGGCCTGGCGGAGCCAGCGCTGGGACAGCTTCTGCCTCGTGACCCCGAACTGGCAATGCACGCTGCCGGGCTTCGACTACACCGCCGATTTCGGCGGGACCGATCCGGACGGGTTCATGCTGCGCGACGAGATCGTGGCCTATATCGAGGCCTTCCGCGCGCATCTGGACCCGCCGCTGGCGGAGGGGGTGGAGGTGACGCGGATCGCGCGGCGCGGGGACGGCTTCGCGCTGGAGACGCGCCGGGGCGCGCTGACGGCGGATGCGGTGATCGTGGCCACGGGCGGCTATCACCGGCCGAAGATCCCCGCGATGGCGGCGGCGCTGCCGGAGCGGATCCTGCAGCTCCATTCCTCGACCTACCGCAATCCCGCGCAGGCGCCGGAGGGGGCGGTGCTGGTGGTTGGCACCGGCCAGTCCGGCTGCCAGATCGCGGAGGATCTGCATCTGGCGGGGCGGCAGGTGCATCTGGCGGTGGGCGGCGCGCCGCGGGCGCCGCGCTTCTATCGCGGGCGCGACGTGACGGCCTGGCTGGTGGATATGGGCCATTACGCCGTGACCGTGGACGAGCATCCGGACGGCACGGGGGTGCGGCGCAAGGCCAACCACTACATGACCGGGCGCGGCGGGGGGCGCGACATCGATCTGCGCCATTTCGCGACCGAGGGCATGACGCTGCACGGGCGGGTTTCGCGCATCGAGGGCGAGACGCTGCATTTCCGCGGGGATCTGGCGCAGAACCTCGATGCGGCCGATGCGACGGCGGCGCGGATCAAGGCCTCGATCGACACGCATATCCTGGTGAACGGGATCAGCGCGCCGGTGGAGCCGCGGTACCGGCCCGCCTGGCGCCCGGCGGATCCGTTCCTGGAGCCGCCCGACGACATGACGCTCGCGCTCGGCGCGGTGTCGACGGTGATCTGGTGCACGGGGTTCGATCTCGACTACCGCTGGATCGACCTGCCGGCCTTCGATGCGCGGGGTTATCCGCATCACCGCCGGGGGGTCTCGCCGATCCCGGGGCTGTTCTTCCTGGGCCTGCCCTGGATGCACACCTGGGGCTCGGGGCGGTTCTCGGCGGTGGGCGACGATGCGGCCCATATCGCGGAGCGGGTGGTCGAGACCCTGGCGCCGGCGGAAGCGAAGGCGGGCTGACAGGCTGGGGCTGCGGCCCGCATCGGCCCGCATGGGGAGACGCGGATAGCGGCGGGCAGGCATTGGGCGCTGGTTACGCTCTGGTCAGGCCCTGCCTGCCCTGCCGGCAGGCGAGCGCCAGGCCGGTGGGGCGGCGCGGGCTTCGTCCCTGTTCTGCAGGGGTTTTACGGGGTGGCATGCGCCTTGCTGCGTGGGCGGCATCGACTGGAGACGGAGGCCCCATGCCCGCGCGCCTTGCCGACCTGTTCTTCTGCCTGCTCGGCCTCGGCGTAGCGCTGGCCGCGGCGGTCTCGCTCTTCGGCGGTGCGCGCGGCGCGGGGATCGGGGCGCTCGGCGACATGACATCGCCCGCCTTCTTTCCGGCCATCGGCGCGATCGCGCTGGCGCTTGCCTCGCTCGCCATCGCCTGGCGCGGCCTCACGGCGCCGGCGGCGCCGCCGATCGCCTGGCCCGGGTTCCGGCCGCTGCTCGTCCTGGTCGCGGTCTTCGCGATGATCGTGGCGGTGGTGAGCGGGCCTGTGGGCTTTCTCGAGATGCTGTTCTTCGGGCTTCTCGCGCTGCCGCCGCTCTTCGGGCTTCGCGATCTGCGCCTGATCCTGCCGACGGCGGTGGTGGTGCCGCTCTGCGTGCATCTGCTCTTCGAGCGGGTCCTGCTCGTGCGCTTTCCCGACGGCATCCTCTTCTGATGCTGCTGGAGGCGGTACAGCACGGCCTCTCCGTCCTCGCCGATCCGCTCGCCCTCGCAGCCGCGCTTGCGGGCCTTGCAGCGGGCATCGTGGTGGGCGCGCTGCCGGGGCTCACGGCCACGATGGCGGTGGCGGTGCTCGCGCCTTTCACCTTCTTCATGGAGGCGACCGTGGGGATCCCGTTCCTGCTCGGGATCTACAAGGGCGCGATCTATGGCGGGTCGATCCCGGCGATCACCATCAACACGCCCGGCACGGCGGCGGCGGCGGCCACGGCGATCGACGGCTCGGCGCTGGCGCGGCGGGGGCTGGGTCGCAAGGCGCTGGAGATGAGCCTCGTCGCCTCGGTGGTGGCGGATCTGCTGGCGACGCTGGTGCTGATCTTCGTCGCTGCCCCGCTCGCCTCGGTGGCGATCGGCTTCGGCTCGCCGGACTTCACCATGCTCTACCTCTTCGCGCTGGTGATGATCGCCGGCGTCTCGGGCTCCTCGGCGGCCAAGGGGGCCTTTGCGGTGGCGCTCGGCGTGCTCTTCGCCTGCGTCGGGCTCGATCCCATGTCCGGCGCCTCGCGCCTCACCTTCGGCGTGATCGATCTCTGGGGGGGCATCTCGCTGGTGCCGCTCCTGATCGGAATGTTCGCGCTCTCCGAGATCCTGGTGCAGGCCGAGCGACTGGGGCGCGAGCGGCTCGAGCGGGTGCGGGTCGAGATGTCCGCCGAGGGGATCACGCGCGCGGAGATGCGCGCCGCCGCGCCGACCATCCTGCGCTCGACGGGGATCGGCGCCTTTCTCGGCGCGCTGCCGGGCCTCGGGGCCGAGATCTCATGCTGGCTGGCCTACGGGATGGCCAAGCGGCGCAGCAAGCGGCCGCAGGACTACGGCAAGGGCTCGCTCGAGGGGGTTGCGGCGGCGGAGGCGGGCAACAACGCCGTCTGCCCCGCCGCGCTGATCCCGATGATGGTGTTCGGCATTCCCGGCGACACGATCACGGCGGTGCTGCTCGGTGCGTTCATGGCGCAGGGGCTGCTGCCGGGGCCGCTCCTCTTCGCGCAGCACGGGCCGGTGCTCTACGGCTTCTTCGCCATCCTGCTGGTGACGAACGTGATGCTGCTGGTCTTCGGCCTCGGCGCCATCCGGTATCTGCGCCACATCACGGCGATCCCGCCGGGCGTGCTCTATCCGTCCGTCATCGCGCTCTGCTTCGCGGGGGCCTTCGCGGTCAACAATGCCGTCTTCGACTGGTGGATCATGCTGGCGGGCGCAGTGCTGGGCTATGCCATGCGCAAGGCCGATGTGCCGATCCCGCCGCTGGTGATCGCGATGCTGCTGACGCCGGGGCTGGAGAGCGCGCTGCGCCAGTCCCTTACGCTCTCCGACGGCAGCCTGCTGATCTTCGTGACCGAACCGATCGCCGCCGCCCTCCTCGCGGTCATCGCGGGGATCGTGGGCTTTCTCGGCTGGCGGAGCCTCTCGACCCCAAGACCCACAACCAACCAACAGGGAGCCTGAACCATGACAAGCCGACTGAAGACCACCCTCGCCCTCGGCGCGGCGTTTCTGCTGGCCCTGCCGGCGAGCCTCGCGGTGGCGGGCGAGTTTCCGGAGAAGCCGATCACCTTCGTGACGCCCTATCCGCCGGGCGGCTCGCATTCGCTGCATGCGGGCATCATCACCACCGTTGCCGAGCCCTATTTCGGCCAGCCGATGATCTCGGTCATCCGCTCTGGCGGCGGCGGCGCGGTGGGCGCGACCGAGGTCTCCAAGTCCGGCGCGGACGGCTACACGGTGCTCTTCGGCGACCCGACCATCAATTCGCTGCGCCCGCAGGTCGAGGAGCTGCCCTACACCACGGAGGACTTCATCCCCGTGGCGCGGATCAACTATTCGCCGGCCGTCTTCGTCGCCCGCGCCGATGCGCCCTTCGCGGATCTGGGCTCGATGATCGCCTATGCGAAGGAGAACCCGGGCGATCTGGTCTACTCGAACGACAACGTGAACGGCTTCACCTACACGGTCTTCGAGCTCCTGAAGATGAATACCGGGACGGAGATGAAGGGCATCGTCTATGGCGGGGGCGGGCCGGCGGTGCAGAAGCTGCTCGGCGGCGAGACCATGGCCTATGCCGGTGCGCCCTCGGTGGTGGGCGAGCACATCAAGGCGGGCACGCTGAAGGGCATCTGCACCACCGATTTCGAGCGCTGGGAGAGCTTGCCGGATGTGCCGACCTGCGGCGAGCTCGGCGAGGAGATCATCTTCCACTTCTGGCGCGGCGTGCTGGTGCCGGCGGGCACGCCGGAGGATGTGGTGGCCAAGCTGTCCTCGGGTTTCGAGGCCCTGGTGCAGGACGAGGGCTTCCTGCGCCTCATCGGCCGCATCAACAGCCGCGTGGACTTCCTCGGCGCCGAGGCGTTCGGCGCGCTAATGGCCGAGGAGCAGGCGCAGCTGAAGGCGGTCTACGACAACCTCAACTGATGCAGCGACCGGATGATCCGGTCGTGACACGGACCTGACACGGCCGGGGCGCGCGCGGTGCGGCGCGGGCCCCGGCGCATCGGAGCGCTGCCCATGGACCGCCTGACCCTGACCGATGCGCGGATGATCGACCCGCCGGCCGGCATCGCACCCGGTATCGCCCCTGGGGGGGCTGTCGATATCGAGATCGCGGAAGGCTGCATCGCCGAGATCCGGCCCGCGGGCCAGGGGACGCCGCTCGGCCGGCCCGTGGCGGCCGGTGGGCGGCTGGTGACGCCCGGCCTCATCAACGGCCATCACCACAGCCACGAGCATTACCACAAGGGGCGCTACGACCGGCTGCCGCTCGAGCTTTGGATGAACTACGTGCGCCCGCTCTCGCCCATTCCGGTGAGCGCGCGGCAGGTCTATCTGCGCACCATGGTGGGCGCGATCCAGGCGCTGCGCTCGGGCACGACGACGATCGTGGACGATCTGAATGTGAGCCCGGTGCTGATCCCGGAGCATGTGGACGCCGCGCTGCAGGCCTACGAGGATATCGGCATCCGCGCCTTCGTGGGCCCGACGCTGTTCGACCGGCCTTTCTTCCGGGCGCTTCCCTTCGTGGAGGAGGAGTTTCCGCCGGCGCTGCTGGCGCGGCTCTCGGCGGTGACGGCGACGCCGCCGGCGGAGGTGCTGGGCTTCGTGCGCGCCCGGGCGGTCGAGCGCCATCCGCGCGAGGCCCGCGTGGCGATCCTGGCCGCGCCGAGCGCGCCGCAGCGCTGCACCGACGCGTTCCTCTGCCAGGTGCGCGCGATGGCCGACGAGATCGATCTGCCGGTGATCATCCATGTGCAGGAGACGCGGCTGCAGACGGTGACGGCCAAGCGCTTCTACGGCCGCTCGATGTTCGCCCATCTGGACGGGCTCGGTTTTCTGAAGCCTGCGACCTCGCTCATCCACGCCGTCTGGGTGACGCCGGAGGATATCCGGCTGATCGCGGCCTCCGGGGCCTCTGTGCAGCACAATCCGAACAGCAACCTGAAGCTCGGCTCCGGGCTCATGCCGATGCGCGAGATGCTGGAGGCGGGGGTGAATGTGAGCCTGGGCACCGATGGCTGCGGCTCGATCGACACGGTGGACATGCTGCGCGCCGTCGCCTCGACCGCGCTGGCGCAGAAGCTGCGCGGCGACGATCCGGCGCGCTGGATCGACGCGGGCGAGGCCTTTGCCGCGGCCACGACGGGGGGCGCGACGGCGCTGGGGCAGGGCGACCGGCTGGGGCGGATCGCGCCGGGCATGCGCGCCGATCTGGCGCTCTGGCGCCTCGAAAGCATCTCCTTCGTGCCGCTGAACGACCCGCTCCGCCAGCTTGTCTATGGCGAGACCGGCGCCTCGCTCGACCGGCTGATCGTGGACGGGCGGACGGTGATGGCGCAGGGGCGGCTGACGCGGATCGACGAGGCCGCGATCCTGGCCGAGATCGGCGCGGCCCATGAGGAGATCGAGCCGGCCATCGCGGCGGCCGAAGTGGAGATCGAGGCGATGATGCCGGCCTATCGGCGCATCGTGGCGCGGTGCCAGGCGGAGAGCATCGACCCGGAAGTTCTGCCCGCGCGCCTGGCATGATGGCGCCGGCGGAG
>JBCBWF010000315.1:0-6068 GCA_039817245.1 Pseudomonadota bacterium | reverse complement strand
TCATCCGAGATGCTGCATGCACCGAGCAGGGTCTGCCGCTGGGTTCATCGGCGCGAGGCGAGGTTGGGGCTGCATGCCGTTGTCTTTTCCAAGCGGTAGGATCTCCCGGTCCGTCCCTTCCCGGGTTTGCGGCCGCTCCCTGGCGGCCTGCGCCGCCGGGCAGGGCGTCCGTCCTTCGGGATCGCGGGTTTCGCCGGACGGCTCGGCGCGGTAACGACACGCTTGGGGAATTGTGCGGCGCAACGAGGTGGGGCTACGGGCATGAGAGAGATCGACTGGTACCGGCTCCGCGACGAGTGGCTCGGCAACGCCCGCTCCGACGTGATCGCGGGGCTTGTGGTTGCGCTTGCCCTCATCCCCGAGGCCATCGCCTTCTCCATCATCGCAGGGGTCGATCCCAAGGTCGGCCTCTACGCCTCCTTCTCGATCGCGGTGATCACGGCGATTGCCGGTGGGCGTCCGGGCATGATCTCGGCCGCGACCGCGGCCACGGCCGTGCTCATGGTGACGCTGGTGAAGGAGCACGGGCTGCAATACCTGCTCGCGGCCACGGTGCTGGCGGGGCTGTTGCAGGTCGCCGCCGGGCTCCTGCGGCTGGAGCGGTTGATGCGGTTCGTCTCGCGGTCGGTCATGACCGGGTTCGTGAACGCGCTGGCGATCCTGATCTTCCTCGCGCAGATCCCGGAACTCGTGAACGTCCCCGCGCTGACCTATCCGATGGTGGCCGCGGGCCTCGCGATCCTCTATCTGCTGCCGCGGGTGACGAAGGCGGTGCCGGCACCGCTTGTCTGTATTCTGGTGCTGACCGCTGCGACACTCGCCGGCGGTTTCGACGTGCGCACCGTGGCCGATATGGGGGCTCTGCCCGATACGCTGCCGGTCTTCCTGGTGCCGGACATTCCGCTGACCTTCGAGACGCTGCAGATCATCCTGCCATACTCTCTGGGCGTCGCGGTGGTGGGGCTGCTCGAGTCGCTCATGACCGCCTCCATCGTCGACGAGCTCACCGACACGACGTCGAACCGACGGCGCGAGTGCATCGGTCAGGGCGCTGCCAACATCGCCACCGGCTTCATCGGCGGCATGGCGGGCTGTGCCATGATCGGGCAGTCGATCATCAACGTGCAGTCGGGCGGCCGGGGGCGGCTGTCCTGTTTCTGTGCCGGCCTGTTCCTGCTGATTATGGTCGTCTTTCTCGGGGACCTCGTGGGTCTCATCCCGATGGCGGCCTTGGTCGCGATCATGATCATGGTGTCGATCGGAACCTTCAGCTGGCAGTCGCTGCGCAATCTGCGCGAGCACCCCAACAGCTCGAACACCGTGATGGTCGCCACTGTCATCGGCGTGGTGGCGACCCACAACCTCGCCATCGGCGTGCTGATCGGGGTCCTGCTGTCGGGGATCTTCTTCGCGGGCAAGATCGCGCAGATCTTCCGGGTCCGCTCCGAACTCTCTGCCGACGGCCGGCAGCGCACCTACGTGATCGAGGGGCAGCTCTTCTTCGCATCGTCGGACGATTTCCTCAGGGCCTTCGATTTCAGCGAGGCGCTGGAGCGCGTCGTCATCGACCTGACGAAGGCGCATATCTGGGACATCTCCAGCGTTGCGGCGCTCGACACGACCGTGCTCAAGTTCAGGCGCGAGGGAGCGGAAGTCGAGGTGGTCGGCCTCAACCAGGCGAGCGAGACCATCGTGGACCGGCTCGCGGTCTACGACCGACCGGACGCGGTTGCCGATCCCCTGCAGCACTGAGGAGCGTACCATGTCGAGGGTTCTCGCCTGCATTGACGGGTCGGTCTATGCCGACAGCGTCGCCGACCACGCCGCCTGGGCTGCGGGCCGGCTGGGCCTGCCGGTGGAGTTGCTGCAGGTTCTCGGCCGGCGCGAGGCTGCCTCGTCCGACCGGTCGGGGCGCATCGTGGCAGGGGCCCGGCGGCGTCTCCTGGAGGAGCTGGTCACCCTCGATGCCCAGCGGGCCAAGCTCGTGCAGCGCGAGGCGCGCCTGGGGCTGGAGGAGGCGAAATCGCGGCTGGAGGGGGGGGGCTGTGCCGATGTCTCGGTCTCGCTGCGCAACGGCGATCTCTTGGAGACGCTGGCCGAGCATGAGCGCGACGCCGCGCTGGTCGTCGTCGGCAAGCGGGGCGAGGCGGCGGATTTCGCGACATTGCATCTCGGGTCCAATCTCGAGCGCATCCTGCGCGCCTCGCAGCAGCCGGTCCTGGTCACATCCAGGGCGTTCCGACCGATCTCGAGGGTCGTCATCGGGTTCGACGCCGGGCCGAGCGCGCGCAAGGCCGTGGAGGCGGTCGCGACATCCCCGCTCTACGCCGGTCTCGGCGTCCTGCTGGTGACCGTATCGGAGCCGAGCAAGCCCGCCCAGGCTGCCATCGAGCAGGCAGCGTCCCGCATCGCCTCGTCCGGCCATCAGGTCGATACGCGGATCGTTCCCGGAAAGCCGGAGGAGGTGATCAGCGCGCTTCTGGAGGAGGAGAAAATCGATCTGCTGATGATCGGCGCCTACGGGCATTCGCGCCTGCGCAGCCTTGTCATCGGCAGCACGACATCCGCATTGATCCGGTCCTGCCGCGTCCCGGTTGCCATCTACCGCTGACCGTCAACCACCCCCCGCAAATCCCGCTCCGACCTCCGGCCCGAACCAGACCTCGATGCCGGGCCCGTTTGCCGCGTTGGGGGACGCCGCCTCCGACATGCGCCGCGGCAGCGCACATCCGAGCCGTATCGTCCGGGCGATGCGGCCCGGCCCGTCCCGGGCCATCAGTCCTCGAAAGGGTCGATCTCGTCGTTGCACCAGAGGTCCAGTATGACGTTCTCATCCACGTCAGCGGCATCCGACGCCCTCAGTCCTTCGGCAACGAGCCACTGTTTGACAAGTGCGTAACCCATTGAATAGCCACACTGATAAGGAAAATCGGTGTCGTCCGGAGCTCCGCCGAACATCCATTTCCGCCAGTCTCCTGGCATCTCGCGCCGGTCCGTTCTGGCATAGTTCTTTGCCCGCTTGGAGAACGCTCGCAGAGGCTCTCCATGGCATTCGACTGCATAAAACGGCGTTGGCTGACCGATCTCCTCCTCGAAACAGCAGGCGAGGCCTTCGGCGACCAGGCTCCCGCCAAATGTCGTCGAGTGGCTGCTCCCGTGCGCCTTTGCGCGGGCGCAGTGATGAAGCTCGTGGGCCAGGATCGAGGCGACGCAACTGCGCAAGTCGCGCTTCAGGTAGGCGTGTTCGACGTCGAGAAACAGCACGACTTGATGGGCATCGTACGAGTAACCGTTGATCCCAATCCTCGGGATAACGTTCCAGGGGACATTCATGACAACAACGTCTACATCGCCCAGGACCAATCTATTCGAGCAAGCGCGCGCTGTTTCGGCTAAGGCGGAGTTCAGAGTGGTGAGATGGTCAACCGTGAACGCACCGCTCGAACGGAGAACGTGGAAGTTGACTGCCATCATCGGCTCCCTGCACCCGCCAACGCATCAGCAAAGAGTAGCCGAGACCGCAAGAACGCCCAAGAAGACGCAAGCGGATCTCACCATCCGTCTCGGCGCGCAGGAAAGCGGCCATCGCGCTCCTTGTCGGCTCAAACCTGCCGTTCAAGCCTGCTCCGGACCGCTGGCGGGCCGCCGTGCCTTGGCGGGCTTGCATTGGCCTTCTTTTCTTGTGTGTCTGGGCATCGCGGATGACGGAGAGCCGAGGCCTTGAGCGCACCACCCTATCTCTTTGCGAAGCGGACACTCTGGGCCAGCGTCACGGAGGCGCTCGCCAAGGAGATCGACGAGGGCGCGCTCGTTCCCGGGGATCGGCTGCCGGCCGAAAGCGCGCTGATGGCCCGGTTCGGGTGCAGCCGGCACACGGTGCGCCGCGCGCTCTCGGAGCTTGTGGAGCTGGGGATGCTGCGCGTGGAGCAGGGGCGCGGCGCCTTCGTCCATGACACGGCCATTCACTACCGCCTCTCCAGCAAGGTCACCCATTCGGCCAATCTCCTGCGCGAGGGGCGGCGGCCGAGCTCGAAGGTGCTGGACGTGACGACCCGGCCCGCGGATGCCGAGATCGCCGCCGGCCTCGGCATCGAGGCAGGCGTGCCGGTGCGCGCCGTCAGGAGCCTCAGCCTTGCGGATGCGCTGCCGACCTCGGTCAGCCTGAACTATGTCGAGCTCGCGCGCTGGCAGGGCATCGACCTCGTCGCGGGCGACGAGCTCAGGATGTCGCGCATCTACGCCGCCATGGGGGTGGAGAACTACCGGCGGCTCTCCACGGTCATCCGCTCGCGCCCGCCGACGCCGGAGGAGGCGCGCCTCCTCGAGCAGCCGCGCTCGCGCTGGGTGATGGTCACCCGGAAGGTCGACGGCGCGCCGGACCGCAAGCCCGTCTGCTTCGGCGTCACCGCCTGGTGCGCGGACAGGATCCAGTTCGTCATCGACCCCGACGATCCCTGATCCGCCGCGTCATCACACTGACGGCGGAGTGTCGCTCAGCTGTGATTGTTAACTTGTACGGACAAGTTGCCCCACGGGTCATCCCCGCCCCGCGGTAGATGGGCCCGGCACTCGGGGAGGACCGCATCCCCCCGCGTGCCGACCATGGTCGGCCGAACCGTAGGAGAGTGAGATGAGCCTCAAGAGATTGCTTCTGGCTGCCGTCGCCGCGGCGACGATCGGGTCGGCGGCCCGAGCCGAGCAGGTCGAGCTGGTCGTGCAGTACACGCAGCCGCAGATCTTCGACGGCGTGTTCGAGCGCCTGAAGGCCGAGTTCGAAGCGCAGAACCCCGATGTCACCGTCTCCTACCGCGCACCGCTGCCGAACTACGGCGCCGGCGTCCAGGCGCTGCTGCGCGAAGCGACCGTCGGCGACATGCCCCATGTCGACTATCTCGGCCTCTCGCATCTCGGCACCGTCGTCGATCGCGGCCTCGCGGTGGAGATCGCGCCGCTGATGGAGAAGGACGGCCAGACCTTCGAGGCGAACGGCTGGACCGACTCGCTGCAGACCCTCGGCCGCGTCGACGGCAAGCAGTATGCGCTGCCCTTCGCCGTCTCGATGTCGGTGGCTTACTACAACGCCGATCTCGTGCGCCAGGTCGGCGGCGATCCGGACAACATGCCGACCGACTGGGACGGCATCATCGAGCTCGCCGGCAAGATCCGCGCCCTCGGCGACGACTATGCCGGCATGTACATCCCCTACTCGGCCGGCTGGTACGGTGCCTGGTACTACCAGGGCGTGCTCTTCTCCCATGGCGGCGAGATGATGCAGCCGGGTGCGACCAAGGTGTCGCTGACCGACGATGCCGCCTGGCAGGAGGCCGTCGGCATGTACGACCGCATGGCCGAGGAGGGCGGCATGCTGCCGCTCGGCGACCAGGCGCAGCGCCAGCAGTTCATCTCGGGCAAGATGGGCTTCGTCATCGACTCGATCTCGCGGCTCTTCAACTTCCAGGAGTCGATCGGCGACCGCTTCGACTTCCGCACCACCTTCCACCCGATGGCGGCCGAGGACGGCCGGCTGCCGACCGGCGGCAACCTCGCGCTGATCACCACCGCGGCGGCCGAGGATCCGAAGGTGCTGGACGCAGCCTGGCGCTGGCTGAAGTTCTCGACCGGCCCCTTCGGCACCACCCAGGTCATCAAGCTCGTCGGCTACACGCCGGTGAATGTCCTGGCGCTGGAGAACGAGGAGTACCTCAAGGGCTATTTCGACACCCGCCCCAACCACAAGACCGCGGTCGACCAGATCAACCGCGTGCGCGAATGGTACCAGTATCCGGGCGAGAACACCCTCAAGATCGACGACGTGATCGGCGAGCATCTCGAGGGCGTGGTCGATGACAGCCTGACGCCGGAGGAAGCGCTCGCGGGCATGACCGACGAGATCAACCGCCTGCTGCCGGAGTAACCGGCAGGGCCCGGCGGAGAGCTCCGATGGCGTTTCTCGAGGTTGCCGGGCTGACCAAGACCTTCGACGCCACGCCAGTGCTGCGTGGCGTCGATCTGGCGCTCGAGGAGGGCGGCTTTCTCGCCGTCCTCGGGCCCTCGGGCTGCGGCAAGTC
>JBCBWF010000294.1:0-6522 GCA_039817245.1 Pseudomonadota bacterium | reverse complement strand
GCCCGCGCTGGAACACGCGCTGCGCGACATGCTCTCCGGCACGCGCCGCATCTCCATCACCGGCCCGGTCCTCGAGATCCTGGGGAGCAAAGGCACTCCGCTCGGCCTCCTGCGCGCCGCGGATCGCTAATCTCCGACTCACCCGCTCTCACCCTTGCGCCCGCGCCCACCCACGTTTTTCTGGCCCGATGATTGAGAACAATAAGTGAACAATCTCCGAGAGCGCCTATCATTGCAGACGGTCGCAGGAACGCTCACCGTGCGTTCACGAAGCTCTGCAAAGAATGTCGTGGGAGGGAGCAAACGCTGGGGCTCGCGAGACTTCGCCGCCAGGCCCGGGTAGCGCGTGAGGTCCGAGGCTGCCCCGGCCTTGAGCCGGGGCCTCCTGGACGCCTCAAGGAGGTCCCGGGTCGAGCCCGGGACACCCGGAGCCGGCAGCGCCTTTCGCCTCAATCGCGCGCGGTGTCGAGCAGGGCGCGGAGAGCGTAGAGGGCGTCGAGTGCCTCGCGCGGGCTCAGATCGTCCGGGTTGAGCGCCCCGAGCCGCGTCTCCACCGCCGAGGGTTCGGCCAATGCTGGCGGGGCCGCCGGCGCGCGCTGCACCGCCGCGAAGAGCGGCAGCGCCTCGGCGATATCCGGCAGGCTCCGCTCGCGGTCCCGCGCCTCCAGCCGCTCCAGCACCGCCCGCGCCCGCGCGATCACCGGCTCCGGCAGCCCCGCAAGCCGCGCCACCTGCACGCCGTAGGACCGGTCCGCCGCGCCCGGGCGCACCTCGTGCAGGAACACCACCGAGCCCTCCCATTCCCGCACCGCCACCGAGGCGGGGAAGAGCGCGGGCAACCGGTCCGCCAGCACCGTCAGCTCGTGGTAATGCGTCGCGAACAGCCCGCGGCAGCGGCAGGCATCGTGCAGATGCTCGAGCACCGCCCAGGCGATGGAGAGCCCGTCCCAGGTCGCCGTGCCGCGCCCGATCTCGTCCAGGATCACTAGCGCGCGCGGCCCCGCCTGGTTCAGGATCGCCGCCGTCTCCACCATCTCGACCATGAAGGTCGAGCGGCCGCGCGCCAGATCGTCCGCCGCGCCCACCCGGCTGAAGATCTGGTCCACCACACCGATCCGCGCCGCCCGCGCCGGCACATAGAGACCCGCCTGCGCCAGCACCGCGATGAGCGCGTTCTGGCGCAGATAGGTGGATTTGCCGGCCATGTTGGGCCCGGTCAGCAGGCAGAGCGGCGCAGGCCCCTCCGCCTCGGCCGAGAGATCGCAGTCATTCGCCACGAAGCCCGCGCCGCCCGCCGTCGCCAGCGCGCGCTCGACCACCGGGTGCCGGCCCGCCTCGATCGCGAAGACCCGGCTCTCGGCGATCTCCGGGCGCACCCAGTCCTCGGCCGCGGCGAGCTCCGCCGCCGACGCCGCCACATCGAGCGCGGCCAGCGCCCCTGCCGCCGCGGCCACGGGCGCATGCGCCGCCAGCACCGCGGCGCGCAGCTCCTCGTGGAGCGCCAGCTCCAGCTCCAGCGCCCGCGCGCCGGCATTCAGGATCCGGTTCTCGATATCCGCCAGTTCCGGCGTCCCGAAGCGCACCGCGCTCGCCAGCGTCTGACGATGCACGAAACGCCCCGCCAGCGCCGGATCGCGCATCGCCTCCGCATGCCGCGCCGTGGTCTCGATGAAATAGCCGAGCACGTTGTTGTGGCGGATCTTCAGGCTCTCGATCCCGGTCTCGCGCGCATAGTCCGCCTGCATGCCCGCGATCACGCCGCGCCCTTCGTCGCGTAGCCGCCGCGCATCGTCCAGCGGCTCGAAGAAGCCGGCGGCGATGAAGCCCCCCTCGCGCGCCAGCAGCGGCACGCTCTCGGCCAGCGCCGCGGCCAGCCGGCCAGCCAGCGCCTCATGGCCCCTCAGCGCGGCCAGCGCGTCGGCCAGCGCGGCCGGCAGCGGCTCCTCGTCAGCGCCGAGGTCCTCCGCGATCTCCGCCGCCGCCTCCAGCCCGTCGCGGATGGCGGCGAGATCGCGCGGCCCGCCCCGCCCGAGGCCGAGCCGGGAGAGCGCGCGCTCCAGATCCGGCACCCGCGCCAGCGCGGCGCGCAGGCCCGCCCGGCTCCCCGGCCTCTCTAGGAGCCAGGCCACCGCGTCCTGGCGCGCGCGGATCTCGGCCGCATCCGTCAGCGGCGCGGCGATCCGGGCGGCCAGCAGCCGCGCCCCCGGCCCGGTCGCCGTCCGGTCCACCGCGTCGAGCAGGCTGTCCGCCCGCCCGCCGCGCAGCGCCTCGGTCAGCTCGAGGTTCCGCCGGGTCGCGGCATCGATCCGCATCGCGCCCCCGGGCGCCTCGCGCCGCGGCGGCGCCAGCAGGGGCAGCCGGCCCTTCTGCGTCAGCTCCAGATAGTCCGCGAGCGCCCCCAGCGCCGAAAGCTCCGCGCGCGCGAAGCTGCCGAAGGCTTCCAGCGTCGCCACCCGGAAAAGCGCCTGCAGCCGCGCCGCGCCGGCGGAGGAATCGAAGCTCGCGGCCCCCAGCGGCGTCGACACGGCCCCCGCCTCGGCGATCTCCGCCTCCAGCGGCCCATCCCCATCCCCGTCGCGCAGCAGCACCTCGCGCGGCTGCAGGCGCGCGAGCAGCGCCGCCCGCCCGGTCCGCGCAACGGGCGCCACCGCCAGGCTGCCGGTGGAGAGATCGACCCAGGCCAGCGCCCCCTCGCCCCGCAGCTCCGCCCAGGCGGCGAGGAAATTGTTCGCCCGCGCATCGAGCAGCGTGTCCTCGGTCAGCGTGCCGGGGGTGACCAGCCGCACCACCTCGCGCCGCACCACCGCCTTGTAGCCGCGCTTCTTGGCCTCCGCCGGATCCTCCGTCTGCTCGCAGACAGCCACGCGAAAGCCCTTGCGGATCAGCGTCTGCAGATACCCGTCCGCGGCATGCACCGGCACGCCGCACATGGCGATGTCCTCGCCCAGATGCTTGCCCCGCCGCGTCAGCGCGATATCCAGCGCCGCCGCCGCCTGCACGGCATCCTCGAAAAACAGCTCGTAGAAATCGCCCATCCGGTAGAACAGTAGCGCATCGCGATGCGCGGCCTTGATCTCCAGGTACTGCGCCATCATCGGCGTGGCGCCGGCGGGGGCCGCGTTCGGCGCCGCATCCGGGCTCTCTGCGGCCGCTCTCCTGCCCGCCATTCCGGCCTCTCGTGGCTCTCTCTCGTTCGGCCACGAGCGGTAACATGCACAGCCCGGGCGGGAGAACCCCCGTCCGGGCCGCCTGCAGATCGCTCGATCAGCGGATCACCGCGGATCCACTCACTTCTTGGCGTCGGTCGACTTCGTGGCGGTGGTCGCGCTCTCGGCCACATCGGTCATTGCGTCGAACAGGCTCACCGGGAAGGCGATGAGCGGATTGTCGTAGCCGCCGGTCTTGCGCGACTTCTTCCACTCCTTCTGGACCTTCTTGTAGGCGCTGTTGGCCGAGTTGCCGCCGGCGAGGACCGGGCTCGCGGAGGTGGCGACGAGAGCGGTGGCGACGAGGATTTTGGTCAGGGTTTTCATAACGTTGTGCCTTTCGAGCTGGGCGCTGCTGCCCTGTTTCGGATGACACCCACATAGGAAGCTCCCGCTTTCCGATCTATCGAGAGATAGGAAAAAGACCATAGCCGAAAACGAAACAATCTCCCCCTTGCAATGCCCCGTGACCCATCCCGCCCAACGGAAGGACGGGCCGGTGCGATGAAATCAGGGGTTGCGTTCGCACCGCAACCTGGTTCTTGGTATACCACATACGCAGCAGAGTCGGGCAGCAAGGCAAGGTCGAGGGTCAGGACGAACGCCATGGCGAAAGCGATCGAGCTCAAGCCCATCGACGGCTCCTTCAGCCTCAAGGAGCATATCTACGAGGTGCTGAAGCGCTCCATCATGGAGCTCGACGTCTACGATCCCGAGGCGCAGCTGCGCATGGACGAGCGCACGCTCGCCGACCAGCTCGGCATCTCCCGCACGCCGATCCGCGAGGCCATCATGCGCCTCGAGCAAGAGGGCTTTGTGGAGATCCAGCCCCGCCGCGGCGTCTTCATCCGCCGCAAATCGCTCGCCGAGGCGCTGGAGATGGTCGAGCTCTGGGCGGCGCTGGAAAGCTCCGCCGCCCGCCTCGGCTGCGCGCGCGCCACTGATGCCGAGATCGCCGCGCTCAGCCGCCAGGCCACGCGTTTCACCGCCGGCGGTGCGCGCGCCGAGCTCTCGGAATACTCCGAGGCCAACATCGCCTTTCACCGCTCCGTTCTCGCGCTCTCCGGCAACGCGCTGCTGGTGGACACCGCCGACGGGCTGCTCGCGCATCTGAAGGCCGTGCGCCGACGCGCGATGGCCGATCCCGAGCGCGCCGAGCGCTCCGTCACCGATCATTCCGACATCGTCGCCGCCATCGAGGCGCGCCAGCCCGACGAGGCGGCGCGCATCGTCCACGACCACACCATGCGCCTGCACGCCTATCTCCGGCGGAGCTGGCGTTACCTCACCGGCGAGAACGTCGCCGAAACCGCCTGAACAGACCCGGGCGGCAGATCCCGGGCACCCACCTGGAAGGGAAGGACCAAGCCATGGCCGCAGTATCGCAAACCGCGCATGACACGCTGGCGCAGAAGAGCGCCGACGAGGGGGTCGTCTCCGGCGGCCATCTCGTGGCCAAGGCGCTGAAGGCCGAGGGCGTCGACACCATCTTCACCCTCTGCGGCGGCCATATCATCGACATCTACGATGGCTGCATCGACGAGGGCATCCGCATCGTCGATGTCCGCCACGAGCAGGTCGCGGCCCATGCGGCGGACGGCTATGCGCGCCAGACCGGCAAGCTCGGCTGCGTCGTCACCACCGCGGGGCCGGGCTGTACCAACGCCGTAACCGGCGTCGCCACCGCCTTCCGCTCGGAGAGCCCTATCCTGCATATCGGCGGCCAGTCCTCGCTCACCCAGCACAAGATGGGCTCGCTGCAGGACCTGCCGCATGTGGACATGATGGCGCCGATCACGAAGTTCTCCTCCGGCGTCTACTCGACCGACCGGGTGGCGGACATGATCTCGATGGCCGCGCGCGAATGCTTCAATGGCGCCTACGGGCCCGCCTATCTCGAGATCCCGCGCGACGTGCTCGACGCCGAGATCCCGCTCGAGAAGGCCCGCATCCCCGCGCCCGGCAAGTACCGCGCCAGCCCGCGCATGATGGCCGATCCGGTGGATATCGAGCGCCTCGCCGACATCCTGGTGAATTCCGAGCGCCCCGCCGTGCTCTTCGGCCAGCAGGTCATGGCGTCCGGCTCCGCCGACGAGGCCATCGCCTTCGTCCGCGCGCTCGACATCCCCTGCTACATGAACGGCGCCTCGCGCGGCATGCTGCCCCCGGGCGACCCGCATCATTTCGACCGCACCCGCAGCCTCGCCTTCAAGGAGGCCGACGTCATCCTGATCGTCGGCACGCCCTTCGACTTCCGCATGGGCTACGGCAAGCGCATCTCCGACAAGCTGACGCTCGTGCAGCTCGATCTCGACTACAAGACCGTCGGCAAGAACCGCGACATCGATCTCGGCATCCCCGGCCATCCGGGCGCCAACCTCTCCGGCGTGGTCGCGGCCGCCTCCGCGCGCATCGATCCGGGCAAGCGCCAGATGCGCCAGCAGTGGATGGCCAAGCTCCGCGAGGCCGAGGCGATGGCGCTCGAGAAGCTCATGCCGCTCTTCACCTCGGACCGCTCGCCGATCCACCCCTACCGCCTCGCCTGGGAGATCAACGAGTTCCTCGGCGAGGACACGATCTATATCGGCGACGGCGGCGACGTGGTGACCATCTCCGCCCAGGCTGTCCGCCCCCGCGGGCCCGGCCAGTGGATGGATCCCGGCGCGCTCGGCTCGCTCGGCGTCGGCACCGGCTTCGCCATGGCCGCCAAGCTCGCCCATCCGCAGAAGGAGGTCATGTGCCTCTATGGCGACGGCTCCTTCGGCATGACCGCGTTCGACATGGAGACCTCGCAGCGCTTCGGCGCGCCCTTCCTCGCGGTCATCGGCAACAACTCGGCGATGAACCAGATCCGCTACGGCCAGATCACCAAATACGGCGCCAACCGCGGCGATGTCGGCAACAAGCTCGGCGATGTGGAGTTCTCCAAGTTCGGCGAGATGATCGGCGGCTACGGCGAGGAGGTGCGCGAGCCCGACCAGATCCAGCCGGCGCTGCGCCGTCTCGCCCAGCCGCTCCGACAGGATCGAAACGCGGATATGCCCGCCATGCCGCAGCGTCCAGCCGGAGCCCGAAAACAGCGTCGCCGCCA
Source organism: Pseudomonadota bacterium (assembly GCA_039817245.1). Lineage (GTDB taxonomy): Bacteria > Pseudomonadota > Alphaproteobacteria > Rhodobacterales > Rhodobacteraceae > Thermohalobaculum. The sequence continues at coordinate 225 of JBCBWF010000294.1, read as the reverse complement.
GCAGGTACCCGCCGTATTCGACCGACCAGGGCTGCGACCAGGCGATCAGGTTCACCGTGAACACCTCGAGGATCAGCATCCCCGCCAGCGCCGCCGTGGCGAAGGCGGCGAACAGGGCCCCTGCGAAGCAGAGCGCGTCGATGACGCGCAGAAAGACGGTCATGGGCGGCGGTCCTGCGATGAGGGAACGGCGGGCGCGAACGCCCCCCCGCCGCCCCGACGGGG
>JBCBWF010000427.1:0-4276 GCA_039817245.1 Pseudomonadota bacterium | reverse complement strand
TCGTATTTGCGCAGGGTGTCGTAGAGGATGTCCGACGAGAACGTCGCCTGCCGCCCCGTCTTCCGCCGCCCCGGGGTCGTGCGCTCGATCAGCCCCGCCACCACCGCCACCTGCCGGAAGGTGCGCTTCATCACCGTGTTGGCCGCGAGCCACGCCTCCGCCCCCGCCAGCAGTCCTTCAGCCGCGAGCAGCGCCGCCGGATCGCGCACCTCCGCCAGCCCCCAGAGCATGATCGCATAGTCGTTGGCCACGAAGCCCAGCGGGTCCAGCCCCGCCTCCTCCATCCGCTTCGAGAGCAGCAGGCCCAGCGTCTGGTCCGCGTTCTGCCCCGCGAAGGCGTAGACGACCAAATGCCACCGGTCGCCCCGCGGAAAGGTCTCCACCAGCAGCCGCTCCGGCTCCGGCAGCCGGCTCTCGCGCGCCTGCAGGCTCAGCCAGGCGCGCACCGGCGCCGGCAGCTCGCCCCAGCGCCCGGGCTCCGAGAGCCGCGCCATCACCCGGTGCGAGAGCTTCACGGAGGTCGCCAGCTTCGTGCCCGCAAAGACCGCGATCTTCGGCTCGCGGCCGGGATCGGGGCTCACCTGCACGGTCATCTCGTGGAGCCCGTCATAGCGCACCACCCGCCCGCCGATGAGGAAGCTGTCCCCCGGCGTCAGCGTCGCCGCGAACATCTCCTCCACCTCGCCGAGCTTGGCCCCCCCGCCGCGCCGGCCCAAGCGCACATTCAGCGTCTCGGGCGCGACGATGGTGCCGATGTTCATCCGCAGCACCCGGGCCGTGCGCGCATCGCGCAGCCGCCAGCGCCCGTCCACCCCCTCTGCCAGCCGCTTCCACTGGTCGTAGGCGCGCAGCGCATAGCCCCCCGTGGCGCAGAATTCGAGGCAGCGGTCGAACTCCGCGCGTGTGAGCGCGCGGTAGGGCCCGGCGCGGCGCACCTCGGCAAAGAGCGCCTCCGCCTCGAAATCCCCGGCACAGGCGGTCAGCGCGATATGCTGGCAGAGCACGTCGAGCCCCCCCGCCGGCAGCGGCTCGCCATCGAGCGTGCCCGCCGCCACCGCGTCCAGCGCCGCATGGCACTCCACCACCTCCATCCGGTTCGCCGGTACCAGCATCGCCTTGGAGGGCGCGTCGTAGCGGTGGTTCGCCCGCCCGATGCGCTGCACCAGCCGCTTCACCTGCTTCGGCGCGCCCACCTGGATCACGAGATCCACATCGCCCCAGTCGAGGCCGAGATCGAGCGAGGCCGTCGCGATCACCGCGCGCAGCGCCCCCTCCGCCATCGCCGCCTCCACCTTCTGGCGCGCCTCGCGCCCGAGCGAGCCGTGATGGAGCGCGATCGGCAGCCCTTCGGCGTTCTCCGACCAGAGCGCCTGGAAGAAGAGCTCCGCCTGCGCGCGGGTGTTGATGAAGACGATGGTGGTGCGGTGGCGGCGGATCTCCTCCATGATCGCCGCGGCCGCATAGCGCCCGCCCATGCCGGCCCAGGGCGGATCGCCCGCATCCTCAATCAGCGCGATCTCGGCGGGCGGCCCCGGATCGGCAAACAGTGTCTCGCAGCGCCCCGGCGCCAGCCAGTCCGCGATCTCCCGGGGCGCATCGACCGTCGCCGACAGCGCCGCGAGCCTCAGCCCGGGGGCCAGCGTGCCGAGCCGCGCGAGGCAGAGCGCCAGCTGGTCGCCCCGCTTCGAGCCGGCCAGCGCATGCACCTCGTCCACCACCACCCGGCGCACCCTGCCGAAAAGCCGCGGCGCATCCGACCAGCTCAGCATCAGCGCCAGGCTCTCGGGCGTGGTGAGCAGGATGTCCGGCGGATCCGCGCGCTGGCGCCGCCGCTCGGCCTGGCGCGTATCGCCGGTGCGGTCCTCGATGCGGAGTTCGAGGCCCATCTCCGCCACCGGCCGGCGCAGGTTCCGCCCGATATCCGCCGCCAGCGCCTTCAGCGGCGAGACATATAGGGTATGCAGGCCCTTGCCCGCCTTGCCCCCGCCTGCGGCCCCATCCCTGTCCCCCGCCAGCGCCACCAGTGAGGGCAGGAAGCCCGCCAGCGTCTTGCCCGCCCCGGTCGGCGCGATCAGCAACAGCGCCTCCGCCCGGCTCGCCAGCATCGCGCGCTGATGGGGATGCGGCTCCCAGCCGCGCGCCGCGAACCACCCCGCAAAGGGCTCCGGCAGCGCCCCGCCGGCACCGGCCGCGCCCGCTCCGTCGGCCATGGGCATCCGCGCCCCCTTTCCCGTTTCGTTCCGGGCACAGATAGACCGCCTCCCGGCCACCGGCGAGGGCAGGGGCGCGCAGCGCCTCCGCCGCCCCGGCGCGGCCCGGCCCGGGCCTGACCCAGAGGCAGTCCGCACCCGCCCCGTCATCGATCGAAACCATAGGCGCCAGCCATGGACAATCGGCTTGCAAAGCCGGGCCATGCCTGCGCTTATTTCGCCCGTCGGGATTGTGGGCGGAACTGAGGCCAGGCATGTCGGAGAACGTGCTCCTCGAGGTCGAGGCGCTATCCATTTGTTTCGGCCATCCCGAGACCGGGCCGGTCGTGGTGGACGGGGTGTCCTTCGACCTCGCCGAGGGGGAGACCCTCGCCATCGTCGGCGAATCCGGCTCCGGCAAGACCCTTACCGCCAAGGCGCTCATGGGCCTTCTTCCTCACGGCGCGCGCGTCTCGGCCGGGCGCTCGCACTGCGTCGTCGGCAACCGCGAGCGCGATCTCTTCAAGGACGGAGAGCATCGCATGCGCCGCATCCGCGGCAAGCATCTCGCGATGATCTTCCAGGAGCCGATGTCCGCCTTCTCGCCGCTGCACAGCGTCGGCTCGCAGATCGCCGAGGTGCTCACGGCCCACGGCACCGACCGCGCGACCGCGCGGGACCGCGCGATCGAGACGCTGGCCGATGTGGGCTGCCCCGATCCCGCCCGCGTCTACCGCGCCTATCCCTTCGAGCTCTCGGGCGGGCTCCGTCAGCGCGCCATGATCGCCATGGCCATGGTCGGCGAGCCCCAGATCGTGATCGCAGACGAGCCGACGACCGCCCTCGACGTCACCACCCAGGCCGTGGTGCTGGATCTGCTGAAACAGCTCTCCGACAAGCGCGGCCTCGCCACCATCCTCATCACCCACGATCTCGGCGTCGTCGCCAACATGGCGGACCGGGTGATGGTCATGCGCCGCGGCAAGGTGGTGGAGAGCGGGCCGGTGGAGGCCGTGCTCGGCGCGCCGGGCCACGCCTATACCCGCCGCCTGATCGCGGCCGCACCGACCGTGCCCCACGAGGTCGCCGTCTATGTGCCGCCGCGCAACGACGTGATCCTGAGCGTGCGCAACCTCTCCAAGACCTATCCCGGCCGCAAGCGCAGCTTCGGCCGCGCCGGCCCGCCGGTGCGCGCGGTCAGCGATTTCGAGCTCGATCTCGAACGCGGCCAGACCCTCGCGGTGGTCGGCGAGAGCGGCTCCGGCAAATCCACCGTCGCCAAGCTCGTGCTCCGCGCCGAGATCCCCGATCCCGGCGCCGAGATGGTCTTCGTCGGCCGCCATGACGGACCCTGCGCCGGCGAGGTGGACATCCCCTCGCTCGCGGGCGCGGAGCTCACCCAGTTCCGCCGCACCGCCCAGATGGTTTTCCAGGACCCTTATGCCGCGCTCAGCCCGCGGATGTCGGTGCAGGACATCCTCTGCGAGCCGCTCGAGATCCACGGCGTCGGCACCTCCTCCGAGCGCCGCGCCCGCGCCATCGCGCTCATCGAGAAGGTGGGCCTCGGCGCCGAGCATCTCGGCCGCTTCCCCCATGCCTTCTCCGGCGGGCAGCGCCAGCGCATCTCCATCGCCCGCTCGCTGGCACTCGAGCCTGAGCTTCTGATCTGCGATGAGCCCACCTCCGCGCTCGACGTCTCCGTCCAGGCCGAGGTGCTCGATCTCCTTGCCGAGCTGCGCGAGGAACTCGGGCTCTCCTATCTCTTCATCAGCCACGACCTCGCCGTCGTCGCCAAGCTGGCGGACCGCGTGATGGTCATGCGCCGCGGCCGCGTCGTGGAGAGCGGCTCGGCCTCCTGCATCTTTGACGACCCCCGCCACCCCTATACCCGCGCCCTCATCGCCGCGAGCCCGGAGCCGGACTGCACGCGCCGGCTCGACCTCAAGCTCGTCGCCGCCGGCGCGGGCGAGCCGGAGAGCTGGCCCGAGCCCTTCCGCTACGAGGGCGATGCGGCCCCCGGCCTCGTCGAGGTCGCCCCGGGCCATGCCGTACGGTGCGCCGCATGAGCCTCGCCCGCTTCAGCCTTG
>JBCBWF010000502.1:0-3461 GCA_039817245.1 Pseudomonadota bacterium | reverse complement strand
CGCGGCCGGGCCGGAGTACGGCCTTTCGGCCTCCGAACCATATCGCGGACAGAATCTTCGGATTTCTGTACGACGTAAACTGGCGTCCGGATCCGTTGGATCGCGGTCGTCGGGGGCGTTGGGGGATGCCGTGGGCAATGCTGGGGAACGGGCCGCGCGTGAGGGCGCGGTGGCGCCTTGCGGAGCGTTGTCGCCGCGCACGCCCGCACACCGCCGAGCACCCCGGCGCCGCCGAGAGGGCCGGTCGTGGAGCCGGCGCCTGCCTGACATGGAGATCCGATGTCCCCCGAGAACGCCCCGGCGCCGGGAACGCCGCTGACCGAGGGGCTTGCGCCCGGCCTGCCGTCTCTCGCGGAGCCGGACGCGGCGCGCGCGCAGGTCTCGCGCGCCGAGACCACCGGGCTCTCGGACGCGCAGCTCGTCTATCACATGTATGTCGTGTTCTACGGTCGCGAGCCCGATCCTAAGGGCTATGCGTACTGGAATGATGTGCTGCAGGCCGATCCGGCGATGACCAGCGGCGCGCTTGCCGCGGCCTTCGCCGCCGCCGGCGAGTTCGACACGCTCTATGCCGGGCTGGAGGACGCGGAGATCGTCGCCGCGCTCTACCGCAACGTGCTGCAGCGCGAGCCGGATGCGGAGGGGCTGGGCTTCTGGACCGGGCTCGTGACGGCGCCGGAGAACGGCTTCGATCTCGTCGATCTGGGCGAGGCCTTCGCGCTGGCGCCGGAGACCGCGGAGACCTATGCCGAGGATTTCGCCGCCTTCGCGGAGGCGCTCGCCCCGCAGGCCGAGGACTACACGGGCGCGGGCTTCGCGATCGTGGTGATCGACAACGGTTTCTCGCTGGCCGAGGATCAGGAGAGCATCGTGTTCTCCTACGATTTCACCGCCGAGAACGACCCGGAGGCCGGGGTCGAGGCGCCGTTAACCCACGCCTCCCCCGTCGCCGAGACCGCGCTGAGGGAGGCGCCGGGGGCCGATATCATCCATCTGAAGGTGCATGAGGACCAGCAGTCGAGCCTGAGCCCGATCGATGTCGTGGAAGCGCTGCGCTGGGTGGTCGAGAACGGCGAGGCCTACAATGTCGCGGCCGTGAATATGAGCATCGGGCTCGGGCCGGTGCCGGAGGAGACCGCCTCGCCCCTTTTCGGCGACGAGTTTGCCGCGCTGAGCGAGATGGGGATCGTCAGCGTCGCCGCCGCCGGCAACGACTACACCGACGGCGACGCGGGGGTGAACCTGCTGGCCGCGGATCCGAACGTGATCGCGGCCTCGGCCACGGATGCCTCCGGCGCCTTCGCGAGCTTCAGCCGTCGGAACGAGGAGATGACGGATATCGCGGCGCTGGGCGTCGATGTGCCGGTGACGGCGGCGGGCGGGGCGGAGCTTGCGCTTTCGGGGACGAGCTATGCGGCGCCCGCCGTTGCCGGGATCGTGGCGCGGCTGCAGGAGGCGTCGGTCGATCTCACCGATGAGCGCCTGCAGGACGACGAGATCGTGGAAATCCTCCAGGCATCGGGCGCGCCGATCCTGGGCTTCGAGGACAGCGATGCGCCGGGCTACCGCATCGCCGATGGCGACGCGGCGGTGGCATATCTCATCGCCAATATCGAGACCTATGACGACGGGGCCTGGATGGGGTGAGCCGCGGCCGGTCGGCCAGCCCGGCCTGTGGGGCGGGAGCGGTGTCGGCCGGGCTGATGGATCTTCGTTAAGATCGTCCCCCTATACCTTGCCGTGATTGCGTCCGTCCGGGCGATGCCTTGGGCTGGCCGGCGCGCTGGGGAGGATGACGATGTCGCAACTGCGCCAACGGATCGAGGGGTCCGCCTATCCTCCGCTGCCGGCGGCGGGGCAGAGCGTGCATCCCCCGCCGCCGGCGGGGGCGGAGCCGGCAGGGGCGGCGCTGCCGCCGGGCACGACGCTGAACGGGGTCTATGTGATCGACGCGCGCATCGCGCAGGGCGGGATGGGCGAGGTCTATTCGGGCCGCTCGATCGCGACCGGCGACCGGGTGGCGATCAAGATGGTGCTGCCGGAGCATTCGCGTGACGAGCTGATCGTCAGCCTCTTTCGCAAGGAAGCCTCGACCCTTCACAACCTCACGCATGATGCGATCGTGCGGTACTACCTGTTCTCGATCGATCCGGTTCTGGCGCGCCCCTATCTCGTGATGGAGTTCGCCTCGGGGCCCTCGCTCGGCGCCTATCTGCGCCAGAACGGGCCCCTGAGCGCTGCGGAGGCGACGACGCTGCGGCGCCGGGTGGCGGGCGGGCTCGATGCGGCGCATCGGATCGGCATCTTCCACCGGGACATCTCGCCGGACAACATCATCCTGGTCGACGGCGATGTGCGCAAAGCCAAGCTGATCGATTTCGGCATCGCCAAGCAGCAGAACAGCGACGTGACGCTGATCGGCACGGCGATGGCGGGCAAGCTCAATTATATGTCGCCCGAGCAGCTGGGCATGAATGGCGGCACCGTCACCGCGCGGTCCGACATCTACTCCTTCGGTCTCGTGCTGGCGGAGGCCGCGAGCGGGCGCCCGCTGCCGATGACGGGCTCGCAGCTCGATCTTATCGAGAAGCGCCGGGCAGTGCCGGATCTCGACACGGTGCCGGACGATCTGCGCGCCCTGATCGAGCGGATGCTGTCGCCCGATCCCGCCCGGCGCCCGGCGACGATGGCGGAGGTTGCGGCCTGGAACGGCGGCGATCCGGAGGCCGACGAGCAGACCCGGGTCGTCACGCAGCTCAGGCCCCGGCGCCGGTCGCGCGGGATGCTGGTGTTCGGCGCGCTGGCGGCAACGGTCGGTCTGGGCGTGGCGGGCTATTTCGGCCAGCTGCCGGGCTGGGAGACCGTGATCGCCGCCGTCCCCGCCGCGCCCGATCAGCCGCGCGAGCGCCGCGCCCTCCTCGCGGTGCAGGATGCGGTGGAGGCGCCGCTCGCCCTCGTCTCGCAGCGCTACGAATGGACGACCCGCTCCTTCGCCTATAACGGCGCGCTGGAGGAGATGATCGTCCGCCCGATCGGGGTGATCCCGCCGGGGCTGGCCTTCGAGCATGGCAGCGACGGGGTGAGCAGGATCGCCGGCGTGCCGAAAGAGGCCGGTGTCTTCAGCTTCCTGCTCGATGCGGAGAGCCCCGAGGGCCTCGTGGCCGAACAGGTGGTGATCCTTAAGGTGCAATGATTGGGGCGATGCGGCTGCCTCGGGGGGCGGCGGTCGTCGTCCTCTCCCTTCCGGGCGGCGCGGGTGGTCCGAGGCGCCGGCAGAGAAGCGGCGGGCCTGCGTGGGCCCGCGCCGAGGCGCCGGAGACCGCGCAGGCCCGTGGCCGGTTGGCCGGGCTCTGCGGGTTCGCGGCGTAGCGGGGTGCGGCGGCGCCGCGGCTGCGCGCGGGCTACCGGGTCCAGAGCGCGGTTTCGGGGTGGAACTGCGACCAGGCGAACCAGAAGGCCTG
>JBCBWF010000464.1:0-3926 GCA_039817245.1 Pseudomonadota bacterium | reverse complement strand
CGGTCGACCCAGAAGAGGACCGTCTCGGCGGCCTCCCACTCCATCTCGCGCACATAGAGCCGGTCCGAGCGAGCGGAGCGGCGCCAGTCGATCGAGGCGAGCGTGTCCCCGGGCTGGGCGGCGCGGTATTGCCAGAAGCTCTCCCCGGGCCCGGCGCGGCGGCGGCCATGGACGCCGTGGAAGGTGGAGGCGACGAGGCGCTCGGCCTCGACCAGGAGCGGGGGCAGCGAGCCGGAGATCCGCTCGCCGTCGCGCCTCAGCCAGGCGGCGCGCTCCTGAATGGCGCTGCTCATCGCGTTCCTCGCTGGCGCGCGCGGGCGGGGCCGCGGCGCGTGGTGTTTCCAGGCGTGCCGGCGCGGGCCGGCGCGGCACTCACGCGGCGCGCTCCAGGGCGATGGTGCCGAGGAGCTCGTCGATCACCTCCGAGAGCCGCGCCCCTTCGGCGCGGGCGGCGAAGGTGAGCGCCATGCGGTGGATGAGCGCCGGCGCCGCCAGCGCGCGCACATCGTCGAGCGAGGGCGCGAGGCGGCCCTGCAGAAGCGCGCGGGCGCGCACGGCGAGCATGAGCGCCTGGGCCGCGCGGGGACCGGGGCCGAAGGCGAGGCGCTCGGTGGCGACGGAGGCGGCATCGGCCTCGCCCGGGCGCGCGGCGCGCACCAGCGTGAGGACCGCCTCCATCACCGCCTCGCCGACCGGCATGGAGCGCACCAGGCGCTGGAGCGCGATCAGCCCGTCGGCGCGCAGCACCGGCTCGGCCTGCAGATCCTCGGTGCCGGTGGTGGCAAGCAGGATGTCGCGCTCCTCGTCGCGGTTGGGATAGTCGAGCGTGATCTGGAGCAGGAAGCGGTCGAGCTGCGCTTCGGGCAGCGGATAGGTGCCCTCCTGCTCGATCGGGTTCTGCGTGGCCAGCACGTGGAAGGGCTTGGCGAGCATCCGGTCGTGGCCTGCGACGGTCACGATCTTCTCCTGCATGGCCTGCAGCAGGGCGGACTGGGTGCGCGGCGAGGCGCGGTTGATCTCGTCCGCCAGCAGGAGCTGGGTGAAGATCGGGCCCTCGATGAACTTGAAGACGCGCGCGCCGTCCTTGCCCTCCTCGAGCACCTCGGAGCCGAGGATGTCGGCGGGCATCAGGTCCGGCGTGAACTGGATGCGGTTGGAGGCGAGGCCGAGGACGACGCCGAGGGTCTCCACCAGCCGGGTCTTGGCGAGCCCGGGGACACCCACGAGCAGCGTGTGCCCGCCCGAGAGGATCGCGGTGAGCGCGAGATCGACCACCTCCTCCTGTCCCACGATCCGCTTCGCGATCTCGGCCTTGGCGCGGGCAAGGGTCGCACCGGCCTCCTCGATCTGGGCGACGGGATCGGTCATGTTAGGCTCTCCTCGGGCGGTTTGCATCTGGGCCGGACAGGCTCTGGCTGATTTGCTCCTGGCCATGTCATCATAACTTCGTGCTGCGGCATGGAAAGGCAACAGAGGCGGTCGAATGGTTTCGGCACTGAACGGGCAAAGCGGCGAGACCAAGGCCGGTGCACAACAGGACGGCAATGGTCGCCGAGCGGCAACAACGGGTGACCGTGGGGACGACCGGGAGAACGACCCTGGCCGGGCCGACGATCTCGCCAAGGCCGTGGCCGCCGCGACCAGGGCCGGCAAGGGACCGCCCCCGGTACATCTCTGGAACCCGCCCTATTGCGGCGATCTGGACATCCGGATCGCGCGGAACGGGCAGTGGTGGTATCTCGGCACGCCGATCGGGCGCAAGGAGCTGGTGCGCCTTTTTTCCTCGGTCCTGAAGCTGGAGGACGGGCGCTACTACCTGGTGACCCCGGTGGAGAAGATCGGGATCACGGTGGAGGATGCGCCGTTTCTGGCGGTGGATTTCCGGGTCGAGGCGCCGGGGCCGGATCAAGTTCTCGTGTTCGAGACGAGCGTGGGCGACGAGACCGCGGCGGGGCCCGAGAACCCGATCCGGGTGGCGCGGGACGCGGAGACGGGCGAGCCCTCGCCTTATGTGCATGTGCGCCGTGGGCTGGAGGCGCTGATCGACCGGAAGAGCTTCTACCGTCTGGTCGAGATCGGCGAGCATCGCGCGGGCGAGGACGGGGAGCGCTGGTTCGGGCTGGCCTCGGGCGGGCGGTTCTTCCCGATCATCCCCTCTGTCGAGATGGAGGTCTGAGGGGCGGCTTGCAGGGGGCAAGGGGGGCATCGAGGGCGCGCGCGGCGGCGCTGCTTCTGGCAGCGGCGGTGCTGCTTGCGGGGATCGCGCCGGGGGCGCGGGCGGACGAGCTGCGCCCGGCGGCCGCGCTGGCGGAGGTGTTGCGCGCGGCCTTTGCCGGGGAGGGTGGAGCGGACGATCTGGCGGGCGAGCCACTTGTGGACGATCCGGTGGGCGCCGAGCCGCTGCGCATCGTGGTGGTGCCGCCCCCGCCGGAGGCCACGCCGCTGGCGCCGCGGGCGGCGGCGCGGCTCCTGCGCCGGATCGCCGAGCGCGCGGCAGGTGCGCTCGACGGCCGGCTGGTGGTGGCCGGCGACAGCGCGATCGTGACGGCGGAGCTCGACCGCGCCTGGGCGCGCGAGGGGCGCGACGGCTGGGAGAAGGCGCTGGCGCGGCTGGGCGCGGGGGCCGGGGATCTGGCGCTCTCGGCGGAGATCCTGCCGGCGGGCGATGCGCTCTCGCTGCGCCTGGCGCTGGTGGATCTGCGCAACGGGCGGGCGATCGGGCCGATCCCCTCGGCGGCGGTGGCGCGGCCGAGCCGGCGCGCGGGCGATCCGAGCGCGCTGATGACGCGGGCCTTCTCGCAGATGATCGCGAATGTGCCGGAGGCGCGGGACCGGCTGACGATCGTGCCCTTCGCGACGGGCACGACGGGGACGGTGAGCCGTGCGGGGCTCTATCTCGCGGAGCTTGCGCGCGATGCTTGGCTGGCCGCGGCGATGGCCGGCGGGCGCGATCTGCGCGACCCGACGGGGCTGGGGCCGAGCGTGCAGCTCTCCGGCTCGGACGCGGCGGAGGGGTTCCGGCTGGAGGGCAGGCTCTGGCCCTTCGGCGGGGGGATCGCGCAGCTCCGGCTGGCGCTCTCGGATGCGCGCGGGCAGCGGGTGAGCCGGCGGATCGATATCGACGTCACAGGCCTGCCGCCGGCGATCCGCGCGACGCTGGCGCCGGGCGCGCTGCGCACGCCGGGCGGGTTCAATGCGGTGATCGCGGCGGGGGCGGCGATCGGCGATGCGCAGCTCTCGATGCGCACGGCGGGCGGGCCCAACCCGGTCTACGAGCTCTGCGAGCACCCGGCGCCTGCGACCGTGCGGGCCTGCGGGCAGCTGGGGCTGACCCTGGGGGCGAACCGCTCGGGGCACCTGCTGTGCTTCGCGCTGGGGCGGGACGGGCAGTTCAACCTGCTGACGCCGGCGGCGCATTATGCCGCGCCGTTCCTGGCGGCGGGGACGAGCCTGCAGCTGCCGCGGGACCTGCCGCCGCCGCCGGGCGGGGGCGATGTGGTGTGGTATGCGTTCGGCGAGCCGAGCGCGGTGCTGCTGAAATGCGCGCTCTACGAGACCGAGGGGTTGATGCCGCTCGCGCGGCTCGAGCGCTTCGACGGACGGCGGCTAGGGGCGGCGGAGGTGACGGATCTCGCGGCGCTGCTGACCGCGGCGCGGCCGCTCGCCAGCGCCTATGACATCGCCACGATCACGCGGATCCGCCGCTGAGCGGAGGTTTGGGCGCAAGTTTTTGCGGGGGCTCTGGCGGAGGGCAGTGGCGGGACCCAGGCGCGGGCCCTGGGGCTTGGGCGCGGTTGGCAGGAGGATCGAGGGGGGCGATCGAGGGGGGCTGCGGCCGCTCCCACCCACCGCACGATGGCGCACACAAAATGAACAAAGAGCGAACAATTTGGGTAGCCGTCGTACGCGCTTGCCACCAACCAGGT
>JBCBWF010000469.1:0-3858 GCA_039817245.1 Pseudomonadota bacterium | reverse complement strand
GGGCGGTATGCGCCGTCACCGCATCCTCCGGCCGGTCCGAGGCGAGGAGGGCCACGAGCTCGCCATGCCGCTCGGTCGACTGCTCCCGGCGGTGCTGGGGCAGCAGGCGCGAGGCCACGAAATGCCCCCGCGGGATCTTCTCGCGGAACCGGATCCCGGTCTCGGCGAGATGGCGGTTGCCCGAGAGCGCGAGAAGGCCGCGGTGAAACGCCTCGTCCGCCTCCAGCCACTGGTCCGGATCCTCGCCCGCCAGCGCCGTGAGCCTGTCCCGGCCCCCGCACCTGCCCCCGCACCTGCGCCGCGCCGCCGCCTGTCGGCGCGCCTGCGCTCATCCCGAGCCCATGCCGGCCGCGCGCGCCTCCGCCTGGCGCTCCGCCGCGATGCGCGCCTCCAGATCCGGCACCACCGCATCCGCGCCGCGCTCGGCGGCCCTGGCCAGAAAGCGCTCCTCCGGCACCGGCACGAGCAGGATCGAGCGCCGCATCTCAGACCACGCCCCGCTCCGCCAGCGCCGCGCGCTCCTCCGCCGGAACCCCGATCAGATCGAGGATCTCGCCCGTATGCTGCCCGATCTCCGGCGCCGGCTCGCGGATCGCGCCGGGGGTCTCGGAGAGGCGCGGAAACACCTGATGCATCGGGATCGTGCCGAAATCCTTGTCCGCCGCATGCACCAGCACGCCGCGGCCCTTGATGTATTCATGCTCGATCAGCTCGGCCGCATCGCAGATCTCGCCCACCGTCAGCCCCGCCTCGCGGCAATAGGCGAGGGTCTCGGCCAGCGTGCGCTCGGCGAAGAAGGCGGCCACGATCTCGTCCAGCTCGACCCGGTTGCGCACCCGGTCGGCGGAGCTGCGGAAGCGCGGATCCTCGATCAGCTCGCCCCGGCCCATGGCGCGCGCGAGCTGCTCCCACATCGACTGCATCGAGGCGGACATCGCGATGTAGTGCCCGTCCTTGCAGGCATAGACGCCCCGCGGCGCCGAGACCTCGGTGGCGTTGCCCAGCCGCTGCGGCGTCTTGCCGGTCACCTCGTACTCCGCCGACCAGGGGCCAAGGATGCCGTGCAGCGGCTCGAACAGCGAAAGATCGATCACCTGGCCCTTCGCCATCCCCTTCTCGCGCGCGAAGAGCGCGGCCGAGACAGCGCCGAACCCGGCCAGCCCCGCGACCATGTCGGCCAGCGCAAGCGGCGGCAGCAGCGGCGGCTTGTCCTCGAAGCCGGTCATCGCGGCAAAGCCCGAGAGCGCCTCGATCAGCGTGCCGAAGCCCGGCCGCTGCGCATAAGGCCCGGTCTGCCCCCAGCCGGAGATGCGCACGAAGAGCAGCCCCGGCTGGCGCGCCATCAGCACCTCCGGGCCCAGCCCCCAGCTCTCCATGGTGCCGGGCACGAAGTTCTCGATCACCACATCGGCCTTCTCGACGAGGCGCAGCAGCAGGTCCTTGCCCTCCTCCGAGCGCAGGTTGAGCGTGAAGCTCTTCTTCGAGCGCCCGTACACCTTCCACCAGACACCCTGACTGCCGAAGCGGCGCAGATCGTCCCCGATCCCGGGGCGCTCGATCTTGATCACCTCGGCGCCGAAATCGGCCAGCATATGGCTCAGCATGTTGCCTGCGGCGAGGCGCGAGAGATCGACCACGCGAACGCCCTTCAGCGGTCCGCCAGCGTCGGGATGAAAGCCGGAAGCCTCGGTCATGTGGTGCTCCGTGATGGCGCCGCGGCAGGGCAGGGGCCCCCGCGACGGCTGGCTTGCGCTCACTCGGTGGTGCGCTTCTCGTACCAGGGCTGCACGTCCGGGAAGAGCGCGACGACATCCCTGGCCGTCTCGCGGACGGGTGTCTGATCGATCTCGATCATCTCCATGCCGTCCAGATCATCGCGTTGCGCGCCAGCGGCTCGGTCCGGAAGGACGGTGCGTTGAAGAGGGAGCGCATGACGATCTCGCAGGAGATCTCGCCGATCATCACCGCGAAGAGCACCACGCCCGTCGCCTTGAAGAGGCCCTCGGCCCAGTCGCAGAGGCGGCTCAGCGCATCGCCCATCGCCGCTCCATCCTCCCACGAAGTGTTTCCCGATACATCAACCGGACTACGGAGCCGATCAAGCGGAAACGCGCCACCCGCTCCGGGCGCGGCCGGTTGCGCCGCGAAGGACCGCCGCTGCGCGCCCCCTCGGCGCGCCCCCGGGCGGGGGGCGGTTTTTGATTGTTTTACTGAGTTAATTTACCGCCTCTTTTGCCCCCGTCCGCACGTCCCCGGCGCTGTCTCCGCCCTCGCCTCCCGGCCCCGTCCGGGGGCTTCAGGTCGGGCTCTCGAAAATGGGGCTTGTATAAATTCTCACCTTTGGCGCTATTATTTGTAAATATAATCACAATAATAATTGATGAAGCGCCTCTTCTTGTTCTTGAAAGTCCCTCTTTGCCTCCCGAACTCAATAACATAGAGGCAACAGCAAATGGGGGCGCGCGTGACGGAGTTCTTTCCGATCACCTGGCTTGCATCCTTCCCAAAATCCGGAAATACGTGGGTGAGGGCATTCTTATTGAACTACACCAAAAATAGCGAACAGGCAGCAACGCTTGCGGAACTGCCGCGAATTGGACGAAGCGATGCGCTCGTCTCCAACTTCCACAAACACTTCATCGGCCCGGTCGACTGGCGCGCGGAGGGTCAGGTGCTGTCCGCAAGGAGAACTGTTCTGCGCGGCCTCTGCCGCGAACTCGGCCCGCTCGCGCTCGTCAAGACCCATCACGAGCGCCGGCGCGTGCGCGGCTACGAGCTGATCCCGGCGGATTTGACCGCAAGAGCGGTCTATATCCTCCGCCATCCTTGCGCAGTAGTGTTATCCTTCGCCGATCATTTCGGCCTGTCGCTGGATCAGGCCGCAGCAGTAATGGCCCGTCGAAATGCGCGCACACGGGGAAATGAGCGAATGACCACGGAGTATATTGGGTCGTGGAGCGACAATGTGCGGAGCTGGACCGGTACGAATGCGTTCCCCGTTCTTGTCCTGCACTACGAGGAACTCTGCGCCCGCCCGCTCGAAGCCTTCGCCCGCCTCCTCCGTTTTCTTGGACTGACTGTGGAGCCCGAGCGGCTGGAACGCGCCATCCGCTTCTCCGACTTCGCCGTCCTGCGCCGGCAGGAGGACCGCCACGGCTTCGTCGAACGCTCCCGCAACGCCCCGCGCTTCTTCCGCGCCGGCCCCGAGGCGGACTGGAAAACCGTTCTACCTCAGAGGCTTGCCCGCAGCATCCGCGAGACCCACGGCGAGATGATCGACCGCTTCGGCTACGCAGGATCTTTCCCATGACCGCCCCCGATCCGGGGAGACCCGAGGCATGATGCCCCGCCTCGCCCGCGCCCTCTGCTGGGCGGCAGCAACGGCCGCCGTCCTGGCCGCCGCAACGCTCCTGCCGCAGCGCACCGCGCTGCAGGCGCTTCAGATCGATCTCGCGGCCGGGCTGCGCGCCCACCTCTTCGCGCGCCTGCCGGAGGCGTCGGCCGTAGCCGTCGTCGGCGTCGATGCGCGCAGCCTCGAGGCGCCGCCCCTTGCCGGGCGGCCGCGCGCGCTCCTCTCGCCGGTCTGGGCCGAGTTCGCCGCGCTGGCGCTGCGTCACGGGGCGCGGGCCGTGGCGCTCGACTTCGTCCTGGCCTTCGATGCGGCGGAGATGGCGGAGGGGTTCGAGCGGCATGACGATGCGCTGCTGCGCGCCCTCCTCCAGCACGGGCGGGCGGGCCGGCTGGTGATCGGGCGCGGGCGCAGCGCCGTGCCGGCCCGCCGCTTCCGCGCCGCGGCCGGCGCGCGCGGGGTGGGCGTGATCGAAGTGCCGCTGGGGCCCGACGGCGCGGTGCGCCGGC
>JBCBWF010000297.1:0-6443 GCA_039817245.1 Pseudomonadota bacterium | reverse complement strand
GAATAGGGGCCGAAACATGTCGGCTCAACGCATTTCTTGACGTACCGCTGAGGTTTTTTGGTGACAGCCGAACTGTGATGAGTTCACATGCGTTGGGTGCGCAGATACGGGGTGGTGTCACCTGTATGTGTTTCTTCAGCAGGCATCTCTCATGTTGGATCAGCATAGTAGGTGCGGTATCGGGACGCCGCCTGCAACGATCACTCTTCGCAGACGAGGGGTCGCGCTAAACGATTGATCTGCTGGGGGATCTTGCGGGGATCCTTTCGCTCACCGTCTCGGGGGAGGCGTGCGCCGACGGGGCGATGGGACCTAGTGGTGCGACCGAGACGGTTTGCACCGTCTGGCCACACCACTAGGACTTTGTTTCTGTGCTGAAATCCTGGAAACGAAAGGGAACCTTCCGTTTCGGTTTCACCACTAGGGTGGTATCTCAAGTATCGTTGGTTGCGGGTGCGCGCATCCAACGATACCTGCGATACCACCCTAGGTGTTTAGTCCCGGGAATTGGTGGCTTGGGTCGATCTTGAATCGATTTGGCTCATCCGCCCAGCATTTGCAAACGAACTCATATGGCGTGAGGCCTCTGAGCGTCTTGAGCCTGCGGGCGAAGTTATAGGCGTCGACGAAGTCGCCGAGATGGCGTCTGAGCTGTTCGTGATCGTCGTAGTGGAAGCGGCGGACGGTGGCGTCCTTGATGGTCCGGTTCATCCGCTCGACCTGTCCGTTGGTCCAGGGATGGTTGGGCTTTGTGAGGCGGTGCTCGATGTTGTTGGCGCGACAGAGGTTGCCGACCGGGTGGCCCATGTAGCGCGCGGTCGGGCCGTTGCGGTTCTTGGGAAGCGGCGCGAACTGGATGCCATTATCCGTCAGGATCGTGTGAATGCGATAAGGAACCGCGTCGATCAGAGCCTGGAGGAAGGCGCGCGCCGTCATGGAGGTTGCGCGCTTCTCCAACCGCGCGAACGCGAATTTGCTCGTCCGGTCAACGGCGACGAACAGATGCAGCTTGCCTTCGGCTGTGCGCAGCTCGGCGATGTCAATGTGGAAATAGCCGATGGGGTAGCGCTTGAAGCGTTTCTTCGGCTTGCCGCCCTCGACTTCCGGCAGGCGGCTGACCCCATGGCGCTGAAGACAGCGATGCAGGGAAGATCGGGTCAGATGCGGGATGCTTGGCTGCAGTGCGTAGAGGCAATCGTCAAGGGGCAGCAGCGTATGGCGCCGAAAAGCGACGACAGCCGCTTCTTCCTCTTCGCTCAGGACGGTTGATCGCGGGTCCTTTGGCCCGGTCTTCCGGTCATCGACAGTCTCGCGCTTGCGCCACTTCAGAACCGTCTTCGGATTGATGCCATAGGTCTGGCTCAGCTCTTTGGCCGAAGCCTGCGATCGCTGTATCGCAGCTCGGACGGCGTGCGTGGTCGTAGCGCTGCCGTGGCGTACTTGGCCCATAGTGCGTCCTTCCATTCCATGGAAAACATCGCACCATCAAATCTCGGGATCAAACAACTAGGCGCAGTCAACTCGAAGGCTGTTCCCAGCCCTCGTCCGCGGCTGGCGCTGCAGTGCACGTACACTTGTTCAAGCGCGGAT
The DNA here is from genome assembly GCA_039817245.1 of Pseudomonadota bacterium. Classification (GTDB taxonomy): domain Bacteria; phylum Pseudomonadota; class Alphaproteobacteria; order Rhodobacterales; family Rhodobacteraceae; genus Thermohalobaculum. Next base: position 4,853 of record JBCBWF010000297.1, on the reverse strand, counting down.
TCCGTTGCCAAGCCTACCTGTGCTTTCCGCGCGAGCTTTCGCGGGATTGGGTCGGCGTAGCGATAGCTGTTCACTGCGCTTTGAAGGAACGCAAAGCCTCCCTGCCTGCAGCGGGCCGCGAGGGGATTAGCAGTCACCCCGACCCCAGCTATTGAACCTGACCGTGACCTCTGTCGTCCGAGAGGCAGGGCAAGCGGCTCGCGTTTGCTCTCTGCTCTCAGGGAGACGCTCACGATGTTTCAGTTATCCAGCCAGTTCTTCAAGGAAGGGCACCCGAACCGAAAGGAGCTTGTCGCGAGGATCTACTTCCCGACAAACCGCACCAGCCTCGATCCTGGCGACAAGGCCGTCCTCGACAAGGTGGCCGAGAAATACAGAACCCTGGCGCGAAACCACCGGGTGACCCTCACCTGTACCGGTTTCGCAGATCACCGGGGAGCGGCCTGGTACAACAGACGCCTCGGGCGCAAGCGCGCCCGGGCCGTGCAGGCCCATCTCGATGCAAGGCTGTCGGCGCTGCCGCTCTGTCGTTCAATGCCGGCGCTGAGCAACGGCGAGGATGAGGCACTCCAGGCGGCCAGTGACCGCAGCGCGCTTGCCGCCGATCGCCGGGTGGATGTCATCACTTCCTTTGTCCCCCACGTCATCCAGGGACCGCCCATCAACGTCACCGGCCAGGCTCCCGAGATGTGGCGCACCACGCAACGCAATTTCTCCGGCCACAAGGCGACGAATGACGGGCTGCCGGCGTCGCCGTCCCCCTCGACGCCCACGGTGGCCGACAGCGTTCTCGACCTGGTTGGCATGGGGATCAATGCCCTCCTGGGCAGCACCGAGTTCGGCTTCAGGCGGAAGCACCCCTTCGAGCGGGAGCATGTGCAGGAGATGCGCAGCGCGTCCTTTGACATCAATCGCATCAAGGTCACCACCGATACCACGGTCATACGCGTCAGCCCGGCGATCACGGAGATCTACACGGCGACAATCGACTATGAATGGGGCCCGCCCGAGCCGATGGTCAGGATCGAGACCCAGAACAGCCATCGGGATACGTTCTTCGATCACTGGGAATCGAAGATTGAGACGCGGCTGATGCTCCGCCGCGAGGCGCAGGAGTTCTGGTTCTACAACCTCTGACGACGATCAGGCACCAGCGCCGCAGCGGCTCCCAGGAGTCGCTGTGGCCGCGTTGTCCAATGCCCCCTTGCCTGGGAGACCCTCCTCCACGCCCCGCCCTTTCGACGCGCGTCAATGCCTTGAGATGCGGACGAGAAAACCCGGCCGAACGCGGTCGGCCGGGTTGAGAGCAGGCAGGGGATGGCCGGCGCGCTGCCGGCCTGGACGCCAGAGCCGCTCAGAAGAAGTCGAAGCTGTCCCACTCGCTGCCATTGATCGGGAGGATGCCGTCGGCCCAGCCGCTGCCGGTGACGGGCAGGACGCCGCTGGCCGTGCCGGCGTCGTATGTGCTGCCGCCGAGCGGGAAATTGCCCGAGGCATCGCCCAAGATCGGAAGGATGCCGAAGGCGTCGCCGCCCGCGGCGCTGTCGTCGAAGCTCTGGAAGTGAAAGGTCATCGGTCGTCTCCCTTGGGTGTCAGAGCAGGCGACTGCCGCGTGCTCGGACCCTCTGACGGGCGCGCCCCGGGATCGGTTCAAAAAAACTTCGGGAGGGTCATGCGGGCCGCTCCGAGAGTCGGCCCGCAGAAATTTTGAACCCCCTGCCGCAGCCCATCGTCTGAAAGGTGACCACGCGGGCAGCTTCGGGCTGCGAGAAAGGTTGACTCTGGGTTAGCCTGCACACGCCGCAGTTGCGGACGAGCCGCGAATTCAGGGAGGACGGCATGAGGGTTTTCAAGACGACGACCATGCTCTGCGCAGCGACGGCGATCGGCCTGGCACTGGGTGTCACGGCGACCACGTCGATGGCACGGGCCAACGACGACAAGACGATCCTGGTGCTGGATGCCTCTGGTTCCATGTGGGGCCAGATCGGCGGCGAGGCCAAGATCGAGATCGCCCAGCGCGTGATCGGCCAGCTGCTCAACCAGATGCCCGAGGAAGATGCCCTTGGCCTCTATGCCTATGGCCACCGCGAGAAGGGCAACTGCGGCGATATCGAGATGCTGGTCCCGGCCGAGCGTGGCACCAAGAACGCCATCCGCGCCGCGGTGAACGGGTTGCAGCCGCGCGGCAAGACGCCTCTGTCGGCCACGGTCGCCGCGGCGGCCGAGGAGATGAAATACGCCGAGGATCGCGCCACCGTGGTGCTGATCTCGGACGGGCGCGAGACCTGCGACCAGGACCCCTGTGCTGTGGCCGAGGCGCTAGAGCGCGCGGGCGCCGATTTCACCGCCCATGTGATCGGCTTCGACGTGGCCGAGGCGGAGGACATCCGCCAGCTCTCCTGCATCGCCGAGAAGACGGGTGGTCAGTTCTACAAGGCCGCCGACGCGGTCGAACTGGTCGCGGCGCTGGAAACGGTCGTGGTCGCGCCCGAGCCCGAGCCCGAACCCCTCCCCGAGCCGGAGCCCGAACCGATCGTCGTGGCGCAGGCGGTTGCCTATCCCTTTGTCGAGGAGTTCGATGGCGGTCTGGCGCACTGGTCGGTGCTGAACCCCAACGAGGATGAATTCGTCGCCGAGGCGGGTGAACTGCTATTGACCTCGAACAAGATCGACGGGCTGCGAAATCCCAATGCCTCGAGCATCATCACCTTCGCCCCCGACATGCCGAAGGGCGACTGGGACATGGAAGTCCGGTTCTTTGCCGAACTGAATACAGGTCGCGATCTTGTCCAGATCGGGCTGTATCAGGACCATGAGAACTATGTCGCTGCGCAGATATGGACCCAGGACAGGCCGCAGCAGCAGGCTGCGCACTGCTTTGCGATTGGGATGGAGAAGACGTCGCGTGGTGAGGTGACGCAGGATATGGGCCTGCTCGGCGGGGCCGACAGATGCCCGTCTTTGGACGTTCGTTCCAATATGGGTCTGAAGCGGGACGAGTATCGCACCTTGGTCGGTGCCGTCGCCGAGGATTACGTCACCGTGACGCTCCGCAAGCGAGGGCGCCGGTACAACGCGATCTTCGATCTTGGTGATGCTGGGGTCTACACCACCAACTCCATGTCATCGATCCGCTCGCCCGGTGTGCCGGCGCTCTCGGTCGGCAAGCACAACGAGGCGAACGGCGAAGTCCTGATGCTCATCGATCGCATCACCATCACGCCGGTGGAATGATGCGTGTGATCGCGGCATTGCTCGCGGTGATCGCTGCCCTCGCTGCTGTGCCAGCGGGGGCGGCCCCGGTTGTGGTCGAGGTGCAGACTGACCGCAACGACCCGGCCGCCGTTGCCCGCGAGGTGCTTTACGGCGCCAGCCATGCGCTGGTGATCGGGATCGATACCTACACCAATGGCTGGCCGCGCCTCTCCAACGCCATCAAGGATGCCGAGCTCGTCGGCGATGCGCTGGAGGCGCAGGGCTTCGAGGTGGAGCGTCTGATCGATCCCACCGGTGCCGAATTGCGCGCGGCGCTGCGCCATTTCTACGCCATCCGCGGCGCCGACCCCGAGGCGCGGCTGTTCCTCTGGTTCGCGGGCCATGGCTACACGACGCTTGGCGAAGGGTATCTGGTGGGCGCCGACGCTCCGGTGCCGAGCGAGCCGGATTTCCTGATCGAAGCGATCCACATGCGCGAGCTCGGCTCCATGGCGCGGCTCGCGCGGGCCAAGCATGCGCTGGCCGTCTTCGACAGCTGCTTCTCGGGCACGATCTTCACCGCCCAGCGCGCCCTGCCGCCCCCGGCCATCACCCGCGCGGTGATCCAGCCGGTACGCCAGTTCCTGACCTCCGGCGATGCCGACCAGGTGGTGAGTGACGACGGCACCTTCCGCAAGCTGTTTGTCGACGCGCTGGCGGGCGATGACCGGGCCGATCTCAATTCGGACGGCTACCTCACGGGCTCCGAGCTCGGGATGTATCTCGAGGATCGGATGACCAACCTCTCGGCCGCGCTGCAGACACCGCGCTGGGGCAAGCTGCGCGACCTGCGCTTCGATCGCGGCGATTTCGTCTTCGTCCTGCCTGACAGGCGCGCGCGCACGGCCGAGGGGCCGAAGCCCAGCGCCTCGATGCGCCGCGCGCAGAATGCCGAGCTGATCTTCTGGGACACGGTGAAGGATAGTGGCCGCGCGGTCGAGTTCCGCGCCTATCTCGAGACGTTCCCGGAGGGCATGTTCTCCGAGGTTGCCCGCGCGAGGCTGACTATCCTAGAGCAGGCCGAGCGGCAGGCCGCGGCACTGCAAGCGAACGAGACAGAACCGGCGGACGCCTCTGCTGCCCCCGTCGAAGCGCCGGCAGCCACCGTTTCTGCTCCCGAAGAGATGGCGCCCTCCCAAACGGCGGGCTCGTCCGGCGAGGCGGTCCTCGCCATGGAGCAGCCGACGGTGATCGTGCCGGCCCCGCGGCCCCAGCAGACCGGGAACAACACCGACGACACCGTGATCGCCGCGCTGCCGCCCGCCACCGCGCCGGCTGAGCAGGGCCAGGCAACCGAGCTGCTCGGGCAGGGACCGCGCGAGATTGCCGAGGCGCTGCTCGCCTATGAAGACATGGACCGGCTTATCCTGCTGCCGCCCGATGGCCGAGATCCTTCCCGGGTCACGATCGAGCAGATGCAGGTGCTCGCGTCCTCGGCCGACGGCGCCGTCGCGATGATGAGCCTCTCGATCAGGACCGGCTGGGTCCGCACGGTCATCAATGACGTCTTCGCCTTCTCGTTGTCGCCCTCGGGCGAGCTGCGCGTGCTAAAGCATGGCAACGCCGCGCCCGGCCTAGCCCCGAGAGCGGATCAG
>JBCBWF010000301.1:0-6378 GCA_039817245.1 Pseudomonadota bacterium | reverse complement strand
GCAGTCACGCTGAGCTTCGAGGGCAATATCGATGCCGTGCCGAACGGTCTTGACGAAACGTCTCCGGAAGTCGACTTCTTCCCATTCACCGTCATCGAGCCAGGCCCGGTGACTTTCACAGTTGACGCCTCTGGCGTCGGCTTCATGTCTTCAATATTAGACAGTTTCGTCATTGTTGCTGTGGATGACGGCGATCGCACGGAAGATGACATCGTTGGCTTCGATGACGACAGCGGCCCCGGATTCGATTCCTTTTTATCTCTGAACCTACCTGTCGGGATGTATATCGCAGGCGTCAGCACCTGCTGTATTTCACCCGGGGAATTTGTTTTTGGTGTAAATCAATCTGTTTCCGCTTCTGGCGACGAGAATTTTGCGTATCGTCTGACGATAGACGGCGGCATTGCTGGCGTTCCGATCCCGGCAAGCGGTGTTCTGTTGGCCACGCCGCTGCTGCTGGCCGGTGTTTATGCCGCTCATCGCCGACGTCGTCTCCGCCGCACCGCGTAAACGCTGAGCGCTCGACGCGGGGTGTGTCGGAGCAGCGAAGAGGCAGATCGGTTCAGAGGAGTGTCTCTGTGCCGGGGAAGAAGATGCCGGTGGCGAGGGTTGGGTCGGTGTTGGCCCGGTTTTCCTGGCTTTGGGCGAATTCGGTGAGCATGGCGGGGCGGTCGCGGGTGCCGGTGGTGAAGGCGTCGAGCCAGAAGGCGGCGCCCTCGGGATCGGCGGGGCGGTCGAGGACGTTCTCATAGAGGGCGTCGATGAAGGTCGCGTCGTCGGCCTCCGCGCCGAAGCGCAGGGCGAACTCGTCGCTCTCGACGAACGCCTCGGCGACCGCCTCGCGGCTGAGGCCCGCCGCGCGCTGGGCCTGCCAGAACAGGACGCCCGCATCGGCCGCGCGGCCGAAGGCGGCTTCGTAGAGGCGGTAGACGAAGGCGAAATCGCCCTCCCCCTCCGCCAGCGCGAGGAGGCCGTCCTCGAACACCAGATGCTCGATGCCGGTGAGCTGGTCCGCCCCGTCCGGCGAGGCGACGGTGGTGAGCGGCGCGGTGCTGGCGAGACGGAGGGGGTCGTAGGCGCCCGCGAAGACCGCGCGGTCGATGCCCGCGCCGCCGTCGAGAAAATCGGCGCCCGGGCCGCCCTCGAGGGTGTCGTCCCCGCCGCGGCCCTCGATCGTGTCGTCCCCGTCCCCGCCCAGGATGGTGTCGGCCGCCCCGGTGCCGCAGATGGTGTTGGCGAGCGCGTTGCCGAGGGTGGTGAGGCCCGCCGGGGCGTCGATCATGAAGAGCTCCGCCTGGCGCTCGGGCAATTCGTAGGCGGGCACGGCGGCGTCCTGCGCGCCGTAGAGATTGCGGATGGCGAGGACATCCGCATCCGTCAGCGTGATCGGGCCCTCCGGGAGGGAGAGAAAGCCGTGCATCACCGATTGGGGGTCGTCCAGATGGCCGAGGCCGAGGGCGTGGCCGATCTCGTGGGCGAGGAGCTTGACCAGAAAGTCGCGCCCGCCGGCGGCGTCGCTGGTGAAGCGGAAATCCTGGGCGATGCGCACATCGCCGCCCTCAGCGCCTGTGCTGGTGGGGAAGAAGGCCTCGCCGACAACGCTGTTGCCGGAATGGACGCCGTTGAAGATGCGGACATCGCCCATGGTGCCGGTGCCGGAGGCGCGGCCATCGTCCTCGACCTCGAGGAACTCGATATTCGCGGCCTCGGTCCAGAGGGCGAAGGCCTCGCGGACGGCCGCGTCGAAGTCGTAGGGGAAGAACGGGTCGGGGTCGCGCGCGACGGTCTGGCCGGGGAAGATGGAGATGTCGGTGCCCGGGGTGCCGATGCTCCAGGTGATCACCCCGCCGGGGGTGCCGAGACCGCTGATGCCCCATTTGAAGCCGGTGACCGGGGCGGAGAAGCCGCTGCCCGCATCGGCGATGCCGAGGCTGTCATTCGCGCCGGCGGTGAGCCCGTAGCTGCAGCAGCCGGTCGTGGCAGGGCAGATATCGCACATGGGGAGCTCCGGGCCGCGAGCGGGCAGACAATGGAGCGACGCTATAATCCGGCCCGCGGAGGCGCGACGGTGACGCAAGGGAAGGCGAGACGGGCGGGATCCCCGGGCCGGGTTCCGCGTTGGCTTCCGGGGGCGTGCATTTCGGAGACGTAACGGGCAGGACAGCGCACGGCGGTTCGGGCATAAGGTCCGCGCCCGGGCGAAACTCTTGAGCGCCGGGCCACTCTGTGGCACCGCCTAGGCGAACAGAAGGTTACGGGGAGATCAGCATGAGTGATGGAAAGCCTCAGCGCAGGCGCTCCACCGATGCCATGTTCGATCCCTATCTCGACCCGGGCGAGGAGATCCTGTGGTCGGGCCGGCCGATGCTGCGCCCGCTGCTGGAGGGCCAGGAGATCATCATGCCGGTGGTCTCCTTCGTGCTGGCGGGCAGTATCTACCGGATCCTGGACCTGCACCAGCGCGAGACCTTCAATATCGAGATGATGCGCGTGCTGATGACGGCGATGATGCTGGGGCTGTTGCTGCTGGCGCTGTGGCTGCCGGCGCGCACGATCCTGCGGCGGCGGCGCTCGCATTACGCCGTGACGAACAAGCGCGCGATGATCCTGGAGACGGGGCCGGGGGGCAAGTTCCGCTCCTACCCGCTGACCTGGGACAGGATCGTGAATGTGCGCTTCGGCAAGCATGTGTCGGTGATCTTCGAGGTGGAGCAGCATGCGCCCTATGTCTCGGAGGTGGGCTTCGAGCATCTCTCGGACGGGCTGGAGGTCTACCGGCTGATCCGGCAGGTGCAGTCTGGCACGGTGGCCGCCTGAGCGGGGCGGGCCTGGCCGGGAGGGGCCCGCGATGGCGACGCGCTTCGTCAATGCACGGCTGATCGAGCCCGAGAGCGGGTATGACGGGCCCGGCGGGCTCACGGTGGAGGGCGGGCGGATCCTGTCCGTTGAGCGTGGGGCCGCACCCGGGGCCGCGCGCGGGGTTGGGCCAGCGGGGCCCGGCACGGTGGTGGACTGCGCGGGGCGCGTGCTGGCGCCGGGGCTCGTGGATATGCGCGTCTTCGCCGGCGAGCCCGGGGCGCGGCATCGCGAGAGCTTCCGCTCGGCCGGGCGCGCGGCGGCGGCGGGGGGGGTGACGACCTTCGTCTGCCAGCCCGATACGGACCCGCCGCTGGACGATGCGGCACTCCTGCAATTCGCGCTGGCGCGCGCGGCGGCCGCCTCGCCCGTGCGGGTGGCCGCGATGGGGGCGCTGACGCGCGGGCTCGCAGGGCGCGAGATGACGGAGCAGCGCTTCCTGCTCGATGCCGGCGCCGTGGCGCTCAGCGATGCGGACCATCCGGTGGCCGACAGCGCCGCGATGCGCGCGATCCTGGCCTACAGCACCTCGACGGGCGCGCTGGTGGTGCATCATCCGCAGGACGCTTCGCTTTCGGCGAAGGGCTGCGCGACCTCCGGCGAGTTCGCGACCCGGCTGGGTCTGCCCGCGGTGCCGGCGATCGCGGAGCGGCTGGGGCTGGAGCGGGATCTGGCGCTGGTGGAGGCGACGGGCGCACGCTACCACGCGGATCTGCTGTCCACCGCCGGCGCGCTGCCGGCACTGGAGCGGGCGAAGGCGGCGGGGCTCGCGGTCTCCGCCGGGGTCTCGATCCATCATCTCACGCTGAACGAGTTCGACATCGGGGAGTATCGGAGCTTCTTCAAGCTCGCCCCGCCGCTGCGCGCCGAGGACGACCGGCGCGCGGTGGTGGAGGCACTGGCGAGCGGGCTGATCGATGTGATCGTGTCCTCCCATGCGCCCTGGGACACGGAGGCCAAGCGGCTGCCCTTCGAGCAGGCGGCGACCGGGGCGGTGGGGCTGGAGACCTTCCTGCCGGCGATGATGCGGCTGGTGCAGGCGGGAGATCTGACGCTGCTGAGGCTCTTCGAGGCGGCCTCGCTGGCGCCGGCGCGGCTTCTGGGCTTCGAGGGGGGGCGGCTCGCGGAGGGCGCGCCGGCGGATCTGGTGCTGTTCGATCCGGATGCGCCGTTCCTGCTGGACCGCGCGACGCTGCGCTCGAAGTCCAAGAACACGCCCTTCGACCGGACGCGGATGGAGGGGCGGGTGCGCGGCACCTGGGTGGCCGGGGAGCGGGTGTTTCCCGAGCCGGAGGCGCCTCTGCTCGGCCTCGCGGCGGCGGACTGAGGGGGGCGACGGGTGCTGCACGACATCATGGCGCCGGATCGCGCGCTGCCCTGGCTCGCGCTGGCCTTCTCGCTCGGCTATCTCGCGGGATCGGTGCCGTTCGGGCTGCTGGTGGCGCGGCTCTTCCGGCTCGGCGATCTGCGCGCGATCGGGTCGGGCAATATCGGGGCGACGAATGTGCTGCGCACGGGCAACCGCGCGGCGGCGGCGCTGACGTTGCTCCTCGATGCGCTCAAGGGGGCGGTGCCGGTGCTGCTGTTCCTCTCCTGGGGGGATCTGGCGGCGCAATGCGCGGGGCTGGGCGCCTTTGCGGGACATTGCCTGCCGGTCTGGCTGCGGTTTCGCGGCGGCAAGGGGGTGGCAACCTGGTTCGGGATCGCCTTCGCGCTGCACTGGCCGGCGGGGGCGGTGCTGGCGGCGGTGTGGCTCGCCGGGGCGCGGGCCACGCGGATCTCGGCGGTGGGCGCGCTGGCGGCGGCGACGGCGGGGCCGGCGGTGTTCTGGGCCTTCGGCCGGCTGGAGGCGGTGCTGGCGATGGCGCTGCTGGGGCTCTGCATCTGGGCGACGCACCGGGCCAATATCGGCCGCCTGCTGCGCGGGACGGAGGCGCGGTTCTGAGGCGCGGTTGGGGGGCCGCGGTTGGGGAGCCTCAGTCCTGCGTCCAGGGCAGCCCCGCGGCCTTCCAGCCATTGAGCCGGCCGCGCTGGCCATTGGCGTCCCGGTCGCCCTCGAAACCGTTTAGGATGTTGCTGTAGTGCAGGCCGACGCCGCGGGCGCGCATCTGCTGCGAGAAGGTCCGCGCGGCCTCAACCGAGCGCGGGCCGGAGCGGCAGAGGAAGAAGACGCGGCGGGGGATGGCGCCGTGGAGGCGCTCCTCGAGATCGGAGAGGAAGCCAAGATTGGGCGCCATGCCAGGCCAGATCTGCCACTCGACGCTGAGGAGCCAGCGGCCGATGGCGCTGAGCTTCGGCCGTCCGGCGAAGGCCCATTCGGGGTGCGAGCGCACATCGATGAGCACGGCACCGCAGTCGTCGGCAAGTTGAGCCCAAGCATCGCGCGGGGCGGCTTCATCGACGAGGCTGTCCTGGCGTTCGATGACGATGTTCATTGCTGGTATCCATCCGGTTCCTGTCCTGTCGTCCCGATCTATGGGCGCGGCCGGCCGACCCTATGTGAGGGGGCTCACAGCTCGCGCCAACGTGACGATCGGTGAGCACAGCGGGAGGCGCAGCGGAGAGTGAGGAGGTTTTTTGGGCTGCGGCCGCTCCCACCCACGTCATTGTGGATCCGCCACAAGGAACATTTTATGAACATCATCTCACGCCATGCGACGGATGCCATCGCGCGGGCGCAGGCTTTGCATTTGCGCCGGGCGGCTCACGGTGCTGAGGGAGCGCCGGCGAGAGGGGTGATTTTAGTGCGCCGGTGTTGGCGTAGCGCGTGCGCGCAACTGGCCGAGAGGCGATGACGCGATGACGCGATGACGCGATGACGCGATGACGCGATGACGCGATGACGCGATGACGCGATGACGCGATGACGCGATGACGCGATGACGCGATGACGCGATGGGGGACCACGAGCGGTTCCTCGGGACAAGGCCGGGGTGCATGCCGCGGACGGTCGGCAGACGGTGGCGTGTGCCGCTTCCGGCGTGGTGTGGGGTCCTGCAACGGTCTCGGGCTGCGGGGGCTCGGCGGAGGGAGACTGCGTGTCTTTGCTGTGCCGTGCGCGTTCGGGCCCAGAACATAGCGCTTTGCGCAGCGCTCCGTCCGCGCCGCCGCCGAGACGCAACCCCTGGTTTTCACGCCCGATGCAGCCGCGCTGTCGCGGCCCCCTGGCCACCCTTCCGCGACATCATCAGCCCAGTGACACCGGCGGTCCCTCCGGCCCTGATCGGGCGACCCGTGGCCGCTCCCTGCTGCACCATTTCGCGCAACTATGTGTGCGTGCAGGCCAAGGATGCTCGGTCTAAGCGAAATCTCCGCGAGACGAGCTAGAGTTCATGCTCTGTTCAGTAGAATCAGTCCCACCATGTCGTGGGAGGGCGCCGGCGCATGGGGCTCACGTCAAGCGACCCCTGCACGCAGAGCCGCAGCCGACCCGCGGAAGCGCGGGAGATTCTTCGGTCGCCGCAGGGGGCGGCGCCGGTTTGCGGGCCGGCTGGCCCGCGAGGCTTGGGGCGTGCGGCAGCG
>JBCBWF010000285.1:0-6727 GCA_039817245.1 Pseudomonadota bacterium | reverse complement strand
GCCTAGCCGAGCACCGCGAAGGCCACCGAGGCGAGCAGCAGCGCCGCGAAGCCGAGATTGACGATCCGCGAGACGCGGGCATCGCGCACCACCTGCGTCAGGGCGGTGCCGAGCGAGAGCCAGAGCATGTTGACCACCGCGATGGTCGCGATCAGGAGCCCCGCTTTCCAGAGCCCGTCCGCCAGCCGATCGCTCTCCACCAGCACATGGCCGGAGAAGAGCGCGGCCATCGCCGCATAGGCCTTGGGGTTCACCAGCGAGAGCCCCGCGCCCTCGTACCAGCGCGGCGCGTTCGGCGCGGCCTCGACGGCGAGCGGCGGCGCGGTCGCGATCCGGTAGGCGAGATAGAGGAAGTATCCCGCCGCCAACACCGTGATCACCGGTGCCACCCCGGGCAGCGCCAGCACCACGCCGGAGAGCCCGGTGCCGACAATGGCGATCACCGCGAGCATGCCGAGATTGAGCCCCAGCATGTACTCCACCCCGCGCAGCCGCCCGAAGGAGGTGCCGACCGCGGCGAGGCTCAGCGTGTTCGGCCCGGGGCTGCCCACCAGCGCGAGCGCGGCAAGCAGGAAGGTCGCGACCGCATCCATCCCGCTCACCTCCCGAGGCCACGCGCCGAGCATCTTGCCGCAGGCTCGCGGCCGCTCCCACCCACGTCATTTTGCGCAACGGTGTGTGAAGTCCGGGTAACCATGTTCGTTTTCCCAAAGGACAATCCACATTCGAGCATGTTCACTTTATGTTCGGATCCCTCAGTCCACAATGTCGTGGGTGGGAGCGGCCGCGGATCCGGCGCGCCCCGATCGCTCAGCGCTCTACAGGCTTCTGTAGAGCTGGTTGGCGGTGAAGGCAGCCTGATAGATACGGGTCATCAGCGCGCTCCGCGGCGCCGGCGCCACATCCGTCACCGGCAGAGGCAGATCCTCCTGCCGCCCGCCGGTCACCAGCGCGGCCATCGCCCGGCCGAACATCGTCCCCGGCGCGATCCCCCGGCCGTTATAGCCGATCGGCGTGTAGAGCCCCTCCGCCAGCCGGTGGATCCGCGGCAGATGGTCGGGCGTCATGGCGATCTGCCCGTGCCACGCGGTCTCGAACCGCACCGGTCCGAGATCCGGGAAGAACCGGCGCAGCATCCGCGCCGCCCAGCGCCGCGAGAGCCCCTCGGTCCCTCCGAAGACCTGCCCCATCGAGCCGATCACGATCCGCCCGTAAGCGTCGCGCCGGAGCGAGACCATGATCGTGCCGGTATCCCACAGCCCCTCGCCGCCCGGCAGGATCCGCGCCGCGCGCGCGCCGAGCGGCTCGGTGGCGAGCTGGAAATAATGGATAAGCATGAAGGACTTGCGCAGCCCCGGCCAGAGATCGTCGGTGTAGGCATTGGTCCCCAGCACCACCGTGGGCGCGCGCACCGTGCCGCAATCGGTCTCCACCCGCCAGCGCGCCCCCTCGCGCGCGAGCCCGGTCACCCGCACGCCCGTGCTGATCGCCGCCCCCGCCGCCTCGGCCGCCCGCGCCAGCCCCCGCGCATAGCCCATGGGGTTGATGGTGCCGGCGCGCATGTCCAGCAGCCCGCCATGGAAGGCCTCGCTGCCGATCCGCTCCGCCGCCTCCGCGCGGCTGAGCAGCGTGACCGGCGCGCCGAGCCGCTCCCACTCCCGCGCGCGCCGCTCGAGATCCGCGACCCCCCGCGGCGCATGAGCGGCGTGGATCGTGCCCGAGCGCGTCCCCTCGCACTGGATCTGATGCTTCTCGATCAGCGAGAACACATAGTCCGGCGCCCCGCTCAGGAGATCCACCAGCCCCGCCCCGCGCGCCTCCCCGAGCGCGGCGCGGATGTCCTGCGGCGGCAGCCACAAACCGGCATTCACCAGCCCAGCATTGCGCCCCGAGCCGCCATAGCCGATCTGGCGCGCCTCGAGCACCCGGCAGTCGATGCCCCGCTCGGCCGCATGCAGCGCCGTGGAGAGCCCGGTGAAGCCCCCGCCCACGATGGCGAGCTCGGTGTCGCAGTCGCCCTCGATCGGCCCGTAGCGCGCCGCCTCGCGCGCCGAGGCGTCCCAGAGCGAGAGGCTCCCCGCCATCGCCTCCGCCGTCGCCTCTGTCTCCGCCCGGGTCCGGGCCTCCTCCGACAGCACAGTGCTCATTCCGCCTCCCCGGGGCGCGACCATGCGCCGTCGGGCGAGGGTGGGCGCCCCCGGCACCGAGGTCAACGACCCGTGCGCCCGCCCGCTCCCGGCCGCGGCGTTTGACGGCGATCAAGGGCCGGCCCGCGCCATCCGTGAGAGGCTGTGCCCGCCCGCATCCCGGCCAGGAGGCCCCGTCCCCATGCTCGACCGGCCCGCCTACTCCGCCAGCGCCGACTGGGTGCTCGACACGCTGCAGGTCACCGCCGCCGCCGGGCTCTCCGAGGCCGAGGCCGCCGCCCGCCTCGCCCGCCACGGGCCCAACGCCATCGCCGGCGCCGAGGGCCGCACCACGCTCGCCATCCTGCTCGACCAGTTCCGCGGCGCCATCGTCTGGCTCCTGATCGGCGCGGCCCTCCTCTCCGGCGCGATGGGCGACATCGCCGAGGCCGTCGCCATCGTCGCGGTGCTGGCGGTGAACGCGCTCATCGGCTTCGCCATGGAGCTGCGCGCGGCCAAATCCATGCAGGCGCTGCGCGCGCTCGCCCGCACCACCGCCCAGATCCGCCGCGAGGGCCGGATCCGGCGCATCGACGCCGCCGATCTGGTGCCCGGCGACATGGTGCTCCTCGAGGCGGGCGATCTCGTCTCCGCCGATCTCCGCCTTGTCGAGGCCACCGATCTTCAGACCGACGAATCCGCCCTCACCGGCGAATCCGCCCCCGTCGCCAAGAGCACCGCCCCCCTCGGCGGCAGCCCCGCGCTGGCGGACCGTGCCAATATGGCCTTCCGCGGCGCCTCGGTCGCGCGCGGCTTCGGCCTCGGCGTGGTGGTGCGCACGGGCCGCGCCACCGAGCTCGGCCAGATCGCCGATCTCGTCGCCGGCACCGATGACGGCACCTCCCCGCTCGACGTCAAGCTCGGCGAGCTCGGCCGCCAGCTCGCCCGCGCCACGCTCGCCATCGCAGTGCTCATCGCCCTTATCGGCATCGCCGCGGGGCGCGACCCGATGGAGATGCTGCGCACCGGCGTCGCCCTCGCGGTGGCGGCTGCGCCCGAGGGCCTGCCCATCGTCGCCACCCTCGCGCTCGCCCGCGGCATGTGGCGCATGGCCCAGCGCAACGCGCTCGTGAACCGCCTCGCCTCCATCGAGACGCTGGGCTCGACCACGCTGATCATGACCGACAAGACCGGCACGCTCACCGAGAACCGCATGCGCCTCGTGGGCCTCATCCTGCCGGGCGGCGCGGCGGGTCCCCGGGCGGTCGACATCCGCGCCGACCCCGCCCTCGCCCCAACGCTCACCCCAACGCTCACCCCCGCCCTCCGCATCGCCGCACTCTGTGCCGAGCCGAGCAGCGAGGGCGGCTTCACCGACCCGATGGAGGCGGCCCTCGTGGAGGGGGCCGCCGCCGCCGGCCTCGACCGCGCCGCCGCCCTCGAGGCCCTGCCGCTCGTCGCCATCCGGCCCTTCGATTCCGAACTCAAGCTCATGGCCACCCTCCATCGCGGGCCGGAAGGGGTGGTGGCCGCCGTCAAGGGCGCGCCCGAACGGGTGCTCCAGCGCGCCCGCCGCGTCGCCGGCCCCGAGGGTCCCGTGCCCATGACCGGGCCGACCCGCGCGGCCCTGCTGGGCGCCATCGAGGCCCAGGCGGCCGAGGGCCGGCGCCTCCTCGGCCTCGCCACCGCCACGCCCGGCGACGCCGCCGCCGACCCCTTCGACGACCTCGTCCTCGAAGGCTTCGCCTGCCTCCTCGATCCGCCCCGCGCCGATGTGGCCGAGGCCATCGCCACCTGCCGCGGCGCGGGCGTGCGCGTCGTCATGGTCACCGGCGACCACCCGGCCACCGCCCGGCGCATCGCCGCCGATGTGGGGCTGGTGGACAGCCCGGACGCGCCCGCCTGCCTCATCGAGGCCGGCCGCGCCGTCCCCGTCCCGCCCGCGACCAGCACCGAGGGCGCGGCCGTCTATGCCCGCGTCGCCCCGCGCGACAAGCTCGACCTCGTCGCCCGCTTCCAGCGCGACGGCGGCATCGTCGCCATGATCGGCGACGGGGTGAACGACGCGCCCGCGCTCAAGAAGGCCGATATCGGCGTGGCCATGGGCCAGCGCGGCACCCAGGTCGCAGCCGAGGCCAGCGACATCGTGCTCCGCGACGACGCCTTCTCCTCCATCGCCGCCGCCCTCCGGCAGGGCCGGGTGATCTACGACAATATCCGCCTCTTCGTGCGCTACCTGCTGTCCTGCAATCTCAGCGAGATCGTGGTGGTCGCCGGCGCGCTGGTGCTCGGCCTGCCCATGCCGCTCCTGCCGCTCCAGCTCCTCTATCTCAACCTCATCACGGATGTGTTCCCCGCGCTCGCCCTCGGCGTCGGCCCCGGCGCGGCGGATCTGATGGCGCGCCCCCCGCGCCCGCCCGGCGAGCCCATGATCGGCGGGCGGGCCTGGCGGAGCGTCGCGCTCGACGCCGTCACCATCGCGGCCGGCACGCTGGGCGCCGTCGCCATCGCCGGGGCCGATCCGCGCTTCGGCGATCCGGGCGCGCCCACAATCGCCTTTCTCACCCTCGCCACCGCCCAGCTCTGGCAGGCGCTCGCCATGCCGCTCGGCGAGGAGGGCCGGCTCGCCAACCAGGCCACGCGCAACCCCTGGCTCTGGGCCGCCATCGCGCTCAGCCTCGCGCTCATCCTGCTCGGCGTGGTGTTCGCCCCGCTGGCCGAACTCCTCGCGCTCGCCATGCCCAACGCCGCCGCCTGGGGCCTCATCGCGGTCGCCGGCTTCCTGCCCGCGCTCGCCAACACGCTGCGCCGCCGCACAACGGTGATTTAGGTTCTTTTACTGAGTTAATTTACCGCCGTTTCGCGCCCCGAACGCGCCCCTATCCCCGCCGACGCCGCAATGCTATCAGCGCGGCGCGGGGCGGGAGGCGGCGCATGAGCGAGGACGAGCAGAAAGGCGCCGACGCGCCGGCCGGCCAGCGCACCGCCCGGCTGGCCAGCGCCACGGGCTGGATCTTCGCGGGCCGCCTCGTCGTGCGCTCCTTTGCGCTTCTCTCCACCGTCATCCTCGCCCGGCTGCTCACGCCCGAGGACTTCGGCATCGTCGCCATCGCCACCGCCTTCGTCTTCATCGCCGAGGCGGTCAGCGGCTTCCAGTTCAACGCCGCCCTCATCGCCCGGCGCGAGGTGAAGGATAGCGACTGGGACGCCGCCTTCACGCTTAACCTGTTGCGGGGCCTCACACTTTCTGCGCTCACCGTGCTCGCCGCACCCCTCCTGGCCGGCGTCCTCGAGCGCCCGGACGCCACGCTCGCCATCGCCGCCACGGGCCTTTTCCCGCTCATCACCTCGGTGCGCAGCCCCCGCTTCATCGAGTTCGAGAAGCGCCTCTCCATGCGCCAGTACTTCATGAGCGAGCTCGCCACCAATCTCGGCCGCTTCGTCGCCTCCGTGGGCGTGGCGCTGGTCTATCCCACCTACTGGGCGCTGATCGTCGGCCTCATCGCGGGCGTGCTGCTGCAGGTGACGGTCACCCATCTCTATGCCCCCTACCGGCCCCGCCTCACCTTCAAGGGCGCGCGCAGCCTCCTCTCCTTTTCTCTCTGGATCACAGGCACTTACGCGCTCAACACCATCGGCATCCAGTCCAGCCGCTTCATCCTGCTGACCCGGCTCGACGTCGGCACCGTCGGCGTCTTCAAGCTCGGCCAGGACATCGCGACGATGCTCACCGCCGATCTCATCCACCCGATCAGCCGCAGCCTCTTCCCCGCCTTCGCCGAGATCGCGAACGATCGCGCACGCCTGCGCGAGGCCTATCTCATGGCGCAGACCGGCACGCTTCTGATCGGGCTGCCGATGTCCTTCGGCCTCGCGCTCGTGGCCGAGCCGCTGGTGCTCCTCCTCCTTGGCGAGGCGTTCCGCGAGGCCACCCTGGTGGTCGAATACGTCGCCTTCGCCTCCGCCTTCCAGGTGATGGAGACCGGCGTGGTGGCGATCCTGATGGCCATGCAGCGCCCGCGCGCGGTGTTCCTGCTGCAGGTCTTCGTGTTCTGCACGCGCATCCCAATGATGATCGCCGGCGTCTGGCTCGGCGGCCTCGAGGGCCTGCTAGTGGCTTATTTTGCAAGCGTTATTCTGAGCGCGCTGATCAGCATCGGCTATGTGCAGCGCCTTCTCGGCATCCGCCCGGGCGAGATGCTGTGGCGCGCGCGCCTCTGCCTCGGCGCCGCGATCACCATGGCCGGGGCGCTGCTGGCGCTGCAGGGCGCGGGCACCGGCGCGCTGCCCTATGCGGTCGAGCTCCTCCTTCTCGTCGGCACAGGGGCGCTCGTCTATGCCGCGGCACTCCTCGCCTACTGGCGGCTGGCCGGTGCGCCCGACGGGGCAGAGCGCCGCATCGCCGGCATCGCCAAGGCCCGCCTCGGCCGCGTCGGCGCCCGCCTCGGCCGCGCCGCGGGCATCTGATCCGCCCCGTTCCGGGGAAGTAACGGTTGTTTAACCACGATCCGCGTTCCCTGAGCAGGCCATGGCGAGTTCGGGAGAATGGCGATGAACAGGCTTATGCCCTTTCCGGAGGGGGCGTCGCAGGCGCGCGCGGT
>JBCBWF010000461.1:0-3960 GCA_039817245.1 Pseudomonadota bacterium | reverse complement strand
CACAATGTCGTGGGTGGGAGCGGCCGCAGGCGCCGGTCTGACACCGCTACGCTCGATACACGCCATGCGGAAGCGACAGAACCGCCGTCGCCGGCTCGGCCCCCTCATAGCCACGCAGCGCGAAACCGCCCGCTGCATCGGCTGAGAGCGCGAGACGCGTCAGCGGGTTGAGGACCGGCGGCGCGATCGCGTCGATCGGCGGCGGCGCTTTGGCCGCCAGGATCGCGCGCAGCCGGCCCGCGCTGTCGTGCCCGCGGCTCCGCCATCGCCCTGCCTCCCCGGCGGCGGTGAACTCGTTCGCCGCCGCCGGCGCTGCCGCCTCCGCCGCCTCGGCCTCCGTGCGCTCGATCGCCGCCCGCTCGCCCGGCCCGCTGCCTGCGAGCGTGAAGATCACCGGCACCGCCACAGGCGTCTCGCGCAGCATCCGCCGGGCGGCGGCGAAATCCGATGCGGTCTCGAAACCCGGCGCAGCAGATGCGGCGGCGGCAGCGCCCGCGCGCGCAGGGACCGGCGCCGTCCGATCGCCCAGTCCGCCGCGCGCCCGTAGCCGCTCCGCCGCTCCGGCGCCTGGTTGAGCGCGGCGGCGAACCGGCCGGGCGCGGCACCGTGCAGCACCCCGATCACCCCCGGCCAGGTCGCGGTCGTCCAGGGCCCCGCCTCGCCCTCCAGCCGCACCGCCTCCACCAGCCGGCCGAGCCCGCGAAACGGCCAGACGAGCGTGCGAAAGAGCGTCGGCGGCGCGCCCTCGAAGGCCCGCGCCGTGCAGCCGAACTCGTGGGAGAGCGCGAAGGCCAACGGCCCCGGGCGGCCGATCGCCGCCCGGATCGCCGCCCGGATCGCCAGCGCCTCCGCGAGGTAGGGATCGCCCGCCTGCCGCAGCCATCGCGCGGCCACGCGGTCCGCCGGCGCCAGCGCCGGGCCGAGCACGCGCCCCGCCGGGCCCATCCCGGCCAGCACCGTGTCCATCAGCCGCGCCGCCGCGCCCGCATGCTCCCGAGCGTAGCGCAGAAGCCCGCCATCGCGGTCATCGCGCAGCGGGATCTCCGGCAGCGCCGCCGCACTCATCGCGCGTTGATCCGCAGCGCCGCGGCGGCGGCAAAGGGGGCGAGCGCGGCGGAGAACAGCGTCAGCCCCGCCGTCAGCGCCAGCGGCGCCAGCACCGGCAGACCGAGCAGCGCGTTCTCCGCCACCCGCGCGCCGAAGACCAGGGTCGGCACATAGAGCGGCAGCACCAGGATCGAGAGCAGGAGCCCGCCCCGCCGCACCCCCGCCGTCACCGCCGCGCCCACCGCGCCGATCAGCGAGAGCGCCGGCGTCCCCACCGCCAGTGCGGCCATCAGCGCCGGCAGCGCTGCGGCCGGCAGCTGCAGCATCAGCCCCAGGAGCGGCGCGACCAGCGTCATCGGCAGCCCCGTCGTCAGCCAGTGTGCGGCGGTCTTGGCCAGCACCACCTGCTCCAGCGGCATCGGCGCCAGCATCAGCTGATCGAGCGTCCCGTCCTCGAAATCCGCCTGGAAGAGCCGGTCGAGGCTCAGCAGCGCCGACAGGAGCGCCGCGATCCACAGCACCCCGCCCGCGATCCGCGCCAGCGTCGCCGGCTCGCGCCCGATGCCGAGCGGGATCAGCACCACGGCGAGCACGAAGAAGGCGAGCCCGATCGCCCCGCCACCGCCGAGCCTGAGCGCCAGCGCCATGTCGCGCCGCACGAGCGCTGCGAGGCTCATCCGCGCCCCTCCCAGGCGCCGTCGAGGAAGGGATCGCCCGCAGCCCCAGCAAACGCCGCCACACCGGCCGCCGCCCGCGCGGGCCGCATCTCCAGCCGCTCCGGCGCAGCCAGGCCGAGATCCACATGCGTCGCCACCACCGCGAGTCCGCCGGCCGCGCAGTGCGCCTCCACCAGCTCGGCCACCAGCGCGGCGGAGGCCGCATCCAGCGACACCGTCGGCTCGTCCAGCAGCCAGAGCGGCCGGTCCAGCACCAGCAGCCGCGCCAGCCCCAGCCGGCGCTTCTGCCCCGCCGAGCACTCCGCCGCCGGCCGCTCCGCGATCCGCGAGAGCCCGAACCGCTCAAGTGCCGGGCCCACCGCATCCGGCCGCCCCTCGAGCCCCGCCCAGAGCGCCAGGTTCTCGCCCACCGCGAGCGCCGGCTTCACCGCGTCGAGATGCCCCGCATAGGCCACCCGCTCCTGAAACGCCCCGCGGTCGGCGCCCAGCGACACCTCGCCGAGCCGCACCGCCCCGCCCGTCAGCGGCAGGAACCCCGCGAGCAGCCGCAACAGCGTCGACTTGCCCGTCCCGTTCGGCCCCGTCACCACCAGCGCGCGCCCCGCCGCCAGCCGCTGCGAGAGTCCCGCGAACACGGTCCGCCCCGCGCGGCGGCAGGCGATATCGTCGAGCACCAGATCCATCCGCCCCTCGCTAGACCATCGCGCGGGAGAGGGGAAGGACACCGCTCGGCGCCCCCCCGGCGCGCCCCTCGCCGCCGCCCGGCCCCTCTTCGACAGTTCGTGAACCGCCGCGGGCGCGACCCCAGCATACATTGCGCGTCCGGGGTGGATGCGCGATATGCACAGGCACGCCGACATCCTGCAGAGGCCTCCGCCATGCGGAATCCAGCCTGCCCGACCCCGCCACCCTGTCGAGGAGGAGCCAGATCATGCCCATCACCGTCGGAACCGACAGCGCCAATACCCGGCGCACGCTCAGCGTCCAGGGCCAGACCGTCGCCTACTACTCCATCAAGGCGGCCGAAGAGGCAGGCCTCGGCAGCTTCGCGCGCCTGCCCGCCGTCCTCAAGGTCGTGCTCGAGAACATGCTCCGCTTCGAGGACGGCAAGACCGTCACGCAGGACGATATCCGCGCCTTCTCCGACTGGGCCGCGCAGGGCGGACAGAACCCGCGCGAGATCGCCTACCGCCCCGCCCGCGTCCTGCTTCAGGACTTCACCGGCGTGCCCGCCGTGGTCGACCTCGCCGCGATGCGCGACGCCATCATCAAGCTCGGCGGTGACCCCGAAAAGATCAATCCGCTGAACCCCGTCGACCTCGTCATCGACCACTCCGTCATGGTCGACGAATTCGGCAATCCCCGCGCCTTCCAGCTCAATGTGGAGCGCGAATACCAGCGCAACGGCGAGCGCTACGAGTTCCTCAAATGGGGCCAGGGCGCCTTCGACAATTTCCGCGTCGTCCCCCCCGGCACCGGCATCTGCCACCAGGTGAACCTCGAATATCTCGGCCAGACGGTGTGGACGGACAAGGACCAGTCCGGCGCCGAGGTGGCCTATCCGGACACGCTGGTGGGCACGGACAGCCACACCACCATGGTCAACGGCCTCGCCATCCTCGGCTGGGGCGTCGGCGGCATCGAGGCGGAGGCGGCGATGCTCGGCCAGCCGATCTCCATGCTGATCCCCGAGGTCATCGGCTTCGAGCTCACCGGCGCGCTGAAGGAAGGCGTGACCGCCACCGACCTCGTGCTGCGCGTGACGCAGATGCTCCGCGCCAAGGGCGTCGTCGGCAAGTTCGTCGAGTTCTACGGCGCAGGCCTCGACCACCTTCCGCTGGCCGACCGCGCCACCATCGGCAACATGGCCCCCGAATACGGCGCCACCTGCGGCTTCTTCCCGATCGACGACGAGACGCTGCGCTATCTCCGCGTCTCGGGGCGGGACGAGGCGCGCATCGCCCTCGTCGAGGCCTACGCCAAGGAGAACGGCTTCTGGCGCAGCGCCGATTACGCGCCGGTCTACACCGACACGCTCAGCCTCGACATGGCCACCGTCGAGCCCGCGCTGGCCGGCCCGAAGCGCCCGCAGGACCGCGTGCTCCTGAAGGACGCCGCGCCCGAATTCGCCAAGGTCGTCGCCGACTACCGCGCCGGCTCGGTCGCCAAGGAGGCCCCGGTCGAGGGGGCGGACTACACCATCTCGACGGCTCGGTGGTGA
Organism: Pseudomonadota bacterium; assembly: GCA_039817245.1. Lineage (GTDB taxonomy): Bacteria > Pseudomonadota > Alphaproteobacteria > Rhodobacterales > Rhodobacteraceae > Thermohalobaculum. The sequence continues at coordinate 15 of JBCBWF010000461.1, read as the reverse complement.
TCGCCGCGATCACCT
>JBCBWF010000494.1:0-3572 GCA_039817245.1 Pseudomonadota bacterium | reverse complement strand
TGCAATTCGATATTACTCTGCTATGTCTAGTGCTCGTCCGCCCAAGTTGGCTTTGTTTGGAAACCTCAAAGCTATTCGCGCAGAACACATGGCCGCATCGAGGCGAGAATGTCCTAAAAAGATTACTTCGTCATATACGGCTACTCGCTGATTTGGAGCATCCGAGCATCCGAGCATCCGAGCATCCGAGCATCGCCTTGCCGTTTCAAGAGCCTTTGCAGAATCCATCTAAAATCCAAACTGTCTGTCGACGCTCCCTAAGCAGCAAGGCGGTCATTCGCCGTTACGCAGGAAACTCATGGAGCAGGCTATTCTGGACCTGCGCGATTGTGCAATCGGGGAGTGGGCAGCGCGTGCTCGAACGGTTTGATTTTGGTTTCTTTACCGAGTTAATTGCCGCGGGTTTTTAGCGCTTGGCGGCGGCGAGGTGGGCGAGGGTTTCGGCGTGGAGGGCGGGGCTGGCGGCGGCGACGACGCGGCCGCCCCAGCGGCAGTCGCCCCCCTCCCAGTCGGTCACCACGCCGCCCGCGGCCTCCACCAGCGCCTTGGGCGCGGCGATGTCATAGGCCTCGAGCCCCGCTTCGATCACGAGATCCGCCTGGCCGAGGGCGACCATGGAATATCCATAGCAATCCGTGCCGTAGCGGGTGAGGCGGGCCGTGGCGCGCACCGCCTCGAAGGCCGGCCGCTCCTCGGCGGTGAAGAGCTCCGGTGCGGTGGTGATCAGCGTCGCCTCCGCCAGCGAAAGGCCGGTCCGGCAGCGCACCCGCTGCTGCCCGCCCGACCGGATCAGCCAGGCGCCGTGCCCCGCGCGGCCGAGATAGCGCTCATCCGTCGCCGGATGGTCGACAAGCCCGAGGATGCCGCGGCTGCCGTCATCGAGCGCGATCAGCGTGCCCCAGGTGGGCAGGCCGGTGATGAAAGCCCGTGTTCCGTCAATGGGATCGATGACCCAGGTGGCGCCGGAGCGGCTCGCCACCGCTGCCTCCTCCTCGCCCAGGATCCCGTCCTCCGGCCGCGTCTCGGCCAGCAGCGCGCGGATCGCGCGCTCGGCCGCGCGGTCGCCCTCGGTCACGGGGTCGTAGACGCCGCGCGAGCGCTTGTCCGCCGCTTCGAGCCCGTCCATCCGGAAATGCGCCATGGTCTCAGTCCGCGCCGCATCGGCGAGGCGCAGGGCGAGGGCTGCGAGGTCGTCCGTCTTCAGCGGCTCGACATCCGCGGCTCCGGTCTCGGCAGGGTCGGAAGCGGCGGGAGATGGCCCCTTGGGCCCGCCCGCGCGGTCTGTGCTGGTCACGTCGTCCTCCGCCGCGTCGCCCGGTGTCAGGCCCCAGAAAGCGGGCCCCGGATCGAAGGCCCCTTGGAGGGAGCCCATGGCCTGCGGAGGTCGTCTCGTCAACCGCCCGGCGTCTCCGCCGAACGGGCCTGTTAACCCGTGCGCCGGCCGAAGCCGGGCCGGGCGGGATCAGGCCGCGTCGCCGAGCACCCGGGCCAGGTCGAAGAGCCGGCGGCGCTGGGTCTCCGGGATGGAATAATAGGCGCGCACCAGATCCAGTGCTTCCTTGTCCCCGAGCACATCCTCCGCGTGTCCGCCGGCTTCCATGGCCTCGTCGAGCCCTTCGAAGAAGAAGGCCACGGGCACCTCGAGCGCCGACGCGATGTCCCAGAGCCGGGACGCGGAGACGCGGTTGGTACCGGTCTCATACTTCTGGATCTGCTGGAACTTGATGCCGACGCGCTCTGCCAGCTGCTGCTGCGTCATGCCCACCATCCAACGCCGCTGACGCACGCGCTGACCAACATGGACGTCTACCGGATGTCTCATCGCAACCCCTCCTGTGCAACTCTCGCTTGTGCAACCTTGTTGTTCAAAAGGGGCGAATTTTTGCTTAAGGCGAGAAAAATCCTGAGGGGCTCGCCTAAGGCGGGCAAAAGCAGAAAAATCCTTCATTTCTTGATGGTTAACGGAACATGAAGCCCCGTCGCGACTGACCCAAAAAGACACAGTGCAGATGCGAAAGAAAACCTTGCCCAGAACTCTTCATAATTGCATTGGCGGCATCAGCCGGCGGCTCTGGCGGCCCGTTTACGCTCGTGCGGATCCAGATGGCGCTTGCGCAGGCGGATCGCCTTCGGGGTCACTTCGACCAGCTCGTCATCGTCGATATAGGCGATCGCCTGCTCGAGGCTGAGGCGCGTGGCCGGTGTCAGTTTCACCGCATCGTCTTTGCCTGCAGCGCGAATATTCGTGAGCTGCTTACCCTTTAGCGGGTTCACTTCAAGGTCGTTCTCACGGCTGTGCTCGCCGATGATCATGCCCTGATAGACCGGCTCGCCGGAGCCGATGAACATCTTGCCGCGATCCTCCAGGTTGAACAGCGCATAGGCCACGGAAGCGCCGGTCTCCATCGAGATGAGGACGCCGGCGCGGCGGCCGGGAATCGGTCCCTTCCAGTCCGCCCAGCCATGGAAGACACGGTTCAGAACGCCGGTGCCGCGCGTGTCCGTTAAGAATTCCCCGTGGTAGCCGATGAGCCCGCGGGAGGGGACATGGGCCACGATCCGGGTCTTGCCGGAGCCGGCCGCGCGCATCTCCGCCAGCTCGCCCTTGCGCAGAGCGAGCTTCTCGACGACGACGCCGGAGAACTCCTCGTCCACGTCGATGGTGACTTCCTCGATCGGCTCGAGCCGGCGGCTGTCCTCGTCGCGCATCAGCACGCGGGGGCGGGAGACGGAGAGCTCGTAGCCCTCGCGGCGCATATTCTCGATGAGCACGCCCATCTGCAGCTCGCCCCGGCCGGCCACGTCGAAGGCCTCGCCGCCGGGCGTGTCGGTCACGCGGATGGCGACGTTTGATTCCGCCTCGCGCATCAGCCGCTCGCGGATGACGCGGGACTGGACCTTGGAGCCGTCCTTGCCGGCGAGCGGGCTGTCATTGATGCCGAAGGTGACGGAGATGGTGGGCGGGTCGATTGGCTGGGCGGGCAGCGGGATGTCCACCGCCGGGTCGAGCAGGCTGTCGGCCACGGTGGTCTTGGTCATGCCGGCCAGCGCGACGATGTCGCCGGCGCCCGCACTGTCCACCGGCTGGCGGCCGAGGCCGCGGAAGGCCAGCACCTTGGAGATGCGGAAGCGCTCGACCTCCTTGCCGTCGCGCGAGAGGGCGCGGATGGACTGGCCCGCCGCGGCCCGGCCGCTCTCGATGCGCCCCGTCAGGATGCGGCCGATGAAGGGGTCGGCCTCGAGCGTCGTGGCCAGCATGCGGAAAGGCTCGCCGGCATGGGCGGCCTGTCGCGGGGCGGGCACGTGGCGGACGATGAGGTCGAAGAGGGGCGCGAGCGTCTCGCGCGGGGCATCGAGGCTCTCCGCCGCCCAGCCGCTGCGCCCGGAGGCGTAGAGCATCGGGAAGTCGAGCTGCTCCTCGGAGGCATCCAGCGCGGCGAAGAGGTCGAACACCTCGTCATGCGCGCGGTCGGGCTCTGCCTCGGCCTTGTCCACCTTGTTCAGCACCACGATGGGGCGGAGGCCGAGCGCAAGCGCCTTGGAGGTGACGAACTTGGTCTGGGGCATCGGAC
>JBCBWF010000424.1:0-4343 GCA_039817245.1 Pseudomonadota bacterium | reverse complement strand
TTCTGCCTCAATTTCCGCGCGGACCGGGCGCGGGAGATCCTGGGCGCGCTGCTGGATCCGGAGTTTGACGGGTTTGCGCGCGCGGGCTGGGCGGCGCCGGCGGCGGCACTGGGGCTGGTGCGCTATTCCGACCGGCTGGATGGGCTGATGACCGCGATGTTCCCGGATCAGGAGATCCCGAACACGCTGGGCGCCTGGGTGGCCGCGCAGGGCTGCACGCAGCTTCGGCTGGCGGAGACCGAGAAGTACCCGCATGTGACCTTCTTCCTGAATGGCGGGGTGGAGGCGGAGAGCCCGGGCGAGCGACGGCACATGGCGCCGAGCCCGAAGGTGCGGACCTATGATCTGGCGCCGGAGATGGCGGCGGCGGAGGTGGCCGAGGTGCTGGCCGGCGCGATCCGCGAGCGCGTGGACCTGATCGTGGCGAATTTCGCGAACCCGGACATGGTGGGCCATACGGGCAAGCTCGCGGCGGCGGTGGCGGCCTGCGAGGCGGTGGATCGCGGGCTCGGCCAGGCGCTGGAGGCGCTGAAGGAGACCGGCGGCGCAATGCTGGTGACGGCCGATCACGGCAACTGCGAAATGATGCGCGATCCCGCGACCGGCGGGCCGCACACGGCGCATACGCTGAACCGGGTGCCGCTGGTGCTGGTGGAGGCGGGCGGGGCGCGCCCCGGACGGACGCTGGCGGACGGGCGGCTGGCGGATCTGGCCCCGACGCTGCTTGCGCTCATGGGCCTGCCGCAGCCGGCGGAGATGACCGGGCGGTCGCTCCTGCGCGACGCGGAGGCGGGGCGCGCGGATCTCTCGGCGGTGCCGGCCGACACGACCGCCTCGTGACGGCGCGGCGGGCGCCCCTTCCCTTCCGGGCTCGCCGCTGGCGGGCCGCTCTCGCGATGGCGATGGCGATGGCTTGGGCTGGGGCTGGGGCTGTGGCGCTGGCGCCCGGCGGTGCGGCGCGGGCCGAGGAGCCGGCGGATGAGATCGCGGCGGCGCGCGCGGCGCTGGAGGAGGCGCAGGCGGCGCTGGAGAATGCCGGCGAGGGCGAACAGCGGCTGGCCGCACTCGGCCGCGCGGTCGCCGCGCAGGAAGGCGCGCTGGCGGCCTATCGCGGGGCGATGCGGGCGCTGGCGCGGCGCGCGGTGGCGCTCAGCGACCGGCTGGTCACGGAGCGCGGGCGGCTCGGCGATCTGCTGGCGGTTCTGCAATCGATGAGCGCGGCCCCCTCCTCGGCGCTCTTCGCCTTTCCCGGCGGGCCCGTGGATGCCGCGCGGGCAGCGACGCTGCTGGCCGCCGTGGCCCCCGAGCTCGAGGCGCAGCGGATCGCGCTGGCGAGCGAGCTCGTCACGCTGCGCCGGATCCGCGTGGAGCAGGAGCTGGCCCGCGTCGGCGCGCTGGAGGCGCTGGCAGCGCTGCAGGCGCTGCGCGCGGACACGGCCATCGCGCTCGATCGCAGGCGCGCGAAGCTGCCGCCGCGCCGGCTGATGCGGGCCCAGGCGCGCGCGGCGGCGGAGAGTGCCGCCTCGCTCGGCGCGCTGGCCGAGACGCTGGACCGGCTGATCGGCGCGACCGGGCCCTCGCCCGCCTTCCTCGCGCGGCAGGGCACGCTGCTGGCCCCGGTGGCCGGGCGCATCACGGCACGCTTCGGCGACGCGGACCCCTGGGGCAATCCCGGCGCGGGCATGAGCTACCGCGCCCCCGCCTTCGCCCAGGTCTCGAGCCCAATGGACGCCACGCTGCGCTATGCCGGCCCGCTGGAGGGCTACGGCACCGTCGCGATCCTGGAGCCGGAGGCCGGCTGGCTGCTGGTGCTCGCCGGGCTCGGCCGCGTGGAACGCGGGATCGGCGAGCCGATTCTGGCCGGCGAACGAATTGGCGATCTCGGCGGGGACTTGCCGGAAGGCCCGGAGATTTTACTTGCAGGAGATGACGATGGAGAAGACGGTATGAGCGGGCTCTATATCGAGCTCAGACAGGAGGGCGTGCCCGTCGACCCCGCCCCCTGGTTTTCAGAAGACAGATGATGCGGACCGGACACCCTATGCGGAAAACCCTGATCGCCCTGATGGCCGGCGCCGCGATCGGCGCGGCGCTTCCCCAGATCGTGCTGACCACCACGGCGCAGGAGAACAATGCGCGCACCACCTACCAGTATCTCGACCTTTTCGGAGATATCTTCGAGCGCGTGCGCGTGGCCTATGTCGAGGATGTGGACGAGCAGAAGCTGATCGAGGCGGCCATCAACGGCATGCTCTCCTCGCTCGACCCGCACTCCTCCTACCTGCCGCCCGAGAACTTCGCGGATATCCGCGAGCAGACGAAAGGCGAGTTCGGCGGTCTCGGCATCGAGGTCACCATGGAGAACGGCTTCGTGAAGGTCGTGGCCCCGATCGACGACACGCCCGCGGCGAATGCGGGTGTCGAGGCCGGGGACTTCATCACCCATATCGACGGCGAGAGCGTGCTCGGCCTCTCGCTCGCGGATGCGGTGGACCAGATGCGCGGCCCGGTGGGCTCGCAGATCGTGATCACGGTGAGCCGCGAGGGCGCCGAGGAGCCCTTCGACATCGAGATCACGCGCGACACGATCAAGATCCGCGCCGTGCGGGCGCGCACCGAGGGCAATGTGGGCGTGCTGCGCCTGACCACCTTCAACGAGCAGACGGCCACGAACCTGGCCGAGGGCATCGAGAAGGTGAAGAAGGAGCTGGGCGACGATGTGCTCGGCTATGTCATCGATCTGCGCAACAATCCGGGCGGGCTCCTGAGCCAGGCGATCGAGGTTTCGGATGCGTTCCTGGAGGCGGGCGAGATCGTCTCCACCCGCGGCCGCGACCTGGAGGAGGCCGACCGGGTGAATGCCCGCGCCGGCGATCTGGCGGAGGGCAAGCCGCTGGTGGTGCTGATCAACGAGGGGTCCGCATCGGCCTCGGAGATCGTCGCCGGCGCGCTGCAGGACCATCGCCGCGCGATCATCGTGGGCGCCAAGAGCTTCGGCAAAGGCTCGGTGCAGACGATCATGCGCCTCGGCGACAACGGCGCGATGAAGCTGACCACGGCGCGCTACTACACGCCGTCGGGCCGGTCGATCCAGGCGCTCGGCATCGAGCCGGACATCCTGGTGGAGGAGCGGCGGATCACGGCCGAGGAGGAGGCCGCGGCAAACCGGCGCAGCCGCTCGGAGGCGGATCTGCGCGGGAGCCTCGAGAACCAGCTCTCGGATGACGAGAAGGAGCAGCTGGAGGAGGAGCGCGCGCGCCATGAGGCGACCGCGAAGCTGCGCGCCGAGGACTTCCAGCTGGCCTATGCGCTGGACCTGCTGACCGGCCTTTCGGTCTACGACAACGGCAAGGCCGACCGCTGAGACCTGCGCGCGCGCCCCGTGCGGGCGCGCGCGCCCTGCCCTGCTTTCCCCGGCCCGGCTTCCTCGGGCCCGCGCGTCCCGCGCCTGGGAGATCTCCGATGTCCGATACGCCTGGCAGCGATGCGACCGCAGCCCTGCCCTACCGCCCCTGCGTCGGCCTGATGGTGCTGAACGGGGACGGGCTGATCTTTGCGGGACAGCGGATCGACTCGAGCCTCGATGCCTGGCAGATGCCGCAGGGGGGGATCGATCCGGGCGAAGCACCGCAGGAGGCCGCGCTGCGCGAGCTTCGCGAGGAGACCGGGATCAAGCCGGAGCGCGTGACGGTGCTCCGCGAGAGCGCGCATTGGCTGGCCTACGACCTGCCGGACTATCTGATCGGCAAGCTCTGGGGCGGGCGCTACCGGGGCCAGACCCAGCGCTGGTTCGCGCTGCGCTTCGACGGCGCGGACGACGAGGTGGACATCGAGAGCGGGGATCGCGAGTTCCGGGCCTGGTCCTGGATGGCGCCGGACGATCTGCTGGCGAACATCGTCCCTTTCAAGCGCGACACCTACGGCGCCGTGCTGTCGGAGTTCTCGGACCTGTTGCGGCGCTGACCGGCCTTGCGCGAGCCGTCCGAACGGCTCGCCCCCCCTGCGCCCGCGCCCACCCACGACAGGATGGATTGAGTCACAAGAACATAAAGTGAACAAACTAGCCTCGGGACTACTGCTAGGCAAACGAACATGCTTACCCGGCCTTCATACACTGTTGCGCAAACTGACGTGGGTGGGCGCGGGCGCGAGGGTAGGAATCGTCGGCATGGTCGCGCTCTAGATCACGCCCGCGCTGTCGCCCGGGGTGCGGCGGCGGCTGAATTCAGCGCCGCCATCCTCAGGGACGAAGACGAATTCGGTGCCGTACTGGTAGACCTGCGCGCAGCCGTTCTGCCCGCCGCCCCAATCGTTGTCCCATTGCCGGCAGAGATAGCCGTCCG
>JBCBWF010000178.1:0-9733 GCA_039817245.1 Pseudomonadota bacterium | reverse complement strand
CGCGCGCCGGATCGACCCGAACGTCAGTGTCATGCAGTGGCGGGCGGGATGGGATTCGAACCCACGAGACCCTTTTGGGGCCTACTCCCTTAGCAGGGGAGCGCCTTCGACCACTCGGCTATCCCGGCTGCGGGCGGGTGGCCGAGTGGTCGAAGGCGCTCCCCTGCTAAGGGAGTAGGCCCCAAAAGGGTCTCGTGGGTTCGAATCCCATCCCGCCCGCCACTGCATGACACTGACGTTCGGGTCGATCCGGCGCGCGCTGCGAGGGCGAGGCTCTCGGGGCGCGTTCCCGGGCGGCGGGCCCGCCCTGCGGGAGGCGCTTCCGGAACGGGGCTCGAGGCGGGGGATCGCCCGCTCGGAGCGCTGTATCGTCCCCGTAAGAACGGGTCCATTCCGTCACGCCGCGCACGGATCTCGTTAAAAATCCGTTGAAACCTATATTGCGAAGCTGCAAAATACCGGACAGTTCTGGGGTGTGCAAAGATCTGTCTCGTCACTGACGTGTTGCCGGCCGTGGCTGTTCGTGCCTGCCGGCCCGCCCTGCGTTTCGTTTCCCCCTAGCGTACCGCTCCATGTGTGTGGCACCCGCGCGATGACCGCCCGTTGTGGCGCAGCGCAGGATTGAGGACTGGATGAGATGTAACGCTTGTGGCGCCGACAACCCGGCCACGAACAAGTTCTGTGGCGAATGCGGCGCGATGCTCTCGCTGATTTGTCCGGCCTGCGCGCATTCCAATCCTCCGGGGCACAAATTCTGCGGCGAATGCGGCACGCGCCTGGGCGGCGCTCCGGCCCGCGCGCCGGCAATTCCAGCGGCGGGCGGCCCTGCGGAACAGGCGGAACCGGCGGCGCGCGCCCTGCCCGGCGAGGCGCGCGCACCGGCGCGGCCCGACTGGCAGGAGGCGCCGCGGGACGGGCGCCAGGACGGATTTCAGCGCACGCCCTGGTCCGACGCGCAGGCGGGCGCGACCGGGCCATCGATGGCCGAGCGTGCCCCGGAGCGGCGCCAGCTCACGGTGCTGAACATCGACCTCGCCGGCTCCACCGAGATGTCGACCAAGCTCGACCCCGAGGAGTACCGCGACGCGATGAATGCCTGCATCTCCGCGGTCTCGCGGCTGATCGAGGCGGAGGGCGGCGTGGTCTCCGAGATCGCCGGGGACGGCATGCAGGCCTTCTTCGGGTTCCCGCGCGCGAGCGAGGACGATGCGGAGCGTGCGGTGCGCACGGGCCTTGCCGTGGCCTCGGAGATGGAGACGCTGAAGCGCGTGCGCGGGCTCTCGATGAACATGCGCGTCGGCGCCGCCACCGGGCTTGTGGTCGTGGGCAACGATCTGGTGGTGAAGCATCGCAGCCACGAGGTCTATGGCGAGACCACCAACCTCGCGGCGCGGCTGCAGACCGTGGCGGAGCCCGGCACCGTGGCGCTCTGCCAGACGACGCGGCGGCTCTGCGGGCCGCGCTTTCTCTACCGCGAGATCGAGCCGATGGCGCTGAAGGGCTTCGCGCTCTCGGTGAAGGTGTCGCTGGCGCTGGCGACGGTCGATGCGGAGGCCTCCCTCGCCCAGCGCCAGGACGGCATGATGAGCCCCCTTCTCGGCCGCGAGGAGGAGATCGAAATGGTCATGCGGCGCTGGCGCGATGTGCGCGGCGGGCGTGGCCGGGCGGTGCTGCTGACCGGCGAGGCGGGCATCGGCAAGTCGCGGATCATCGCGACGGTGAACGAGCTCGCCGGCCCGGACCAGCCGCTGATGCTGCGCTATTTCTGCGCGCCGCACCGGCAGAACAGCGCGCTGCACCCGTTCCTCGAGCAGATCGAGCGCGCAGCGAAGGTGAAGCGGACGGACAGCCCGGCGGAGCGCTCGGCGAAGCTGGACGCAGTCTTCGACTCCTCCCCCGACCCGCTGGCGGGCGCGCTGATCGCCGATGCGATGAACGTGCCGCATACGCGCTCGGATGAGGTGGCGGCGCTTTCGCCCCAGGCGCGCAAGCGCCGGAGCTTCGAGGTGCTGCTCGCCGAGTTCGAGCGGCTGGCCAACACCGCGCCGGTGCTGATGACCTTCGAGGACGTGCACTGGATCGATCCTTCCTCGCTGGAGCTGCTGGACTCGATCCTGGAGCGGCTGGCGCAGCTGCCGGTGCTGATGGTGGTGAGCGCGCGGCCGGAATTCCATCCGCCCTGGCCCGACCATGCGCATATCACGACCATGAGCCTCTCGCGGCTGGACGGCGACCAGGGCGAGCGGCTGATGGCGAGCGTGATCGGCAACCGCGCGCTGCCGCGCGAGGTGATCGCACAGATCCTGGAACGCGCGGACGGGGTGCCGCTCTTCATCGAGGAGCTTACCAAGACCGTCATCGAGAGCGGGGCGCTGGAGGATACGGGCGACGGGTTCCGGCTCACCGGCGAGCTGCCCGCGGTGTCGATCCCGACCACGCTGCACGCCTCGCTGCTGGCGCGTCTCGACCGGCTGGAGCCGGTGCGCAACGTGGCCCAGATCGGTGCCGCGCTTGGGCGCGAGTTCTCCTTCGGCATCCTGCAGAAGGTGGCGCGGCTGGAGGCGCATGCGCTGGATGCGGCCCTGCAGAAGCTGGTGCATGCGGGGCTGGTGCTGAGCCGCGGCACGCCGCCGGACTCGCATTACCACTTCAAGCACGTGCTGCTGCGCGATGCGGCCTACTCCTCGATGCTGCGCTCGCGCCGTTCGGAGCTGCATGCCCGGATCGCGGAGGCGCTGATCGAGGAGGTGCCGCATATCGCCGAGACCGAGCCCGAGACGCTGGCCTACCATCTGGGCGCGTCCGGCCAGTCGGAGGCGGCGGCGCGGCACTGGCTGAGTGCCGGCAACATCGCGGCGCGGCGCTCGGCGAACCTGGAGGCGATCGCGCATTTCAGCCAGGGCCTCGCGAAGGTCGTGACGATCGATGCGCAGGATGCCGAGGAGACGCACGAGCGCGACCGGCTGGAGCTGGCGCTGCGCTATGCGCTCGGCCCCTGCCAGATCGCGACGCGCGGGCCCGCGGCGGGCGAGTGCCTGGAGAACTTCCAGCGCGCCCGGGCGCTGTGCGATGTGCTCGGCGACCCGCCCGAGGCGCTGCAGGTGATGTTCTGGGTGGTGACCGCTTCGGTGATCCGGGGCGAGCTCGACGAGGCGGATCTCGCGATCCAGCGGCTCATCGAGATCGCGCGGGCGCGGTCGGACCGCGCGGCGCTGATCAACGCGCTGCGGGGCGCGAGCATGATCACGCTCTTCATGGGCCGGCTGAGCGAGAGCGCGCAGTATGCGACGGGGGCGCTGGAGCAGTTCGAACGCGCAACCAAAGAGGAGCGCGAAGCGGCCGCGGCCGCCGGGCAGGATGCGAAAGTGGCGGCCCTCGCGCTGCAGAGCTGGGTGCTCTGGTCCACGGGCCGGCCGGATGCGGGGCTCGCGCGCGTTGAGGAGGCGCAGAACCGGGCCTCGGCCATCGGCCACCCCCATTCGCGAGCCTATGCGGGCTATTACGACGCGGTGCTTAAGGCGCTGAGCTCGAACCATGCCGCAGCGCGTGCCGCGGCCGACGAGGTGTGCCGCATCTCCGAGGAGCATGGCTTCCGGCACTGGATCGGGCTCGCGCGGTCGGTGCGCTCGATCTCCGATGCGCATCTCTCCAGCAAGGTCTGCGGGGAGCAGCTCGACTCCACCGTGCAGGCGCTGAACACCTATCGCGACGCCGGCTATCAGCTTGGCGTAACGGCGCTTTATGTCCTTCTCAGCCGCGCGCAGCTCGAGATAGGCTCGGCGGATGTTGCGTTAGAGTTCGCTCAGATCGGCATCGACTTCACCGACAACCATTCGGAGCGGCTGTTCCGCGCCGAGCTTCTGCGCCTGAAGGCGGAGGCGCTGGTGGCGCTGGATCGGCGGCGCCGGGACGAGGCGAACCGCCTGATGGCCGAGGCCGTTCAGTTCGCGCGTAAGCAGGAAGCCGCGACCATGGAGCTGGCGGCCGCGCGCAGCTGGGCCGGCCTGGCGCTCGGCGAGGGGGATGCCGCCGTGGCCGTCCGGGGCCCGGGGGCCGCGTTCGACCGAGACGCGGGGCCTGCGGGAGCGTGGTCCTCGGCAAGCGAAGCGATGGCAGCGCTGGAAGCGGCGCTGTCGCGCATGGAGGACGGCTTCTCCCTGCCCCAGGTCGCGGAGGCACGCGCCTTTCGCAACAGCATGGCAGGCGGCGGGCCGCGCCTCATCAAATTGGCCGAGCGGTGAGGGATCGGCGGCCAGACTTTAGAACCAGGGGGAATTGATGAACGCGATCTCCAAGACGAGAAAGTCCAAGGCGACGCGCCAGCCGAAGCGCGCCATTTCTCTGGCGGGCGGCGGGCCGGCGGCCGGCCTGCAGATCGGCGCGCTGAAGGCGCTCCACGAGAAGGGCATCACCTTCGATGTCTGGGCGCTCTCCTGCATCGGTGCCTGGGTGGGTATGATCTACAACACCTTCGACCCGAAGACCGCGCCGCAGGACACGGAAGACTTCTTCCGCAACAACATCTTTCGCGAGGACCGCTCCTATGCGGGCTTCCCGATCAACCACGCGTTCTCGCCGGACATCCAGCAGAACACGCGCGCGATGCTCGAATTCATGGCGAGCCCGCAGGCCTATACGAACCTGTTCGCGCCGGAGGCGATCCAGCGCGCTTCGCGCATGTGGATGACCTACATGACGACGCCCGCGATGTGGAACGAGGGCGACACCGACAACCTGATGCTCGAGCTGATGGCCGCGAACCCGATGAGCCGGTTCATGGTCTCGATGATGTATCTCTCGAAGATCAACGGGCTGTCGCGCATCTATTTCGAGGACTCGACGTTCCTGAAGCAGATCGCATTCGACAATCTCTACCTGCCCGACCGGCCGTTCCTCTACCACAACGCCTTCAACCTGGACACGGACACGATCGACCTGTTCGCCAACCGGCCGGAGCAGGCCTACCGGATGCAGGACCAGTCCAAGTACAGCCACCGCCCGCCGCAGAAGGTGGTGAAGAAGGCGAATGCCGCCAGCGTCTGCGCCTGCTCCGCCCTGCCCTTCGTGGAGGAGACGGTGGAGCTCGACGGCGAAACCTATTGCGAGGGCGCGCTGGTCGAGACGGTGAACTTCGACGACATCCTGCGCATCCACGAGGATCTGGACGAGATCTGGGTGCTGCGCATCGTCGATCCGAAGCAGGTGCGCCGGCCGCAGAACCTGAAGGACGGCCTCGCCAATCTCTGTATGCTGTTCGCCGGCAGCCTCGGCAAGGACAATGTCCTGATGTTCGAGGAGCGCATCAAGTCCGAGCAGCTCGGCGTGAAGGTGTTCGTGGTGCCGGTGGCGCATGATGTCAGCTTCGACTGGAACGTGTCGAACCTGATGAAGGGCAGCCGGCTCGGCTACGAGAACGCGATGGCCTGCATCGACACCTATGTGTCGCGCGACTTCGCGAATGACGACAGCCTGAAGGGCCGCGTCTGGCGGATGGACGACTCGGCCGACGGCATCCGCCCGGAGGCTCACGCCAACCTGCCGAACCCAATCGCGGCCGAGTGACGCGATGTGACTGGCACCGCCCTTCCGGGGCGGTGCCGTTTTCGCGCCGCGGTCAGGCGAGGACCAGCACGCCCTCGTCGACGCTGTCGGCGTAGAAGGCCTCGGCTTCCTCGGACTGGGCAAAGGCGAGAACCATTCCGCCCCTGTCGAGCGTGCCGTCCTCCAGAAGCCCCGACCAGAACGCCACGCCCTCGTCATCCGCGCTGCGGCCGAGCGCGTCGTCGTAGAGGCCTGCGACGAAGGCTTCGTCCGAGAGCGCGGGGTTGAGGCGGCCGGAACCGGCCGCGAGGATCGTGGCGACGGTTCCGAGCCCGACGCCCTGATCGAGGAGATCGAGCGTGGCCTCGAGCGCGCCCGGATCCGGGGCCTCGCCGGTGGCCACTTCGAAGAGCACATAGGCGTCCGCGGTGGCCTCGTCGGTATCGACCGCGTAGGTGGCGTCGGCGAGCTCGATCAGTTCGATGCCGCTGAGGGTCGCCGTACCGCCGGTGTAGCTGAGCGTGAAGCCGTCGCCGCTGCCGTCGACCGTGACCGCGCTCGCCGGGGCGTCGATGAGGGCCGTGTCCTCGCCCGCGCCGCCGTCGAGGCTGTCGGTCCCGCCGCCGGGGGAGAGCACGTTGTCGCCGTCGTCGCCCGTGAGCGTGTCGTCGAAGCCGGTGCCGATCACGTTCTCGACGCTGAGGAGCCCGTCGGTGCCGCCGGTCTCCTCGCCGCCGGTAACGCTGCCGGCGGCGAGATCCACCGCGACGCCTGTGCCATAGGCGGAGAGATCGACCGTGTCCGCGCCCTCGCCGCCATGGTAGAAGTCGTCGCCGAGCCCGAGGGCCACCGTATCGTCCCCGCCGAGACCGAGGATCAGGGTGTCGCCGGCCTCCTCGGCCAGATCGAAGCTGTCATCGACCGGCAGCATCCAGCCATTGACCGTGTTGTTGCTCTCCACATTGGCGGTGGCGAAGTTCTGCCCGTTGAGCGCGACGATGCGGTCGTAGTCCGCGCTGCCCGAGACCTCGAGCGCTTCGGCCAGGTTGCGCCCGTTGAGCTCATAGAGATCCATGTAGTGGGGCGGCAGGAAGGTCGAGAGGAAGTCTGCCGTCAGCTCGTAGACCGGCACGAGCGGGGTCTCGACCTCGACAAGCGCGGGGTTGTCCACATCGCCGCCGAGATGCACCGCATCGGTCAGCCCTTCGAGAATGCCGGCGGTGAACTCCGCGGGGAAGAGCGGCTCGGCCGCGGCATGGGGCTCGAACTCGTAGCGCTCGGGGAAGTAGACGAAGTCGAGCTCATGCGCGAACTGGGTATAGTACTCCGGCGCCGCGATGGCGGGAAGGTCGCCGGAGAGATCGACGATCTCGGCGTCGAAATCGGTCTTCAGGTCCAGCGTCACCGGATCGATGCCGGCCGAGGAGATCGAGATCACCGAGAGCGAGACGTCCTCGATCGCGTCGAACCGCGCACCGTCGTAGAGCACGAAGAGATCGGCCGCCGTGCCGCCGAGGCTCTGGCCGGAGACGACGACGTCCGTGATGCCGTTGGCGGGGTCGGAGACGTAGTCGAAGATCTTGTCGACGAGCGGCTGGAGCTGGCCGTAATAGCGGACCTGGCCGGGGCCGCTGCCCGCCTCGCCGTCGCTGCCGAAATCGGCATCCGTGCCGCGCAGGACAAGGTTGAGCGTGCGCCCGGGGGCGGTCTCGTCGCCCGTCTCGTTGACGGTGACGAGGGCGACGGCGGCGCCATCCGGCACGTTCTGCAGCGTGCCGTCCTCGAGCTCCTGCCAGGAATTGCGGTAGAGCCCGCCGCGGTAGAAGACGTTGAGGTCGTCCGCGGAGGTCTCGCCCGCCGCGCTCTCCTCGGAGGTGAAGCCGAGATCCTCGCCGTCGAGCACCGTGAAGCCGAAGGGCTCCAGATAGGTGTCGTAGCGGTCATAGACGTTGAGGGCGAAGCGCAGATTGGTGTCGCCCTCGGCCGGCGGATCGATCGCGGGGTCGTAGTCGCCGCGGAACTCGTTCTCGAGGTAGAACTCGCCGCCATAGACGGCGCGGTTGAGCAGGACCGCGTCGTCGAGCTTGGCGGGGGCTGGCGTGGTGGTGCTGTCCATAGGTGTGATACTCGCTGGTCGTTCCGGGATTTGTTATCCGGCCAGCAGAGCACGCGACGGACGCGTGTTACAAGCGCGTCGCCGTTCCGTCACGGAAGGCGCGATGAGCCCGGCGAGGCGGCTCAGAGATGGCCCGAGAGCGTGAGGGCGGCGATCCAGTGGGACATGACGCGCAGCGGATCCGGCTCGTGCGGGCGGGCGAAGCGGAGCACCTGGAGGCGGCCGTCATGCAGGATGCTGAGCTCGTGGCGGGCGAGATCGAGCGCGCCGTCGAAGTCGTTGTCCACCACATCGACGCGCATCTTCACGCGCCGCCCGGCGAAGGAGCAGTCGAGCGGGTCGGCCGCATCGCTGTCGCAGAGCGTGCCGAACAGGCGGTGGGCGGGGCGGCGATCCTCCGGCGCGCTCTGCGGCAGGCCGGCGGCGACGGTCTCGCTGCGCAGGAAGGTGTGAAAACGGCCCTCGGTGCCGATGCCAACCGCGGCCACGGCCACCAGCGGGTTCTGGGGGAGGGAGCTGAAGAGCGGGCCGTCGCGCACGCCGATGAAGCCGTCCTCCTCGCCGACGCGCAGGGTCCAGACGACGAGGGGGCTCGCGCGCTCGCCGGGGCAGCGCACCCAGCCCTTGGTGATGCCGCCGGGCAGGCGCGCGAGGATGACGGCCGCGGCCTCGCCCTGCGCGGACCCGCCCTCGGCAGCGGCGCGCACGGGCTCGAAACGGCAGCCGGCGGACCCGGCCTGGGCCGGGCCGTCGCGGAGGCCGGGCAGGATCAGGACGGCCGCGACGAGGGCGGCGGCGAGGGCTCGGATCGGCGGAACGGGCATCACGGGTCTCCTTCGTGGCGAGGATCAGGCTAGCGCAGCGGGGTTGCGCATCCACACACGATGTCTTGCAATCGCTGTGCCGCCTGTCGCTGCGGCGGCTGGCTGTGGGATCCGGGAGGCGGGATGGCGCGGATACTCGAGACGGCGCTCTATGCGGAAAACCTGGCCGAGACGGCGGCGTTCTATGCGGAGGTGCTGGGCCTGGAGCGGTTTGCCGAGGCGCCGGGGCGGCATGTGTTCTTCCGCCTCGAAGGCTCGGTGCTGCTGCTCTTCCGGCCGGAGGCCACGGCCGTGCCGCCCCCGCCCGGCGCGCTGGCGGTGCCGCCCCATGGTGCGACAGGGCCGGGGCATGCCTGTTTCGCGGCCTCGGAGGCGGAGCTTGCCGCGTGGGAGCGGCGGCTGGTGGCGGCCGGCGTTGCCGTGGAGAGCCGGGTGGACTGGCCCCAGGGCGGGCGCTCGCTCTATTTCCGCGACCCGGCCGGCAATTCGCTGGAGTTTGCCGAGCCGCGGATCTGGGGGCTCGGCTGAGCCCGCCCGCCAATGCCCCGTCTGCCGTGCCCCCTTTACAGGCGCATGATGGCGGGCCTTGATGCCCGCGAACCGATAGCCAGGGAGGGCGCCATGAGCGGGACGGTCGAGGCGAGACTGACGGAGCTGGGGATCACGCTGGCGGAGCCGACGAAGCCGGTGGCGGCCTATGTCGCCTATGTGCAGACGGGCAACCAGCTCTTCCTCTCGGGCCAGGTGCCGCTGGGGATCGACCCGCTGCCGACCGGGTGCCTGACGAAGGCGGACGAGGTGGCGGCCGGGACGGCGCCGGCAGCGGGCTCCAAGCTGGCCGCGGCCGTGGCGGCGGCGCGGCAGTGCGCAATCAACCTGATTGCGCAGGCCAAGGATGCGACGGGCGATCTGGAGCGGGTGGAGCGCGTGGTGAAGCTCGTGGGCTTCGTGAACTCCGCCGCCGATTTCACGCAGCAGCCGCTGGTGGTGAACGGCGCCTCGGAGCTGATGCAGGCGGTGTTCGGGCCGGCGGGGGCGCATGCGCGCTCGGCGGTGGGCGTGTCGGCGCTGCCGCTCGGCGTGCTGGTCGAGGTCGAAGCGGTGATGCAGATCCGCTGAGGGCCGCTCAGGGAACGGCCTTGCGGAATCGCCGCGCTGCGCGCGGCGATGCTCGTCTGGCTCTCGTCACCCTCCGGGTTCCTCGAGCGGTGGGCCAAGCCGCACCGGATCGACCGGGCCGGAGACGGGATCG
>JBCBWF010000361.1:0-5132 GCA_039817245.1 Pseudomonadota bacterium | reverse complement strand
GGTTTCTGGCTCATCGTAACCATCAAGGAGTGGAGATGCGACAGAAACCCTCCCTTCCGAAATCACTTCAGATGTCCCATGCGCGCTGATCCCGGACATGTGGGGGCGAATGCGGGAGCAGATAGACCTATGATCACGAAATTCGCGTGGTCTCATTGGCTTGTAGAAGGGGCGTGGTGCCGGTGGTGAGATTCGAACTCACGGCCTCTCCCTTACCAAGGGAGTGCAACTACCCCTGTGCTACACCGGCGACCGTGGCGCTTTCCTACCGATCCGCGTCTCGAATGCAAGGGGTATCTGGACCAGGGACGGTCGGGCCTTTACATCGCGCTGCATGACCGGGCGGGACAGCCACAGCAAGCCGGGCGGAGCGGGCAGCGATGCCGGCGGGTCCGGGCCGGACCGCGCCGAGCGGTTGTCCGACGCGCTGCGCGCCAATCTGGCCCGGCGCAAGGCCCAGGCGCGTGCGCGCCGTGCGGAGGACCGGGCCGGCGATGCTGCGGCCGGAGATGTCGCGGCCGGTGGAGACGAGGCGGCCGCGGGCGAGCGCGGCAAGACGGACTGAGCCGGGCGCGCGCAGGACCGTCGCGCCGGCGGAGACAAACCAAGCTGACCGGTCGAACCGGCGCGGACGAGGCGAGAAGGGCGAGGAAGAGCCGGCATGGACAAGATCAGGGTCGAGGGCGGACGGCCGCTCAGCGGCGAGGTCACGATCTCCGGCGCGAAGAACGCCTGTCTCACGCTCATGCCCGTGGCGATCCTGACCGATCAGCCGCTGACCCTGACCGGCGCGCCGCGGCTCTCGGACATCCGGACCATGACCGCGCTCCTGCGCTCTCTCGGCGTGGAAGTGGCTGCGCTTCAGGAGGGCAGGGTGCTCGCGCTTTCCGGCGAGCACATCGCCAGCACCCGGGCCGACTACGACATCGTGCGCAAGATGCGCGCCTCGATCCTGGTGCTCGGCCCGCTTCTGGCGCGCACCGGCCGGGCGGAGGTGTCGCTGCCCGGCGGCTGCGCGATCGGGGCGCGCCCGGTGGACCTGCATCTGAAGGCGATGGAGGCGCTCGGGGCCGAGATCACGCTGCAGGAAGGCTATGTCCACGCCAGCGCGCCTGCCGGTCTCAAAGGCGCCGAGATCGCCTTTCCCTTCGTCTCCGTGGGGGCGACGGAGAATGCGTTGATGGCCGCCGTAAGGGCGCGTGGTACGACGCGGATCACCAATGCGGCACGTGAGCCCGAGATCGTGGATCTCGCGACCTGCCTCAGCGCGATGGGCGCGAAGATCGAGGGCGCCGGCAGCGGCGAGATCACGGTTGAGGGCGTCGATGCGCTCGGCGGTGCGACCCATCGGGTGCTGCCCGACCGTGTGGAGCTCGGCACCTACATGATCGCGCCGGCGATCGCGGGGGGCGAGCTCCTGTTGCGCGGGGGGCAGATCGGGCTGGTCAATGCGCTTGTCGATGCGCTGCGCGAGGCCGGCGTCACGGTCGCCGAGACCAGGGACGGCCTGCGCGTGGCGCGCGAGAACGGCGCCGTGCGGCCACTGCATATCGTGACCGCGCCCTATCCCGGCTTTCCCACCGACCTGCAGGCGCAGATGATGGCGCTCCTGGCCACCGCCGACGGCGAGAGCGTCATCGAGGAGCAGATCTTCGAGAACCGCTTCATGCATGTGCCCGAGCTCGCGCGGATGGGAGCGGACATCGCAATTCGCGGCGGCGTGGCCCATATCCGTGGGGTCCAGCGCCTCAAGGGGGCGCCGGTGATGGCGACGGATCTGCGCGCCTCGGTGAGCCTGATCCTGGCGGCGCTGGCGGCGGAAGGGCCGACGACGCTGAGCCGGGTTTACCATCTCGACCGCGGCTATGAGCGGATCGAGGAGAAACTGGGCCGCTGCGGTGTGCTGATCGAACGCGTGCGCGAGGAGGAAGACGAATGAAGGACAGCCCGCCAAGCCCGGTTGGGACCACGGATAACGGCGCGGATGCCCGCTTCGAGGACGCGCCCTTCTCCGACCGGCCGCTGCGGCTGCGGGCGGAGGGGGCCGAGGATCTGTCGATCCTGTCCTCGCTGCTGCAGGACGGCGTGGGGCGCGTCACCGATATTGCCTGGCTCCGACGCAAGCGCCGGCTGGTCCTGGTCCTGAACCGCTTTCGCTGGGAGGATGCCGAGGCGGCGAAGCGCGACGGGCGTCCCTTCGAGCGCGTGCGGGCCGCCCTGGTGGTGGACGATGTGCGCACCGTGCGCACCCGCGGTATCGCGCCGGGCGACAAGGCCGCGGTGATCTGGCTCCTGTCGCTCGCCTTCGAGGAGGGCGAGGACGGGGCGGGCCGGCTGATGATCCAGGGGGCGGGCGAGACCGCCTTCGCGGTCGATGTCGAGTGCCTCTCGGTCTCCCTCGCGGATCTCACCCGTCCCTGGCAGGCGCAGGCCGGCCAGCCGGCGCATGACGACGCGAAGGCCTGACGCTCCCACCGGCGCGGACGGTTTTCCGGGCCTGGCGCCCGCGCCGCTCCGCGCCGTTTCTGCATCTTTTTGTCGATCCGTCTCGCGGCGATGGGCGCGGCTGCGACGCTTTGGCGACATACTGACTGTTCGCTGCGCCCGAATCAGTTCGCCCCCAGAGATCCCTCGATCAGAGATCCCTCGATGCCGTCCCCGCCCTCCCGCATCCCATCCGCCGCGCCGCATCTTCGGGGCGGCGGGGCGGACCGGTCCGATCCCGATGCCGAAGAGTTAGAGGGCGCGCTCGCCCAGATGCCCGCGCCGGAACGGGCCGAGCGTCGCCGCCTGGCCTTTTTGCTGCTGAACGACTTCTCGATGATCGCGCTCACGGCCGCGATCGAGCCGCTGCGCTCGGCGAACCGTCTGGCGGGGCGGCAGAGCTACGACTGGTCCCTGGTTGGCGAGAGCGGAGCACCCGTGCGCGCGTCCTCGGGGCTCGCGATCGCGGTTGATCTCGGCATCGCCGAGCTTGCCCAGCGGGTCGAGGACTTCGATGTCTTCTTCGTCGTCACGGGCCTCCTGCGCGATCCGCAGAACGAGGGGCGCCTGCACGGCGTACTCCGCCGCGCGGCCCGCGCGGGACGGGTCGTCGGCTCCATCTCGGCCGGCGCCTTCGTGCTGGCGCGCGCGGGGCTGCTCGACGGCTATCGCTGCACGGTGCACTGGGAGTATCAGCCCGCCTTCGAGGACGCCTTCCCGGAGATCGAGTGCACCGCGGGGCTCTACGTGATCGACCGCAACCGTTGGACGGGCTCGGGCGGCATCTCCTCGATGGACATGATGCTGGAGATCATCGCGGCCGATCACGGGCCCCGGCTCGCGCGCGAGGTGGGCAACAATTTCCAGGTGGACCGGATCCGCAACGCCTCCATCCGCCAGCGCCCCGGCGCGCTCGCACGGCTCGACACGCTGCCTGCGCCCGTGCAGCGCGCCGTGACCCTGATGCTCGCCAATATCGAGACGCCGCTGAAGATGAGCGCGATCGCCACCGCCACAGGGCTCAACCTCCGGCGCATGGAGCGGCTCTTCCAGTCGCATCTCGGCGACAGCCCGGCGCAGTTCTACCGCTCCCTGCGCCTCGAGCGCGCCCGCGAGCTCCTGATGCATACGAATCTCTCCGCGCTGGAGACCGCCATGTTGACGGGGTTCTCCTCCAGTTCACATTTCGCGCTGGCCTATCAGAAACAGCATGGCATCCGGCCGAGCGAGACGCGCCGGCAGGCCGAGGCTGCCAACAACAAGTCGACCGAGGGAGACTGAGATGACGAAACCCCGCGTGATCTGCACCCGCAAATGGCCCGAACGGGTCGAGGCGGCGATGGCCGAGGCCTTCGACACCACGCTGAACGGGCCGGACGAGGCGATGAGCCAGGAGGCCCTGATTGCCGCGCTGAACGAGTACGACGCGGTCTGCACCACCGTGACGGACAAGGTGGACGCCACTGTCCTCGCCGCGCCCGGCCGCGCCAAGGTCCTCGGCCAGTTCGGCGTGGGCTTCAACAATATCGACACCGAGGCCGCGAAGGCCGCGGGCCTGACCGTCACCAACACTCCCGGCGTGCTGACGGATGCGACGGCCGATATCGCGCTCACGCTCCTGCTGAACGTGGCGCGGCGCACCTATGAGGGCGAGGCGATGCTGCGCGCCGGCCAGTGGACCGGCTGGCGGCCGACGCAGCTCATGGGTGTGAGCCCCCAGGGCAAGACGCTCGGCATCATCGGCATGGGCCGTATCGGCAAGGCGATGGCCAAGCGCTGCCATCACGCGCTCGACATGAAGATCGTGTTCTTCGATGCCTTCCCGGTGGCCGATCCCGGGGTGCCGGCCGAACAGCTCGCCACGATCGAGGAGGTGCTGGGCGTCTCCGACTTCGTCTCGCTCCATTGCCCGGGCGGCGGGGAGAATATCGGCCTGATCAATGCCGCGCGGCTGGCGGTCATGAAGCCTGGCGCGATCATCGTGAACTCCGCCCGCGGCGACGTGATCGACGAGGCCGCGCTCGTCGCCTCGCTGCAGTCCGGCCATACCGGCGGGGCGGGGCTCGACGTGTTCCAGCGCGAGCCCGCCGTGACCGAGGCGCTGATGTCCATGCCGAATGTGTGTCTCCTGCCGCATCTGGGCTCCGCCACCATCGAGACGCGCGAGGCGATGGGCTTCACCGTGCTGCGCAATCTCGAGGCATTCTTCGCCGGGCAGGAGCCGCCGAACCGCGTCGTCTAACCCGGGGCGGGAGAACCCGGCCCGCCAAGCCCGAAAAGCCCCGCAGTCCGCGCCCTCGGGCGCGCGGCTGCGGCTGGATTATCGCGGCCCGGCTGCTAAGGTCCGCCCGACCGGCGCGCAACGACGCCAGGCGCAAGATCAACTAGGGAGAACGCGAATGACCATCCCAACGCTTCGGGCCGCCCTGCTCGGCTCGACCCTTTTTGCCTTCGGCACGGTGGAGGCCGCGGCCCTCACCTGGAACGTCTCCGTCTGGGGCAAGCGCCGCGCCTTCACCGAGCACATCCACAAGCTCGGCGAGCTCGTGGAGGCCAAGACCAACGGCGAGTTCACGTTCAACATCAGCTATGGCGGGCTCTCCAACAACCGCGAGAACCTCGACAACATCTCCTTCGGCGCGATCGAG
>JBCBWF010000018.1:0-28590 GCA_039817245.1 Pseudomonadota bacterium | reverse complement strand
GGCCTGGGCGACGAAGCCGGGATTGATCACCGGGCCGACGAGATCCGCCGTGACGACGAGCATATCGAGCCGATCGCCATGGATGTCTCGGCCAAGGGCAAGATGGGCTACCACTCGGTGCTGGTGGTCAAGGGCGACTCCGATGTCGCCGATATGGAAGGTCTGGCGGGCAAGTCGCTGGCCTTTGCCGACCCGAACTCCACCTCGGGCTTCATGATCCCGAACTACTGGCTGCGCAAGCTGGGCAAGATCGGCGGCGAGAGCGAGTTCTTCAAGTCGACCGGCTTCTCGGGCAGCCACGAGAACGGCATCCTGGCCGTGATGAACGGCACCTATGACGTGGCCGCGACCTGGACCTATGACGAGGAAGACGGCAACATCTCGCGCATGATCCGCAAGGGCATGATCAACGAGGGCGATGTGAAGGTCATCTGGACCTCGCCGCTGATCCCGAACTCGCCCTTCACGGTCGTCAAGAGCCTGCCGGAGGACATGAAGGCCGACCTCAAGGCCGCGATGACCGAGATGAACACGCGCGACCCCGAGCGTTTCGAGCAGGTGAGCCAGGGCGAGTTCCAGCGCTTCGCCGAAGCGACGCATGACATGTACGTCTACGCGATCGAGCTGCGCGAAGAGCAGAAGAAGCAGCGCTGAGCCGACGAGGCCGGGCGCGTCAGGCGCGCGCCCGGCTCATCTCGCCGCGGATGAAATCGACGCTGGAGAACCGGCCCGCTGCCTGCCCGGCGCGCCCCTCTCCGATCAGCGAGAGCCGGATCGCCCGCGAGATCCAGTCGATGGCGCTGACGGCGATCAGGATCAGGATGATGATCAGGCAGACCTCGTCCCAGGCATTGAGGCGGATGCGGTCGGCCAGGTGAAAGCCGATGCCGCCGGCGCCCACGACGCCCAGGATCGTGGCCGAGCGCGTGTTGCTCTCCAGGAAATACAGGCTGTTGGACAGGAACACCGGAAAGACCTGGGGCAGGATGCCGTAGCGCAGCTCTTCGGGCCGGTTGGCGCCGGTGGCGCGGATGCCCTCCTGCTGGCGCCGGTCGGCGGCCTCGATGGCCTCGCCGTAGAGCTTCGAGAGCGTGCCCACATCGCTCACGAAGATCGCCAGGACCCCCGCGAAGGGGCCGAGGCCGACGACGCGCACGAAGATCAGCCCCCAGATTAGCGTGTCGATCGAGCGGATCACATCCAGCGTGCGGCGGACGGCGAAGTAGCCGAGCATGCTGGTGTTGACGTTGCGCGCCGCCAGGAAGCCGACGAAGAGCGCCACCACCGAGGCGCAGGATGTGCCGAGCAGTGCCATCGCGATCGTCTCGCCCAGCGCATGCACATACTCCCAGAAATAGCCGCCGGAGGAGGGCGGGAACATGAAGCGGAACACGAAGCCGAGACGGTCGAGCCCGTTCCACATCCGCTCCCAGGTGAAGTCGAGGGCGATGAAGGCGTAGATGGTGAAGGCCACGAAGGCGATGGCGCCGGCGATGCGGTATGCGCGCTGGCGCCGTGTCGGCCCGAAAGCGGCGGGATAGCGCGCCTTGTAGCCGGCGATTGCGTCGGGTGTCATGGCCTTACCCCCGGCTCGGCATGTCGTCGCCGATGAAGCGGTGACGGATGCGCCGCCCGACCTCGTCGATCAGGATGACGCAGAGGATGATCATCAGGACGATCGCGCTCTGATCCTCCCGGTGGAACTGCTTGATCGCGATCATCAGCTCCTGGCCGATGCCGCCGGCGCCCACGATGCCGATGATCGCGGCGGCGCGGATATTGATCTCGAAGCGCAGGAGGGTGTAGCTCGCGAAATTCGGCAGCACCTGCGGGACCACCCCGAAGCGGATCTCCTCGTACCAGTTCGAGCCGGTCGCGCGCAGCCCCTCCAGCGGGCCCTTGTCGATGTTCTCGTTGACCTCGGAGAAGAGCTTGCCGAGCGCGCCCATCGAATGGATGGCGATGGCGATCACGCCGGCCGGCGGGCCGGGCTGGAAGGCGAAGACGAAGATCAGCGCGAAGACGATCTCCGGCACGGTCCGGCTAAGCTCCAGGAACCGGCGGCAGAGGAAGGCGACGATGCGGTTCGGCGCGAGGTTCGCTGAGGCCAGGAAGCAGAGGAAGAAGGCGCCCGCCGCGCCGAAGACCGTGCCGAGAAAGGCGATCAGCACCGTCTTCCAGAGCTCGAGCAGCCAGCGCTCGATCCCCCAGTACCAGGAAGCCAGATCCTCGCCGAGCGTCGCCCAGTGCAGTGTCGGCGCGGTGTCGTAGATGTAGGTGAAGACGCCGAAGAAGCCCTCGGCCAGGGTGCCGAGCGACACTTCGCCGATATAGCCGGCCGCGAGATAGGCCGCGGCGGCCACGACGACGAAGAGGATCGTCTGGAACCGCTTCTGCCGCCGGATCTCGCCCCGGGCCCGCTCGACGATGGCGACCGTGCTGTTGCTGGGCAGGGCCTCGGTCATGACGCCTTCGCCGCCGGTTCGGGATCGGCGGTGACGGAGAGCGAGGTGAGCCCCTCCTCGAAGACCGCCTGATCCTCCTCGTCCCCGCCCGCATAGATCTCGCGCGCGGCGGCGGCGGTCAGCTCTGCGGCCGGGCCGTCGAACACCACGCGGCCCTGGGCCATGCCGACGATGCGGGTGCAGTAGGCGCGCGCGGTGTCCAGCGTGTGCAGGTTGCAGATCACCGTCACGCCGTCCTCGTGGATGGTCTTGAGCGCGTCCATCACCCGTTTGGCGTTGCGCGGGTCGAGCGAGGCGATCGGCTCGTCGGCGAGCAGCATGGCGGGGTTCTGGACCATCGCGCGGGCGATGGCGACGCGCTGCTGCTGGCCGCCCGAGAGGCTGCCGGCGCGCTGCAGGCAGAAGGGCGCCATGTCCAGCCGGTCGAGCGCGCGGATAGCCGCCGCCCGGTCCTCCTCGGAGAAGAGGCCCAGGAGGTTGCGCATGGTCGGGCGCTGGTGGAACCGGCCCGAGAGCACGTTCGTCATCACATCGAGCCGCGGGACAAGGTTGAACTGCTGGAAGATCATCGCGCAGCGCGCGCGCCAGGCGTGCAGCGCCTTGCCCTTCAAGGCCGTGACATCCTCGCCGACGAAGTCGATCTTGCCCGAGGAGGGGTCGATCAGACGGTTGATCATCCGGAGCAGCGTGGACTTGCCCGCGCCGGAGCGGCCGATGACGCCGACGAGCTCGCCCGGCGCGATCGTCAAGCTGACGCTGTCCACCGCCCGGGTCATTGCAAAGTCCTTCGTCAGGCCTTCGAGCGTGAGCATCGGGCGCCTCCTGTCAGGGTGCTGCAGCGGTGGCCGCGGTGCCGAGCGCTTCGGCGGCCAGGGCGGGATCGAGGAAGGCGGGGCGGCCGGCGACGAGGGTGGCCACGACATGCGGCCGGCCATCCTCGCCGAGGCGGAGCACGACGGCATCGCCGCGCTTGCCCGGTGCGAGCGTGCCGCGATCGTCGAGGCCGAGGGCTGCGGCCGGACCCGCCGAGACGAGCGACCACGCCGCCGCCAGATCCGCCACGCCCTCGCGCATCAGGGCGAAGGGGGCGTGCAGGAGGGCCGGGTAGTAGTAGTCCGACACCAGCGCATCGCAGAGCCCGAGCGCGATCAGCTCGCGCGCCGAGACATTGCCGGAGGCGCTCAGCCCGCGCAGCGCGTTGGGCGCGCCCATCATGATTGGGTTGCCGAGCGCGCGCGCCGTCTCGGCCGCGGCCACGCTCAACGGGAACTCGGCGATGCGCGCGCCGATGGCGTTGTACTGCCGCCGGGTCTCCGGGTCGGGATCGTCGTGGGAGCCGTAGGGCACGCCGAGCCGGTCCATCGCCGCGGCGACCCGTGCGACCGTGTCGAGCACCCCGACGCCCTTGGCGAGCGTCTCTTCCAGGAGCGCGCGGAACGCCTCCGCGCTCAGCCCGACCGGGGCGGCCCAGCGGTTGATATGCTCCGGGTCGTCCAGAAGCTCCTGATATTGCGGGATGTGATTGTTGAAGACGACATAGCGGACCGTGGCATCCTCGAGCCAGGCGAGGAGCTGGTCCGCGCCGTCCATGAAGAACGTCTCGTAGCGGATCTGGATTCGGATATCGGCGGCCGGGCCCGGGTCGAGATCCCGCAGGCCCTCGATCAGCCCGCGCGCGCCATCCACCCCGCGAATGCCGCCTTCCCAGGAGAAGGACTGTGCCAGAAAGGCGGTGGTGATGCCGTTGGCCAGCAATTCGCGATCGACATTGCGCAGCGCCAGCCAGCCGGGGAAGGTGGTGCCGACCCTGGGCATCAGGTGGTGCTCGAACCCGTCGCCATGGGCGTCGACGATGCCGGGAAGGACCAGGCAGTCAGAGACGTCCAGCGTTGCGGAGGGCGGCTGGATCGCCGCGCTCACGACGCCGTGGTCGAGATGCAGATCCGTCCGCGTCAGGCTGCCATCCGGCTGCAGGACGGTTCCGCCGCAAAGCGTCAGGCGCGCCGGGGCCGGGCGGTGATCCCGTGTTGTCTTGAGACGTGTATCCATGAAGCCAACCAGACATCACGAACATCGCATCTTCCGCGCAATAAAATCACCCCTTTGTGACGAAACGGCGCGGCGGTTTTCGGCTCGGGGCACTGAACCAGCGAATGCGTGGGGCAAATAGAGAAAGGGCACGATACGTCGCAAATTGCGACTGTATTGCACTGTCGGCGCAGAAATACCGCGGGAGATGCGCACAAGCAGAGGTGTGGCCGGGCAAGACGATGCGGCGCGGCGCAGAGCCGCGCGGCACGCCGTGTTGGCATCCCGACCGGTGCGCCGGGGCTGCGGGCGCTGCTATCTGGCGCTGAAGTCGAAGCCGCGGGCGGTGCTGCGGTCCTGCTTGACGTCGGCCGCCCGGCGCTGCTCGCGCAGCCCGCCGACGGAGACGGAGCGCAGGCGGGCCAGCAGCAGCCGGCGCGCGGCCTTGTCGATCAGGCGGCCCGGCTGGTCGAAGAGCCCGTCGAGCGGCGTGAGCGGCACGCGCCATGCCGCGGTCGCGCCGCGCGCGCTCTCGAGCGTCGTCAATATGTCGTGCAGCGTCTCGTAGTGCTGCGCGAGCGCCTCCACGGCGCCGTCCTCCGGCACGTCGAAATGCGCGCCGATATAGTGCGACGTCATCTCCTGCGCGCTCAGCACGGGAAAGAGCGTCATGTAGTTGTCCCAGCGCTCGCCGGAGGCGCGGTAGTTGATGAGCATGACATCCCCGCCGCTCTTCAGCTCGATCATCCGGACGAGCTCGGCGATCGCGGCAGGCTGGCTCTCCGCGCCCTGCAGGAAGCGCAGGTCCTTCCCGATCAGCGCGGCCGGCGGATAACCGGTCATCTCGAAGAGCGCGGCGCTGCCGGCCAGAAGCGGCTGGTTGCCCGGCGCCCCGACCGCTCCCGTGAGGCTCATGGGGATCGGCGCGCGCTTGACGCACGCAAAGACTTCGGGCGGCACCTGGAACTGTCGCATTTCTGTCCTGTCGTCGTCGCTCCGCGGGAGGGAAGGGGGGCGGCGCGCCGGAGCGGCCGCCCCGCCTCGATCACATCTGGAGCGTCTGCTCGACCTTCTTCACCTGCATGCGCGCCATCGCCAGGTTGGCGACCTTCTTGTCGAGCGCGACATAGATGAAGACCATCGGGTTGCTCGCGAGCGGGCGGATCAGGTGGTACTGGGTGCCGAGGGTGATGAGGATGTCCTCGATCTTGTCGTCCAGGCCCAGCTGCTTCATCACGGCGTTCTTCGAGCGCACCACCTCGGTGTTGCCGGCGCCGGCGATCTCGAGGTCGAGGCGGCCGCCGCCACCCTCGGAGGCGAACATCATGCCGCTCTCGGCGTCGACGAGGCAGGCACCGATGAAGCCGTTGATCTCGGAGAGTTCGCTGATGTTGGTCACGGTATCTTTCATGTCACTTCCCTTCAGGTTCAGATCCCCGACATCCGGGTGATCGTTGGGTTCGGGCACTGCCAGTTCGACAGGCTCCGGGTGTCGAGGCTGGTCCGGCAGGGACACAGCCTCCTCGATTGCCCGCTCCGTCGGGGAGGGGGACTTATGCGGTGGCCAGATCGCACCAAGCGCTTTGAGCAAAGTCTGCAATCTCACCTCGCATCTGCTTCAGAAGCCGCCCCGTCTCGGCGGCCTCGGATTCGGTGACCGACCGCAGGAGCGCGAACCAGGGCGCCTGCTTGGGGTCGGCTTGGGGGCGGGCGGCTGCGAGCGCCGCAATGAAGCGCTCGGCAACCAGGGTTGGGGGACTTTCCGGCGGCGTGTCGGCGACCGCGCGGTCCCAGATCGCCAGCGCCTCCGCCGCAGAGGGCAGGGCGGCGGGCTCGGCCGGGGCGGCAGCATCGGCGCTGTGTTCGGAGGTCAGCACCAGGACCGGCTCGACCGCGCGGTAGCGCGCGAGAAGCGCCGCGCGCTCCGCCTTCACCGCGCTCGCCTCCGCCAGGATGGTGTCCACGAGACCGGCGACGCCGCTCCGGGCCCAGCCATCGTCGCCGCTGGCGGCGAGGGGGGCCGCGACGCTGAGGATCTCGGCGAAATGCTCGGCGGTCTCGTCCAGCAGCCGGCCGAGAACCCGGTCCAGATCCGAGGGCTTCAGCCGGTCCGCCTGCGTCACCACCAGGATGCCGCGCCGGCGCAACCGCGCGGTGCGCGCGAGCCAGGCCAGCTTCTCCGTCTGCCGCCAGGCCTGCGGCGCGGGCGTGCACCAGAGCGCGATATCCGCCCGCCGCTCCACCCAGTCGAGCGCATCGGCGGCGAGCAGCGGGTCGGAGATTCCGGGCGTGTCGATGAACTCGCACCCGCCGGGCAGGCCGGCATAGCCGCCGAGGCAGACCGCGGCGGCCGCATCGAGCCGGGGGTGCCGCGCCCAGTCGCCATCCGCGGGCAGGCGCGCGCCATCCGGCATCAGCAGCGTATCGGGCCCGGCCCCGGCCTGCAGCCAGAGGCTCGGCACATGGGTCGCCACCACCTGGGTGGGCGCCACCTCGCGACCGGCCAGCACGTTGAGGAGCGTGGACTTCCCGGAGCTGAACTCGCCCATGAGGGCGACGCGCACCGGACGCTCGGCCAGGCGCGTCAGCCGCGCGAGGGCGGCGGGCGAGACGTCGCGAAGGGGGGCTGCCATATCGGTCCGGGGCGCGGTCATGCGGCGGCACTCCGGCTTTCGCCCTCGGCCGGCACGAGCAGCTCGAGCGCCTCGATGGCACGCTCCAGGCGGAGGTCGGCGACGTCCTCCGCGCTCACACCGGCGCGTGCGAGCATCTCCATCCGGCGCGCGCCGTCCTGCGTGTCCGCCAGGTCGAGCAGGGTGAGGGTGTGCCCGCTCAGGAAGTCCCGGCAGACCGTCGCCACCTGCTGCGTGAAGGTGGCGATCTGGCGTTCGGTCAGCTCGCCGATCATATGCACCGCCTCGCCGACGATCATCTGCCGCAGCGCCTCGGTCTGGGCCTCGACGGCGCGGCGCCGGCCGAGCCAGTTCCGCCACCAGGGCATATCGGCATCCACCGCCATCGAGCCGCTGACCGAAACGGGGACCGGAACATCCGGCAGCATCGGCCGGCGCAGCACCGGCGCGGAGCCGATGGCGGCGCAGTAGCACTCCTCGATCGCCTCGATCGCCTCGTCGAGGAGTTCGAAGACCTTGCGGCGCGCCTCGGCGTAGATCTCGTTGTACTGGTCGGCGAGGAGCCGGCGCAGCTCATCGGTCTCCACCGACCAGGAGGCCTGGCGCTGCCCCGCCAGCATCGCCTCCGCGAGCCGCTCGCATTCGCCCGCGGCGAAGGACGACACCCGCCGTTCGAGATCGACGCGCAGCGTGCGATAGGCGGTATTGAAGGTCGTCTGCAGCGTGCGCTGCAGCGTCGCGACTATGGGGTCCAGGCGATCTGCCAGCGCCGCGGCATCGATCGCGACGGCGACTTCCTGCGCGGCGGTGAGGTGGTAGCGCCGCGCAAGGTCCAGGCCCTCCGCCGCCGCCGCGTCCAGCGGATGGACCGAGGGCCCGCCCTCGATCCGCGCGGCGATGGCGCCGAGGAGCGCCGGCAGCCCGGCCGCCTCCCAGGCATCCTCGGGGCTGAGCGCGGGCGTCGCCCGGTTCGGCACCCGCCAGTCCCCGAGCCGCAGGAAGCCCTGCTCGGCGCGCGCCTCGGGATCTGCGCTGAGCGCGGCGACCGCGCAGGCGGCACTCCCGAACACGATCGCCGCGTCCTCGGCCACGGCGTAGCGGCGCAGCGTATCGCGCATCCGCGTCTCGATCTCGCGGGTCTGGTGGACGGGATCGGCCAGCTCGTCGATCCGGTTGACGAAGAGCACGATCTGCTGCGCCTTCAGCCCGATCAGGAGCCGCAGAAGCCCGATATCGGCCGAGCTCAGCGCCTGATGCGCGCTCAGCACGATCACGCAGATATCGGTGTTCTCCAGGCTCTCGAGCGTGAGCTGCTCGCGCACCAGGAAGGTGTCGTTCACCCCGGGCGTGTCGCAGATGGTGAGCGGCACGGCATAGGCCGGGATCTCCAGCACCAGATCCGCCGATTTCGTGATCTCGGAGTAGCGCCCCGCGACCCCCGGCGTCTGCGCCCCGTCCGACTGGCCCGCGCAGACATAGCGCTGGATGAGCGCGCGGCTGGCGGAATCGAAGCCGTGGCTGCGCCCGATCAGGGCCTCGAACTTGTCGCCGAGCCGGTCCTTGGCGGCCTGTTTCAGACCCTCGACCTGCGTCTTGACCGTCTCCGCCTCGCCGGCGAAATCGGCCCGCCGCGCGAGCGCGCCGAGGCGCCCGCCCTCGTCGATGAGCTGCTGCCAGTCCTCGTCGCCGAAGAAGCGGAAGAGGGCTTTCGGCGTCCGCCAGGACTGGTTGAAATGCAGCGACGTGATCGCGGAGGTCCACGGGTTCACATCGACCGGCAGCAGCCCCGGCGCGCCGGCAAGCGCATTGGTGAGCATCGTCTTGCCCGCCTTGACCTGGCCGACGAGGCTCACGCGCGGGGCGAAGCGCGCGGTGCGCTCGGCGAGCGCGCGGAGGGCGGCCGCAACGGCCTCGTCCGAGATGATGTCGGCCAGGCCCTGCAGGGTCTGGCGCTGCTGCGCGATGCGCTCGGCGAGGCCCTCGAAGGAGGCCCGGCCCGCCGCTTCGCGCGTGCCCGCAACGGTCTCGGCGCAACCGGTGAGATCGTTGTGGCTCATGCCGTTTCCCCTGGTTCGAATACGCGCCGTTCCACCGCCACGGTCCCGTCGGGCAGCAGTCTCAGAAGCTCGCGGAGCCCGGTGCCCCGGCCGATCCGGCTGAGGCGCAGCCGGCTCGCGCCCGCATCCGCGGCCCAGGCGAGGGCTGCGGCGCAGAGCGTCGCGCCCCGGCTCACCTGGTCGAAGTCGCAACCCGCTCCGATGACGCAGGGCCAGCCGCTCGCATCGTAGGAAAGCGGCGTGTCCGTCGGCTCGTCGGTCTCGGCCGTGTCGGGATGGGCGGCGAGGATGTCGCGCGCCTTGAGGCCGGTGCCCGCGGCCTCGGGCGGCTCGGCGGGCGTGATCGCGACCTTTGCGGCCCGGCCCGCGGTGAGCGCCTCGGCGAGCGCTGCGAGCAGCGCTGTCTCCCCGCCCGCCTGCTCCGTGCGCAGACGACCGCCCCCGGCCGTCGCCTCGAACTCGGTGCCATCGATCGCGAGGCGCATCCGGCGCGGCTGCACGGTCCGCGCCACCATCGCGGCGAGGCGCCAGAGGCCGCGCTTCAGCGCATCCGGGTACTCCGGGAGTGCTGCACCGGGCTCGTGCAGGGGATTGGGCGGGCTCGGCGCATCGGCCAGATGCCGCTGGGCGAGGCCGAGATTGAGCCGCGGTGTCCCGAGCACCATCCAGCGCCGGTCGCCATCGGCCAGCACGGTCTCCACATCCGAGACGAGCGCGACCGCCGCATGATCCGACCGCGACAGTGCTGCCAGTGCGAGGAAGTGGCGATGGCGCGCCTCGCCGGTCCGGTCGCCGCCGATCTCCGCGAAGAGCTGCTCCGGTGCGGCACTGTCGGCCCGGAAAAGGCCGACGATGCCCGGGAGCTGCCCGATCGCGCCGAGCTGGCGCATCTGTCCCGCCGGCGAGAGCGCGCCGACGAAATCGGTGGATGCGTTCATCGAGAGGCGCTCCGCGCAGATCGGTGGAGCCGGTCAGGCCCGATCGGTCGCAACGGTCGGTGGTATGCGCGCAAGACCCTTATCCTTCGATCGACGTTAACCATTTCAGTCGCCGTTCGTTGAGGTTGGCGCCCGAGTCCGGCGCAAATCCTTTAACCAATCTGATGCCGCTAGATTGAGGCTTTAATTTGGCTACATGCTAAAAATTGTACCTCAATTCTCGAAAACAACTTAAAGGTGAATAGAGAGTTAACGCATCGACTTATCTGGAATGGGAATTGGTTAACCGAATTGATAAAGATCTCTCGCGCTGTGGAAGGCGGAAACGTCGCACCCGGAGGTGGCGTCTTCGCACGGTTCGGATGGTCGCGCGGCGCGCGATGCGCGCAGCGCAGGCGCCCCCACTTGCAGCCAGTGCCGGCAGGCCCGGTCCGGCTGGCGGGGGCAGGGCTCCGGCCTAGCCGGGCGTGAGCGCCGTGGTCCGGTAGGTCCAGTCGCGCAGGCTGCTCGGCTCCAGGGGCACACGGATCAGCTCGCCCGCGCGCCAGAGGGGCACCTGGTCGGCGAACTGGGGGCTCGCGAGCCGGCCATCCTGCCCGCCGAGCAGGACGAAGTGGTTCGCATCCGGATCCGCGAGATCGGAGAGATGCCGGGCCTGCGCGCCGAAGGCGGTGCGGTGCGGCTCGGTCGTAAGCGGATGGGCGGTCTTGAACACGGTCTCCCGGCTGCCGGGTACGGGGATCGTCTCGAGCCGGTAGCGCGCGCCGAGGACCGGCAGGTTCCCGAAGATGTGCTGGATGTCGAGACGGTGGACATCGCCCCAGACCCGCCCGGTGCCCACGGCCTCGGCCGCCGCCTCCAGGCCGGCGGCGAGGGCCGCGGTCCAGTCGGCTTCCGAGAGCGCGCCGATATCCGCGAGCAGGATCGCGCGCTCCCGCCCCAGCCGGGCGAACACCGCCCAGTCCGCCGCCCAGTCCGCCGCCCAGTCCGCCGCCCCGCCGAGCCGGGCGAAGGCGGTCTCGGTGAAGCGGTTCATGAACGCCTCGAAGACCAGCGCCCCCGCGCTGTCGATGTCATAGGCCCCGTCCCAGCCCAGGAGGGTCGCGATCGCGCGCGCCTCCGCCTCCGAGCGCGGCGTCCGGGCCGAAAGGCGCGGGCCGAGCACCGCCAGCGCCTCGCGCGCGAGCGGGGAGACCACGTCGCTCTGCATCGCCTGCAGGTCCTGAAGGCTGAACCGGTCCTTCTGCGCCAAGAGCGCCTGCAGCCGCCGCACCCGCTCGTCCTGCGGAAAATGCCCGCCGAAGGGGCGCGCACCGTCCGGCGCGGGCCGGTTGTTGGCCGAGGCGAGGATGCCGGAGGGGGGATTGACGACCGCCGGCAGATCGGCGCTGGTGGTGAGCGCGCGCCAGTTCCGCTCGGAGGTCTCCGGGCTCGTCAGCAGCCGCAACGGGTCGCCCTCCGGCCGGGCCGGCACCTGGGTCGCGATCACGCTGGCGATGCTGCCCTCGGTGTCGGCGACCAGGAAGGTCTGGGAGGGGAGCGCATAGCGCGCCATGGCCTGGCGGAACTCCGCCACCGTGCGCGCCCGCATGGCGGCGAGCAGGGCGCTCACCTCGTCCGACACGCCATGCCCGATCCAGCGCAGGGCGAAGGCCGCACCGGTGGGCGGCAGCGCCTCGAGATCCGACATCACGGGGCCGTAGCGCGTGAGCCGGGTCCGCATCTCGGTATCGGGCCAGAGCCGCACCGCGATCCGCTGGCGCTCGGTCTCGAACGCCGCCGCCGGCAGCGCGCTGACATCGACCAGCTCGCTGGTGGTCGCGCGCAGATTGGTGCCGCCCCAGGCGATGTGCCGGCTGCGCCCGAAGCCGAAGACCGGCGTGCCCGGCACCATCATGCCCACGATCTCGTAGCTCGGCGCGCGCAGCCCCGCGATGATCCAGGGGTTCGGGATGAAGAAGGCCAGATGCGGGTCGTTGGCGATCAGCGCGCCGCCGCTCTCGCTGCGCCCGGGGGCGACGACGACGCTGTTGCTGCCGGCGCGGGCGATCCGCTGGGAGAGCGCGGCCAGCCGCGGCAGGACCGCGAGGCGCGGCGCGCTCTGCGCGACATCGCCGAAGGTGAGCGCGTCGCTGCCATAGGCCTCGCGCAGCCGGGCGAAGATGCGCGCGCGGGCCGCCGCGTCCTCCACCTGCAAGAGCGTGAAGATCGTCT
This sequence comes from Pseudomonadota bacterium, assembly GCA_039817245.1. Lineage (GTDB taxonomy): Bacteria > Pseudomonadota > Alphaproteobacteria > Rhodobacterales > Rhodobacteraceae > Thermohalobaculum. The sequence continues at coordinate 16,255 of JBCBWF010000018.1, read as the reverse complement.
CCCAGTTGATGTCGATTCCGGAGACACGGCCGAGCAGAAGGCTGTCCTGCGGGGTCCAGGGCTCCCAGTCGATATCCATCACCCGCATCTCATGCGGCCGCTCGGCGGGGGCGAGCCGGTCGGCATAGGCGTTCACGCCCTCGGCGTAGCGCGCCATCCAGCGGCGCGAGGCGGGCGGCATCCCGGCATAGAGGCGCTCGACCGACCGGCCGAACCCGAAGGCGCGGATGGCGCGGTCGAGATCGATCGTGAAGGGGCCCGCGCTCTCCGAGATCCGCCCCTGCGCCACCCGCCGGGCGACCGCGAGCTGGCCGAGGCGCAGATGCGCATGCACGAGGCCGAGGGCGAAGGCGGCATCGCCGTCCGTCTCGGCCTCGATGAACGGGATGAGATGGCGGTCCCAGCGGATCGTGACGGGCTTCTCGAGGTCGAGGCCGCTCGTGGGCAGCGCGTCGAGGCGGTCGTCGATGGTCACGGGCAGCGGCAGCGGTGCGAGGGTTGCGCATCCCGTCAGGCTCTCGGCGAGGGCCAGCGCGGCGACGCAGGCGCGCGCGCGATGGCGAAGGCGCTGGGGGAGGCGGCGCAGGCGCGGGGGGAGGCGGCTCACCGACGCACCTCCACCGCGCGCGCGCACCAGATCGCATGCGCCTCCGCCCAGCCCGGCGCGGCCTCCGCCTCGAACCCGATGATGCGCCCGGTGGCAAAGCTGTGAAAGCCACGCATGGCCGCCAGATGGGCGCCGCTTCCCAGATAGCGGCGCATGGCGGCGCGGTCGGACCAGACGCTCAGCGTGTGATGGTAGCCGTCGATCAGGCGCGCAATTGCGCCGAGATTGCCGGGCGCGCGGCGGGCCTGTGCCATGGCGCGCGTCGCGTGCCACCAGAAGCGCGGCGCATGCCAGAGGCCCTTCAGGCGCAGGCCGGTGATCGACACATAGGGCAAGGCGGTGTTCCTCCGGAGCTGGTTGACGCTGTCTACAATGGGTGGGCGGTTGACGCTGTCAACATCGCCGTTGCACGCTTCTGCGAAACGCGGCGGCCGGCACACCGAGATGAGCGAGCGCAAACGAGAACGACCGAAGGACCTGCGCCAGGCCTGCCTGGCCGAGGCCTACGGGATTGTCGCGGAGAGCGGGCCGGAGAAGCTCAGCCTGCGCGAGGTGGCGCGCCGCCTCGGCGTCTCGCATCAGGCGCCCTACAAGCATTTTCCCAGCCGCGACCACATCCTGGCGGAGATCATCGCGCGCTCCTTCCGGGATTTCGCGGCCTTCCTGAACCGCCGCTCCGCCACGCCCTCGGGCGAGGCCGATCTCTGCGCGATGGGGCGGGCCTATATCGACTATGCGCGCGAGAAGCCCCTGAACTACCGGCTGATGTTCAATACCGCGCTGCCGCCCGCGGCCGAGCATCCGGAGATGATGGCCGATGCGCGCCATGCCTTCTCGATCCTGCATGAGCGTTTGCGCCGCGCCCATGCGCCGCTGGACACAGCCGGCGCGCGGCGGGTCAAGTTCGATGCGCTCTATATCTGGTCGACGCTGCACGGCCTCGCGAGCATCCTCGAGTCGGACGTGCTGCCCTCCATCGATTTCTCCGAGGACGAGTTGCGCGAGGCGGCGGAGCAGGTGCTCGATCGCCTCGGCGGCCCCCCGACGCCGGAACCCTGAGAGCGCGCCTCCGGCGCTGTGCGATCCCTGAGAGCGAGCCGCCTTTCCGCAACGAGGGGCGTCTCGGGGGTTGATCCGGGGCGGGGCAGTCCGCACACCGCACCCATGGATCTCGTCTTCGCATATCTCGCCGGGCTGCTGACGCTCATCAATCCCTGCGTCCTGCCGGTGCTGCCGATCGTGCTCGTCAGCGCGCTCAATGCGGACCGGCTGGGGCCTGTCGCGCTCGCGGCGGGCATGAGCCTCTCATTCGTGGTCTTCGGCGTGCTGGTGACCGCCTTCGGCGCCTCCATCGGTCTCACGCAGGACAGTCTCGCCACCATCGGCGCGCTTCTGATGATCGCCTTCGGAACCGTCCTCGTCGTGCCGCGCCTTGCGCACCAGTTCGAGCGCGCCACCGCGGGCATGGCCGCAGGGGCGGATGCGCAGCTCAGCCGGGTCGATGACGGGAACCTCAAGGGCCAGTTCGTGGGCGGGCTCCTGCTCGGCGCCGTCTGGTCGCCCTGCATCGGGCCGACGCTCGGCGGCGCCATCGCGCTCGCCTCCCAGGGCGAGAGCCTCGGCTACGCCACCGCCGTCATGACGTTCTTCGCCCTCGGCGTCTCCACCCTGATCCTCGGGCTGGGCTTCGGCGCACGCGAAGCGATCCGCGCCCGCGCCACCGCCCTGCGCGGCTTCGCCGAACGCTCCAAGCCCATCCTCGGCGTCACATTCATCGCCGTGGGCCTGATGCTCTTCTTCAAGTTGCACTATGTGATCGAGGGCTGGCTGCTCGATGTCATGCCCGTCTGGCTGCTGGACCTGTCTGTTGCCATCTGATCGAAGGGGACGATCATGCACCGCCGCACCTTTCTCGCCACCGCCGCCGCCTTCGCGGCCCTGCCCACGCTCGGCCGCGCCGAGGAGTTCGTGGAGTACAAGCCCGGGCTGATCGACTCGCTGCTCGCCGAGGGCAAGACCGTGTTCGTGGACTACTCCGCCACCTGGTGCGGCACCTGCCGGCGTCAGGGCCGCGTCATCAACGAGTTGCGCGCCGCGAACCCGGCCTATGACGAGGCGATGACCTTCGTGAAGGTGGACTGGGACACCTACAAGAACGACGACGTGACGCTGTTCCGCGAGATCCCGCGCCGCTCCACGCTGATCGTGCTCCGCGGCGAGGACGAGCTCGGCCGCGTCGTGGCCGGCACCGCCGAGAGCCAGATCAGGGAACTGATGGATACGGGCCTGCCGAGCGCGAGCTGATCCCGCCTAGGGTCGCCCGCCCGGCGGGCGACCCCATCGCGCGCCGGCGCTCAGAGCTGCCAGCGCCAGAGCGCGGGCACGAAGCGGTAGGCCGCGCCCGCCCGCGCCACATTCCCGAGCCCCGGGAAGGAGAGGTGGTAGGCGAGGATGGTCGCGCGCTCCGTCGCCGCCATCTCCAGCACCATCCGCCGCGACGCCTCCGCCTTCGCCGGGTCCAGATCCGTGCCCGGCCACCAGCCCGGATGCTCGAAGCTGATGAAGGGATGGGTCATCGCGTCCGCGGTCACGATCAGGGTCTCGCCTTCGCTCTCGACGCGCACCGAGCTGTGCCCCGGCGTATGGCCCGGCGTGTCGATCACGCTGATCCCCGGCGCGATCGTGTCGCCATCCGCGGTGCGCGTGAGCACATCCTCGATCAGCGGCAGCCGCCGCTGGGCCCCCGCGGCGAAGCTCTGGAACATCTCCGGCACCTGCTCGGCCGCGGTCTCGCTCGACCAGAAGTCCCACTCCGGCGCCGAGATGAAGAACTCCGCCTCCGGGAACATCGGATCGTCGAAATCGTCGAGCAGGCCCCAGAGATGGTCCGGATGCGCATGGGTGATGAAGACCTTGTCCACCTCATCCGGCGCGTAGCCCGCCGCCTCCATGTTCTCCACCAGCTTGCCGGCGCCCTCGAGGAAATTGCCGCCCCCGCCCACATCGATGAGGATGAGCTCCTCGCCCGTGTTGATGAGCGGGATATTCACATGGCTGGTGCGGCGCTCGGGATCGAGAAAATGCGCCTCGAGATAGGCCTGCACCGTCTCGCGCGGCTGGTTCTGGCCGATCAGGTCGGTCGGCAGCTCGTAGGAGCCGTCGCTCAGCACCGTGATCTCGAAGGCGCCCAGCATGAAGCGGTAGTAGCCCGGCACCTGCGTGCCCTGCATGTCCGCGGCCGCAAGGGCCCTGCCGGCACCGGCACCGACACCGGCGCCGGTGCCGAGCGCGAGCGCCGCCGCGCCGCCCTGCAGAAGCCCGCGCCGCGAGAGTTTGAATCGATCCGCCATCTGGCGCCTCCCCTGCTTGTTATTCAAAGATATGAATATGTCATCCGGAGGCGGCGCGCCAGCCCTTATCGCCGGCGCCGGGGGGATGCCGGCCTAGATCGGCGTGCCGGTGCGCTTGAGCTGGCGCAGCACGATGTCGGAGCGCACCTGGCTCACCGCCGATAGCGGCAGCAGCCGGCGATGGATGAATTCGGCAAGCGCCTCCAGCGAGGCTGCGCGGATGCGCAGCACATAGTCCGCATCGCCGGTCACGATCGAGGCCTCCACCACTTCCGACAGCCCCATCAGCGCCTGCGTGAACTCGTCGGCGGTCTCGGTGCCGTGGGCGGAGAGGGTGACGCGCGTGATCGCCTCGATCCCGAGGCCGAGCTTGGTGGCGTCCAGCTCTGCGCGATACCCCCGGATCACCCCCGATTTCTCCAGCGCCGCGCGGCGCCGCGAGCATTGCGAGGGGGAGAGATGCACCCGCTCCGACAGCTCCGCATTGGTGAGGCTCGCATCGTCCTGCAACGCGCGCAGGATCGCGAGATCGAAGGTGTCGAGCATCGTCCTTGCGCCTTTCTCGGCCTTGATGCACGGATCATGCATAGAATAGCGCTTTCCCTGCGCTTCCGCACGCATCTTGCACCCCTTCCTGCCTATTGTGTTCCCATCCGCCATCCGCATCGGGAGAACACGCATGGGCCCCTATCCGCACGACGCTCCGAAAGCGACGATCTCCGATATCAACCCCGCTGGAACCGACGGGTTCGAATTCGTCGAGTTCGCGCATCCCGAGCCCGCGGTGCTGGACCGGCTCTTCCGCCGGATGGGCTATGTGCCGGTCGCCCAGCACAGGCGGCGCGACATCACGCTCTACCGCCAGGGCCGCATCAACTACGTGCTGAACCGCGAGACCGCGAGCCATGCGGGCCGCTTCGTGGAGGCGCACGGGCCCTGCGCGCCCTCCATGGCCTGGCGCGTGGTGGATGCGCGCCATGCGCTGGCGCGCGCCGTCTCGCTCGGCGCCACCGAATACACCGGCGCGGACAAGACCCTCGATGTGCCGGCCGTCATCGGCATCGGCGGCTCGCTTCTCTATTTCGTCGAGACCTATGGCGAGGCGGGTTCGGCCTATGAGGCGGAGTTCGACTGGATCGACGAACCCGACCCGATCCCCGAGGGCGTCGGCTTCTTCTATATCGACCACCTCACGCACAATGTCGTGCGCGGCAACATGGACACCTGGTACCGCTTCTATGCCGAGACCTTCGGCTTCCGCGAGATCCGGTTCTTCGACATCGAGGGCAAGCTCACCGGCCTCACCTCGCGCGCGCTCACCTCGCCCTGCGGCAAGATCCGCATCCCCATCAACGAGAGCGCGGACGATCACAGCCAGATCGAGGAGTATCTGCGCCAGTACAAGGGCGAGGGCATCCAGCACATCGCCGTCGGCGCGCGCGACATCTACGCCGCTACCGATGCCATCGGCGAGAACGGCCTCGAGTTCATGCCGGCCCCGCCGGACACCTATTACGACAAGAGCCATGCCCGCGTGCCCGGCCATGAGGAGCCGATCGCGCGCATGAAGCGCCACGGCATCCTGATCGACGGCGAGGGCGTGGTCGATGGCGGCGAGACGCGGATCCTGCTGCAGATCTTCTCCAAGACCGTGATCGGCCCGATCTTCTTCGAGTTCATCCAGCGCAAGGGCGATGACGGCTTCGGCGAGGGCAATTTCAAGGCGCTCTTCGAATCGATCGAGGAAGACCAGATCCGCCGCGGTGTCCTGACCGAGCGGGGCGCCGCCTGAGCGCCGGGCCCCGCCGGCCCTCCCGGAGCATCGGCGCGCGGCGCAGGACAGCGCCCGCCCGCCCTGATAGCATGGCATCGTGATGCGGGATGCTGCGCGCCGGAACGAGCCTCTTCGCCCCGCCGCGCCCGGCCGCGGGGCCGGAGCCATGCGCGATGCCTGACGAAAGCCACGACCCGGCCCGGCGGAGCTGGATCGAGAGCGCGAACGCGCCCGGCTGCTTGTTTCCCATCCAGAACCTGCCCTTCGGCGTCTTCTCGCGCGCGGGCGAGATGCCCCGGCCGGGCGTCGCCATCGGCGATGAAATCCTCGATCTCGCCGCTCTGGAGCGCGCCGGCCTGCTCGCGCTGGACGGCGCGCCGGTCTTCGCCGCGCCCGCGCTCGACGCCCTGATGCGCCGCCCCCGGGCGGACTGGCTCGCGGTGCGCGCGCGCCTCTCAGGCCTGCTCTCTGCCGGCGAGCCCGCTCTACGCGACGCGCACGCGCGCGATGCGATGCGCGTCGACCGCGCCACCGCGCGCCTGCACATGCCCTTCACCGTCGCCGGCTTCACCGATTTCTACGCCTCGCGCGAGCATGCCACCAATGTCGGCACCCTCTTTCGCGGGCCCGAGAAGGCGCTGCCGCCCAACTGGCTGCACATCCCCATCGGCTATAACGGCCGCGCATCCAGCGTCGTGGTCAGCGGCACCCCGGTGCGCCGTCCCCTCGGTCAGCTGAAGGGCGCGGAGGATCCGGCGCCGCGCCTCGGCCCCTGTGAGAAGCTCGATTTCGAGCTCGAACTCGGCGCCATCATCGGCACCGCGAGCCCCATGGGCCAGCCCATCACCACCGCGGCCGCGCGCGAGGCGATCTTCGGCTATGTGCTCCTCAACGACTGGTCCGCGCGCGACATCCAGATGTGGGAGTACCAGCCCCTCGGCCCCTTCCAGTCCAAGGCCTTTGCCACCAGCATCAGCCCCTGGATCGTGACCGCCGCGGCGCTCGAACCCTTCCGTGTTCCCGGGCCCGAGCCTGCGCTGCCGCTCCTGCCCTATCTCCGGGAGGACGGCTCCGGAAACCTCGACATCGAACTCGAAGTCTCGCTCACGCCGCAGGGCGGGGCGGAGAGCGTTATCTGCCGGAGCAATGCGCGCGGCCTCTACTACTCGGCCGCCCAGCAGCTCGCCCATCACGCGCTCGGCGGCTGTCCGATGTCCAGCGGCGATCTGCTCGGCTCCGGGACCATCTCCGGCGCCGGGCGCGGCAGCGAGGGCTCGATGCTCGAGCTCACCCGCAACGGTGCCGAGCCGCTCCGCCTCGCCGACGGCACCGAGCGGCGCTTCCTCGCGGATGGCGACCGCGTGGCGCTGACCGGCTGGTGCACAGGGCAGGGCTACCGCATCGGCTTCGGCACCTGCGAGGGCACGGTCTTGCCCGCCGCCGCACCCGTCTGGTAAGGCCCGCGCCCCCCGGGGCACACCGCATCGCCAGCCCGGGATCACCCGCCCACGATGTCGCGCTGACTGCGTCCGCGCGTCGCAGCCTGCCCCCGCCGGCTTCGCACGTTGACCTAGTCCCGGGGAAACGCCGACCAGACAGTTCACGCCATCGGAGACAGGGAGAGCGTCTCATGAGGTCGATTATCCTATCCATCATGTGTCTCGTTCTGACCGTAACCGCCCTTTCGGCGCAGGAGGAGGCGGACGCACCGCCGCCCCTGCCGCCGCAGGTGACCGACACATCGCTCGACATCCAGGAGCTCACCCTGCGCCTGGTCCCACTCACGAAGGACGAGCTCGCCCAGGCCGCGGCCGAGTGGCTCGGCATCGTGAAGGCGAAGACCGAGGAGGTGGTCGAGGCCCAGATCGCTGCCGCCAAGGCCGAGGGGGCGGCCGCCGAGGCCGCGCGCGAGCGGCTCGGCGAAATCACCCAGGAGCGCAAGAGCCTCTTCGACGCTTATGCGACCGTTGTCGACAGCTGGGAGAAGAAGGGCGGGGACGAGGCCGCGGTCGCCGAGTACCGCGCCTATCGCAGCTCCATCATCGTGGAGGAGACGCGCACGGCCGATGTGGAGACGCTGACCGCCCAGGCGCTCGCCTGGGCGACGGCGCGTGATGGCGGCGTGCAGCTTCTGATCGATATCGGGGTGATCGTCGCCTCGCTCCTCGGCCTGCTGATCGTCGCGCGGATCATGCGCGTCTTCGCCCGGCGCGCCTTCCGGCGGGTGCCGAACCTCTCCAAGCTGCTGCAGGCCTTCCTGGTGATGGTGGTCTACTGGCTGGTGATGTCCTTCGGGCTGCTGGTGGTGCTCTCGGCGCTCGGCGTCGATGTCTCGCCGGTCTTCGCGCTCATCGGCGGCGCCTCCTTCATCATGGCCTTCGCGCTGCAGGACACGCTGGGCAACCTCGCGGCGGGGCTGATGATCATGATCAACCGGCCCTTCGACGAGGGGGACTACGTGGATATCGGCGGCGTCGGCGGCACGGTGAAGTCGGTGAGCGTCTCGTCGACCACCGTCACCACGCCGGACAACCAGGTGATCGTGATCCCCAACGCCAAGGTCTGGGGCAGCGTGATCACCAATGTGACGAGCTCCGAGACGCGGCGCGTCGATCTCGTCTTCGGCATCGGCTACGACGACAGCATCGAGACCGCGCAGCGCGTGCTGGAGGAGACCGTCGCCGCCCATCCGCTGGTGATGAAGGATCCCGCGCCGGTGATCCGCGTGAACGAACTCGCCGACAGCGCGGTCAACTTCATCGTGCGCCCCTGGGTGAAGGGGGGCGACTACTGGACGGTCCACTGGGACCTTACGCGCCAGGTGAAGGAGGCGTTCGACGCCGCGGACATCTCCATCCCCTATCCGCAGCAGGACGTGCACTTCCGCCCGCTCTCGGGCGGGGCGGGGTCGGCCCCGGTCTCGCGCCCGAGCGAGGCGGAATCGCGCGGCGAGAAACCGGCCACCGAACTCGAGGAAGGCCACACCGACTGACGCAACCTGCACCCCGGCCGCGGCCCCTCCGCGCCGCGGCCGGGCCAACCGGGGGCAGCCGCCCTGGACGTCCCGCTCCCGAGCCTGGTCTCCCGGCCGCGTCAAGGAGGTCCCGGGTCAAGCCCGGGACACCCGCGACCATCGCCGCCCAAGCCCCGCCGCCAATGCCCCGCCGCCAGTGCCCCGCCGTTACCCCTCGCCGGCCCGAGGCAGGCCGTGCGGTGGGTGCGATCATTTCGAGAGACCCGGCCCTCGGCGGGATCGCGTGAACGCCGGGAGCTCGTCAGCGTGCACCAGCGCCTCCTCAGATGTGTGTTCATTATATGTTCTGCTCTTCGCGCCCATAATGTCGTGGGTGGGAGCGGCCGCACGCATGTCCCCCGGAACCGCGTCTAGCTGCGCGGATGATCCGGCAGGCGCAGCATGAAGCTCGTGCCGCTCGTGGAGGTGGCGATCAGCTCCAGCCGCCCGCCATGGGCCTGCGCAAGCTCCGAAGCGATGGCGAGGCCGAGCCCGCTGCCGCCGCGCCGCGCACTCCCCCGGAAGGGCTGGAAGAGGTTCTCGAGCGCCTTGGCCGGCAGCCCCGGCCCCGTATCGCGCACCTCGATCCGCGTCTCGCCGCCGGAGGCGCCGGTGCAGATCCGGATCTCGCCGCCCCGCCCGCGCGTGCGGATCGCTTCCACGGCGTTGCGCACCAGATTGGCCAGGATCCGGTAGAGCTGGTCGGGATCGGCGAGCACCAGCGTGCCCGGAGCGATCTCCGCGATGATCGGCACGGGGCCCGCACTCAGCACCCGGCGTTGCGGCGCCGGCAGGCTGGCCACCTGCAGCGCCTTTCCGTCCGTCGCCCCGCCCGCCTCCGCGCGCCGACGGATCGCCGGCGGCAAGGTCGGCGGGTTCGTGCCGCCCGGATTGGTCGGGCTGCCGGGGCCGAGCGGCAGCCCGAGGCCCTCCACGATATCCTCCAGGAGCCGCTCGAAATCCACGAGCCGCGGCTCCGGCCGGCGCTCCTCCGCCCGCCCATAGGCCAGCGTGCTCTGGCAGAGCGTCACCGCGCGGTCGAGCGAGCCCACGATCTTCGGCAGCACTCGCGCCACCAGCGGATCGTCCGACATCTCGAGCCGCTCCGTCATCAGCTGGCCGGCTGCGAGCATGTTCCGCAGGTCATGCGCGATCTTGGCCACAGCCTCGCCGAGCGCTGCGAGCCGGGCGCGTTCGCGCAGCGCGCTCAGCACATCCTGCTGCATCGCCGCGATCGCGCGCTCCGCGGCCGCCACCTCGCCGAGCCGGCCCTTGGGCCGCAGCACGCGTGCGGGATCCTCCGGGTTCTCGTGGAAGCTCTGCACGCCCTGGATCACGTCCAGAAGCGGTTTCACCACGAAGCCGCGCACCACCACGAACACCACCACCGCCGTGAAGACCGAGATGATAAGCGAGAGCTGCAGCACCCGCATCCCGTAGGCCATCATCTCCTGGCGCAGCTCCTCGGCGCGGAAGGTGATCTCGACCGTGTCGTAGAAGCCCGCCTGCGTGCTGCCGGCCACGCGCTGGACATCCTCGCCGCGGGTGAAGACCAGGCAGTTGATCGCATCGCGCATCAGCCCGAAGGCATCTGAGTTGCGCAGATCGAAGCTTGCCATGGGCGGCGAGGGCAGGGCGCCGGGCAGGGCGAGGATGCGCACCCCGTCCTTCAGCACCGCCACATTGAGCGCATTCGCGCTGTCCAGGAGCTGCCGGCGGATCTCGGGGCCGGGGTCCCCGCTCGGCGCCGCCATCACGGTGAGCGCCGCGATCTCGGCGCGCACCAGCCGCTCCTTCAGGAACTCCTCGCGGAACCGCGCGACGGAGGGCACGAAGATCACCACCTCCAGGATCATGACCACGACGACGGTCAGGATCAGAAGCCGTGCCGAGATCCCACCGACCAGTCGCATCGTCCTGCCGCTTCGCTTCGTACCGGGCAGCCAGCCTAGCCGAGACGCGCGAGTAGGCGAACAGCCGTTTTCACGAAGTCGCTCTGGAAAAGGCGCGGCGCGTAATAGGCCCCGGCCGCGCGCTTGGAGACCTCGCCGAGCGTCGGATAGGGCGCCACCATTCCGGCCATCGCGCCGATCTTCAGCTTGTTGGCCAGCGCCAGCGCCCAAGGGTGGACGATCTCGCCCGCATTGGGCCCGACGATGGAGGCGCCGAGGATCCGCCCCTTCTTTCCGATCACCGCCTTGATGAGCCCGTCCGTCCGCCCCTCCGCCAGCGCACGGTCGTTCTCGCCGAACTTGAAGCGCGCCACCTCCACCGCGTCGCCATGGCGCGCGCGCGCCTCGTCCTCGGTGAGGCCCGCCTGCGCGATCTCCGGATCGGTGAAGGTGACCCAGGGGATGTGATCGGTGCTGTTCGTGACCGGCAGCCGGAAGAGGGCGTTCCGGATCACGAGCCCCGCATGGTAGTTCGCCACATGGGTGAACTGCAGCCCGCCGGCCACGTCCCCGATGGCATAGACCCGGCGGTTGGAGACCGAGCGCAGCCCCTTGTCCACGGTGATGCCCTTGCGGGTGAACTCCACCCCGGCCGCATCCAGCCCCAGATCGGTGTTGGGCACGCGGCCGACGGCCAGCAGCAGATGCGTCCCCGTCACGGTCTTCCCGCCCTCGAGCGTCACCGTGACGGCGCCGGCGGTGCCGGACACCGCCTCCACCTTCGCGCCCTCGCGGATCTCGATGCCTTCGCCGCGCAGCCGCTCGAGCGCGATGGCCGCGGTCTCGGGGTCGTCGCGGCCGAGCGCCTTCGCCCCTTCCAGCACCGTGACCTCGGCGCCGAGGCGGCGATGGGCCTGCGCCATCTCCAGCCCGATCGGCCCGCCGCCGATCACCAGCAGATGGCCGGGCAGCTCACGGTTCTCCCAGAGCGTCTCGTTGGTGAGGTAGGGCACGGTGTCGAGCCCCGGGATCGGCGGCACCAGCGGCGCCGAACCGGTCGCCACCACGAAGCGGCGCGGCCGGATCGTGTGCCCGCCCGCCAGCAGCTCCGTGGGGTTGGCGAACGCGCCCCGCGCCTCGATCACCCGCACGCCGAGCCCCTCGAAGCGCGCGACCGAGTCGTGCGGCTCGATCGCCTCGATCGTACGGCGCACATGGCCCATGGCGCCCGCATAGTCCACCGCCGGCTCGTTCGCCGCCACGCCGTAGGGCGCGGAACTGCGGTGGATATGCGCCTTCTTCGCCGCGGCGATCAGCGCCTTGGAGGGCACGCAGCCGTAGTTCAGGCAGTCCCCGCCCATCTTGTGGCCTTCCACGAGCACCACGCTCGCGCCCATCTGCACGGCCCCCGCCGCGACTGAGAGCCCGCCGGAGCCGGCGCCGATGATGCAGAGATCGGGGGTCAGGGTCTCGGTCATCGCACGCATCCTTCCATGCTCCTCTCGTCGGGTGGGCGTTCGGTCAGGCGGCTCTCAGGCGGTGCGCCCGCGCAGCTTGCGCAGGAGCAGCGGCAGGGCGGCCAGGAAGGCGAGCCCCAGCAGCGGGCCGAGCACGTCCGGGCTGAAGATGATGCCGAGATCCGGCGTGCCGCCCTCGTCGATGATCGCGCCGAGCCCGTTGCCGATGGAGCTGTAGACCGCCCCGCCCGGGATGATGCCCACGAAGGTGGTCCAGGCGAAGGTGCGGAGCCGGACCCCGAAGAAGGCCGGCGCCAGATTCGCGACGAAGAACGGGATCGCCGGCACGAGGCGCATGATGAGGAGATAGCTCACCTCGCCCTCCCGGAACCCGGCCTCGACCCGCTCCAGCCACTTGCCCGCCTTCGCCTTCAGCACCTCGCCGAGCGAGGTGCGCGCGGCCAGAAACACCAGCGTCGCCCCGATCGTGGCCCCGGTCACCGAAAGCGCGGTGCCGAGCACGGTGCCGAACAGGAAGCCGCCGGTGATGGTGAACCAGATCGCGCCGGGCACCGAGAACGCCGTCGCCACCGCATAGGCCGCCACGAAGACCAGCATCGAGAAGGCGAAGTTCTCGTCGCGCCACACATTCAGCGCGTCGCGGTTCTCGGCCAGCGTGGAGAAGCTGAGCAGGTCCTGCGCAAAGAAGATCGCCGTGCCCGCGCCGAGCGCGATGAGCGCGATCGGCAGAAAGCGCGCGAGGCCCGCCTTGGCGCCGCCTTCGGGCCGCACCCCGCCGTCGTCTTCGCTGCCGGTATTGTTGTCTAGCGCTGCCATCCTGCTCTCCGTGGTGCTCGTCGTGCTCTGATGCGGCGCGTGATCCGGCGCCATGGGTCCCGTCGAGGGTCGATATTGCGTTGCACACCGCCCCGCGCCACCCTGCTCACGACGGCTTGAAGCGTTGCTAGCAGGCTGAAACATCCGCTCCGGCCGCGCCTTGGCCCGGATCCGTGATTGACAGGCGCAGGCGCGCGGCGTAACCGCTCGTGCTTCGAATTGAACGCGCGCGCACGATCGCTCCGGGGTCGCAGCCCGGTGGCGGGCGGGCTTATCCCGACAACGCGCCGCACGCAGTCTGGAGAGAGAACATGAAGCGCACCTTTCAGCCGAGCCGCCTCGTGCGCAAGCGCCGTCACGGGTTCCGGGCGCGGATGGCGACGAAGAACGGCCGCAAGATCCTGAACCGGCGCCGCCGGCAGGGCCGCAAGGAACTCTCGGCATAAGCCGGGAGAGGCCGGGGCCGCGCGCGGGCCCGGCCCGGATGCGCGCGCCGGCCGAGGCAGGCGGATGCTGCCCGAGACCCTGAAGAAGCGGCGGGACTTTCTCGCCTGTTCCCGAGCGCGCAAGCAGTCCGCGCCCGGCCTGATGCTGCAGGCGCGCCGCCGTGCTGCCGCCTCCGCGAGCCCGGCGGCCACCCCGTCGGAGGGCGAGCCGCCCGAGGCCGCCCGCGAGACCGCGTCCGGCGCCGTGCGCATCGGCTACACCTGCTCGCGCAAGATCGGCAACGCCGTGACGCGCAACCGCGCCAAGCGCCGCCTGCGCGCCGCCGCCCGCGCCGTGCTCGCGCGCGAGGGCCGGCCGGGCTGGGACTATGTGCTCGTCGGCCGCCCGGGCGCGACCGTGAGCCGGGACTTCGCGGCGCTGGTGGAGGATCTGAGGGATGCGCTTGCCCGCATCCACGCCCCCCGTCCCAACGCCCGCGCCAATGCCCGGCCCCGCAAGCCGGCGCCGGACGGGGCCACGGCGTGAGCCCCGTCTCGCGCCTCGCCGTCTTCCTCCTCTCGCTCCCGATCCGCGCCTACCGGCTCGTGCTGTCGCCCTGGGTCGGCATGCATTGCCGCTTCCGGCCCACCTGCTCGGAATACGCGCTCGAGGCCCTCGCCCGCCACGGGCCCATCCGCGGCAGCCTCCTCACCCTGCGCCGCCTCTCCCGCTGCCGCCCCGGCGGCGGCGACGGCTGGGACCCCGTCCCGCCCGCGCGCGATCAGTGAGGCACGGGCTCCGGTTTCCCGCCCGCCTTCCTGATGATGTCCGCCACCTCCTGATGGGTCTCGGTCACATGCTGGCGGTAGCCCATCAGCGTGAGCGAGGAGCGGTAGCCGTAGGCGCTCATCCCGGGGCTGATCCGGAGCGGCCCCTTCACCTTCCGCGCGTCGAACCAGACAGCGGAGCCGTCGCGCGTGGTCACCTTCGTGAAGGCGGCGTTCTCCGCCGCGATCGCCGCCGCCACCGCATCGATCGGTTCGCGCACGAGCTGCATCACCCCGTGATCGATGCGGCTGCCCGCGCTTGGGTTCTCGGAGCTGAGGGCGCGGCGTGCCCGGATCACCTTCTGCGCGTCGATCGTCACCTTGCCGCCGCTCGGGTCTGTAAAATCAACCATAAACCGGATCCTCGCATTCTCGCTTGCAAAAGCATTAAGTAGGAGCGCACCAAAGGCGCCCGTATCAGACAGTCCAATACGAGGGGAACCATGCTCGATTGCGGCGCGGATGACCAGATCCTGGCCCGTCTCTTCGCCGATGCGCCGGAGAGCCTGGAGTTTCGCAAGCTCCGCAAGCGCCTGCTGCGGGAGACGCGCGAGGCGATGGAGGCCTACGGGATGCTGGCCACTGGCGGGCGCTGGCTGGTCTGCCTCTCCGGCGGGAAGGACAGCTACACGCTCCTCGCCGTGCTGCTCGAGCTCAAATGGCGCGGGCTGCTGCCGGTGGATCTGCTCGCCTGCAATCTCGACCAGGGCCAGCCGGGCTTTCCCGCCGGTGTCCTGCCCGAATTCCTCGGCCGGCTCGGGGTGGCGCACCGCATCGAGTACCAGGACACCTATTCGGTGGTGGTCGACAAGGTGCCCTCCACCAAGACCTACTGCGCGCTCTGCTCGCGCCTGCGCCGCGGCCATCTCTACCGCATCGCGCGCGAGGAGGGCTGCTCGGCGGTGGTTCTCGGCCATCACCGCGACGACATCCTCGAGACCTTCATGCTCAACCTCTTCCATGGCGGCCGGCTGGCGACCATGCCGCCGAAGCTCGTCAACGAGGAGGGCGATCTGGAGGTCCTGCGCCCGCTCGCCTTCGTGGCGGAGGCGGATTGCGCGCGCTTTGCTAAGGCGATGGGCTTTCCGATCATCCCCTGCGATCTCTGCGGCAGCCAGGAGGGCCTGCAGCGCGCCCAGGTGAAGGCGATGCTCGACGAGTGGGAGACCCGGAGCCCCGGCCGCCGCCAGGTGATGTTCCGCGCGCTCCAGAATATCCGTCCCTCGCATCTCGCCGACCCCGCGCTTTTCGACTTTTCTGCGCTGTCGGCGGGGTTTAGTGCGGATCCGGAGGCCTCGGGGCGTTGTATTCCGGCGACAGAAGTGTCACTTATAGATCAAGCCCGGATCGACAGTGCGGGCCGAAAGGAGGGGCGCGATGACATTTGAAGGTTTTTTGATCACCGGCGCCATCGGCGTGGCCGCCGCGGTGTACGCAGGCGTAGAGGCCGTGCGGATCCTGCTCGGCTGAGCATCGCTCCGCCGCGGAGGGCGTGGCGCCGCGCTGCGCGCTCCTCCGTCATCCGCGATGCGACGAGCCCGACGAAGATCCCCACGAACACCATCCCGTAGACCGCCTCCAGGGCCGCCACCAGCCGGGTGGCCGCGAACGGCCGGTAATCGCCGTAGCCGAGCGTCGTGAAGGTCACGATCGAGAAGTAGAGCCGGTCGCGCCAGGCATGTAGCATGTAGGGGCAGCCGGCCGCCACCTGCGCCTCCTCCCCGGGCGGCGCGGGTCCGAGGGCGCAGGGCGCGCCGTCATCGGCCCGGCCGGCCAGCTCGTTGCCGCCCACCGGATAGAAGGCGTAGAGGCCCGCGAAGAAGAGCACGACGCCGACCGCCACGAACACCACCACCACGATGCTCAGCAACGCATCCGCCCGGACCGAGCCGTAGAGGGCCGCGATCAGGAAGGCCGCGATCGTCACGGTGTGGATCCAGAAGACCCGCGCCGCATCGCCGATCTCCACCGCGCCGGCGCCGATCAGCGCCGGTGCGACCATCGTGGACAGCGCGGTGGCGAGGATCAGGGCGCTCGCAGGCCGGCGCAGGGTGGGGCGGCGAAAGCGCCGC
>JBCBWF010000091.1:0-14244 GCA_039817245.1 Pseudomonadota bacterium | reverse complement strand
GGCCAAGGGCCGCCCGATCGGGCGGCCCTTTTTCGTGTTCGCGTCCCGGCCCAAAGGAAAACCGGCGCCGAAGCGCCGGCACCGCTCACTCCGCCGCCTTCTCCCGCTCGCCGAAGATCTGGGTGACGGAGCCCAGGAACTCGGTGTGCAGATCCACCGTATCGCGCCGGCCGACATCGTCGAAATGCGCCGCAAGCCACGCCTCCATAGCCCGCCGGCCGCGGTCACGAAGCAGCGTCAGGAAGCGCCAGGAGGTGTCGAACTTCGTCGCCACCGAGAACTCGCACATCGAGGCCTCGGCGCGCACCGAATGCACCAGCACCTCCTTGAACTGCGTCTCGAAGCCCTCCTTCAGCATATCGTTCTCGATCAGCTTCTTCACGAAGGCGATCGCGCGCAGCTCCTTCAGCAGCGAGGCGTTGAAGGAGATCTCGTTCACCCGGTTCTGGATCTCGGGCCCCGTGGTCGGCACCTCCGGCCTCTCGACAGGGTTGATATGCACGATCATCACGTCCCGGCTCTCGGTGCGGTTGAAGAGCGGGAAGAGCGCGGGGTTGCCCATGAAGCCGCCGTCCCAGTAGTGCTCGCCGCCGATCTCCACGGCCTTGAAGAGATAGGGCAGGCAGGCCGAGGCGAGGGCCACCTCGATCGAGATCTCCGGCGTCTCGAACACCCGCACCTTGCCGGAGCGCACATTGGTGGCCGAGATGAACAGCTTCGTGCGGTCGCAGGCGGCGAGCGTCGGAAAGTCGATGACCTTCTCCAGCACGTCGCGCAGCGGATGGTAGTCGAACGGGTTCCACTGATAGGGCGAAGAGGCGCGGGTCACCGCGTCGAACCAGGCCCAGCCCGGGGAATGCTCGACCGGGAGGCCCGGCACGGAGCCGAGCCGCACCGGGCTGAGCCGGCCCGCCCGAGAGACCTCGCTCCAGAGCGCGTGCAGCACCTCGCGTGCGCGCTCCCGCCCGTCGCCCCTGGCGAGGCCGAGATGGAGCCCGTAGCCGAGCGCGAGCGCGTTCATCGTGCCGGCGGAGGTCGCGCAGATGCCCTCCGGCAGGATCCGCCCGTCCTCCAGTAGCTTGTCGAGCACGCCCCAGGCGAAGGCGCCATGCGCGCCCCCGCCCTGCAGCGCGAGATTGACGGTCTTGGTCTTGCTCGCAGTCCTGCTGGCCATGCTCAGCCCTCCCTTGCCGGCGCTTCGCCGGATCCGATGATGAGCCGCGCACCCCGCTCCCAGGTGAGATACGACCAGGCCCAGGAGAGCCCGACCGAGATCCGGTTCTTCATGCCCTCCAGAAACGCCACATGCGCGGCGGACCAGAGGAGCCAGGCGGCGAAGCCGGTGAGCCGCAGGCCGCCGATCTCGGCCACGGCCTTGTTGCGCCCGATCGTCGCCATGGCGCCCCAGTCGCGGTAGCGGAAGGGGGCGGGCGGCGCGGCTCCAGCCACGGCCGCGGCGATCACCCGTGCCGCATGCGCCCCCATCTGCTTGGCCACGGGGGCGACGCCCGGCAGGGGCCGCTCCGCGCCCCCGGGCCGGTGCGCCGCGGTGTCGCCCACCACGAAGATGCGACCCTCGCCGGGCACGCGCAGCGCCTCGTCCACCGCCACGCGCCCGGCGCGGTCGGTCTCCACCCCGAGCCAGCGCCCCGCCGGGCTCGCCTGCACGCCGGCGGCCCAGATCACCGTCTCGGCGCGGAGCTCGGTTTCGCCGAGGCGCACCCGGCCCGCACCGATCTCGGTCACCCGCGTATCGGTCTGCAGCTCCACGCCCATATCGGCGAGGTTCTCCGCGGCCACCGCCGCGAGGCGCGGGTCGAAGGCCGGCAGGATGCGCGGCCCCGCCTCCACCAGCCGGATCCGCGCGCAGGCAGGCGTCACCCGCCGGAAATCCCGCGTAAGCGAGCGGCGCGAGAGCTCCGCCACCGCGCCTGCGAGCTCCACGCCCGTGGGGCCGGCCCCGACGATCACGAATTCCAGGAGCGCCTCGCGCGCCGCCGGATCCGTCTCCATCTCCGCGCGCTCGAAGGCGCCGAGCACCCGGTGGCGCAGGAGGAACGCATCCTCCAGCGATTTCAGCCCCGGCGCATGCTCGGCCCAGTCGTCGCGCCCGAAATAGCTGTGCCGTGCGCCGGTCGCGAGCACGAGGTAGTCATAGGCCACCCGCCGCGTGCCGGTGAGCACCGCCTGTCCGGTGCGGTCGATCCCGGTCACCTCGTCCCAGAACACCGTCACGTTCTCGGCGTGGCGGAGCATGTGGCGGATCGGCGTGGCCACATCCGCCGGCGCAAGCGCTGCAGTCGCCACCTGGTAGAGCAGCGGCTGGAACAGGTGATGGTTGCGCCGGTCGATCAGCACCACATCGACCGGCTGGCGGGCCAGGCGCGCGGCGCAGGCGATGCCGGCAAAGCCGGCACCGACGATCACCACGCGCGGGCGGGGCGCGTCTGTCATCCCCCCCTCCGTCACGACGAGGTCCAGCCGCCATCGACCGGCAGCGAGATGCCGGTGATGTTCTCGGCCGCATCCGAGCAGAGAAAGAGCGCCGTGCCCGCAAGCTGCTCGACCGTCACGAACTTCTTGGTCCACTGCGCGGCCAGCAGTACGTCGCGCTTCACCGCCTCCTCGGAGATGCCGCGCGCCTCGGCCGTCTCGGGGATCTGCTTCTCCACCAGCGGCGTCAGCACATAGCCCGGGCAGATCGCGTTGGAGGTGATCCCCGCCTCCGCCACCTCCAGAGCCACCGTCTTGGTGAAGCCGGTGATGCCGTGCTTGGCGGTCACATAGGCGGATTTGAAGGGCGAGGCGACGAGCCCGTGCGCCGAGGAGACATTGATGATCCGCCCCCAGCCGCGCGCCTTCATGCCCGGCAGGGCGGCGCGCACGGCGTGGAATGCCGCGTTCATGTTGATCGCGATAATCAGGTCCCAGCGCGCGGGGTCGAACTCGTCGACCGGGGCGACGGTCTGGATGCCCGCATTGTTGACCAGGATGTCCACGCCGCCGAAGCGCGCCTCGGCCTCGCGGACCATGGCGACGATCTCGTCGCCCTTGCTCATATCGGCGGCGTTGTAGATCACCTGGCCGGTGCCGAGGGTGTCGAGCTCGGCGCGCTGCGCCTCGATCTCGTCCTGCGGCCCGAAGCCGTTCATCACGACATTGGCGTTGGCCTCGGCGAAGCCACGCGCGATGCCGAGCCCGATGCCGGAGGTGGAACCGGTGACGATGGCGGTCTTGTCGGTGAGGTCCATGGGTCGCGTCCTTTCGCGGAAGGGGTCAGGAGGGGGTGCCGGCGGTTGCGCGCGGCAGGTCGCGCGCAACGAGCCAGAGCGCGGCGCCGAGCAGGGCGAGGTCCTTCAGCAGGAACTGGCCGGGCAGCACGTTGAGCGCGGGAAAGCCGCCGGCGCTGGCCTCGGCCACCGGCGCGGTGAGCAGGAAGCTCGCGGTCACGAGCAGCGTGCCCGCCACCATCGCGGCCCCGATCGCGCCGAGAAGCGGGCGCACCAGCCCCGCCAGCAGCAGCCCGGCCGCGACGATCTCCACCGAGCCGATCAGGGCGCTCACGGTGATCGTGTCGAACAGCGCATAGGTCCAGCCGGTCAGCGGGCTGGAGGCCACGAGGCCGCTGATCGCCTCCGCCTCGTAGGCGGTGAACTTCATCGCGCCGATCCAGCCGAAAACCGTGGCGAGCCCGACGCGTGTGGCCATCGCGCCGATCGCGTCGGCGCGCTCAGGGGTGGTGAACATAGAGGTCTCTCCTCATTGAGGGTCCGGGGCGGCCGCCCCACGCCGGGAGAGATGGGCCACCAGGGTAAAATATTGAAATTGCTAGCGTTTATGACTTCAATAGAGCGCGCATATCGCCGGGTCACCAGCGGCACGCGCATACCCCGGCCGCGCGGGACGCAGCCGGGGGCTCAGGATGAAGCACGGCACTTGGGCGTCGGTCCCGGGCCGCGCCGAGCACCGGATAGCCCCAGACTTAGATCCGGGCATAGATCCAGTCCGTCGCCTGCGCGGGCAGATGACACTCCAGGCACTCCGCGCGTTAGTCCACTGCCGGCACCGTGATCGCGCCCGCCTCGTCCACGGCCAGCGCGTAGCCGTCCGCCAGGAGGGCGGCGAGCGCGAAGGGCCGCACGCGGCGCATCGCCGGCGTTACTCCGGCTTCGAGGCGCGCAGCACCGGGTAATACTGCGTGAAGACGAAGTCGGTCTCCGCGTTCACCTCGTGGCAGGCGTTGCAGGTCTCGGTGGGGAAGGCGGTGGCGGTCGGCGCATAGGGCGGCGTCTGGTGGCCGAAGCTGAAATAGGCCCAGTTGCCGGGCTCGTCCGCGAAGCGCGTCGTGTCCTTCACCTTCAGCTCGAGGCCCGAGAATTCGCCCTGGAAGTAGCCCTGGCCCGAGCTCTCGAAGCAGGCGCCGGTGGCGTCGTCGCAGTTCTCGCTCTCGCGGATCAGCGTCAGTTCCTTGGCGAACTGCGTGCCGTCCGCCCAGGTGCCCGTCGCCTTCCAGTGCGCGAAGGCGGAGGGCTCGATATAGACGTTGTGGTACTCGGGGAACGCGGCCTTGCCGTCGTTCAGCGCGTTGGGCGTAAGCGGCGCGCCGACGAAGACCCATTCGCGCCAATTCTCCGGCTGGTTGACCGATCCGTCGGCGTTGAAGCTCGCGCGGTTGATCTCCTGGCCCACGGCGCTCAGGGCGCCCGCGGCGACACATGCGGCAACGGCCGCGCTGGCGATCCGGCGGATGGTGGTCATCGTCGTTCTCCTCGATGCTGACAGCCAAATCTGGCTTCGGCGACGATGTACGAACCACGAGAAAACGAACAATAGATTGTACCTATGGAATTGAAAGTTGTTGGAGAGAACACGCGCCCGTGAATTCACGTATTCTTGTAAATTCGGGGCATGCTATTTTAGTGAGAGCGCGCCAATGCGGCGGCCGGCACCGAAGGAGGGACCCATGCCGAGGCTGAGCGAGGAGATCGAGGTGATCGAGCGGGAGACCCGGGCGGTCTTCGGAGAGCATAATGCGCGCATGGTGGCCTTCGTGACCGCCATAGGCCAGACGGATCAACGCCCCCAGCCCGGCACGCCAGCGCCGGATTTCGCGCTGCCCAACGCCGATGGCGCGCTCGTCAGCCTCTCCGACCTCATGGGGCCGCGCGGGCTCGTGCTGATGTTCATCCGCGGTCTCTGGTGCCCCTACTGCAACGCGCAGATGCGCGCCTTCGAGGAGAGCGTCGCCGACCTCGCCGCCGCGGGGCTCTGCCTCGCCGTCATCACGCCCGAGGTCGGCGGGCGCGCGGCGGAAACCAAGGCCACGCTCGGCCTGAGCTGCGAGGTGGTCTGCGATGTCGACGAGGGCGTGGCGCTCGCCTATGGCTGCCTCATCCCGCTGCCGCAGATCGACCAGGAGTTCCTGAGTGCGCAGGGCTACGACCTCACCCAACTCTACGGCAACGGCGCCTGGTTCCTGCCGCTGGCGAGCCTGTTTCTGATCTCGGCAGACGGGGTCGTGCGCGCGGTCCTCGGCGGCGCCGATCAGTGCGCGCGGCCGGGCCCCGAGGCGGTGCTGGCGGCCGCCGGGGACCTGGCGCCCGGCGCATAGGTCTGCGCGCGCAACAGGCGCGAGAGCGCGAGGGCCGCGATGGAGGAAGGCCGGCCGCGCACCTCCGCGATGCCGATGGTGCGCGTGAGCAGCGGCTCCGTCAGCGGGCAGAAGGCCAGGCCCGGGATCAGCGGCTCATGCGCGCCGGCGAGCGCGAGGCCGAGGCCCGAGAGCACCAGGAGCTGCGCCTCCGTCGGCCGGCCCGCCCGGTGCTGCTCGCTCCAGTGCGGCGAGGCGGCAGCGGCGGCCTCGGCAAAGCCCCGATGCACCCGCGAATGCAGGAGGCCGACCCAATGGCGTCCGAGCAGATCCGCGAGCGACACGGTCTCGCAATCCACCAGCGGGTCGTCCGCCGGCGACAGGATGCACATCTCGTCGGTGTAGAGCGGGGCCGTGCGCATCCGCTCCTCGGACACCGCGCCGAGATCGACGATGGCGAGGTCCAGCTGGCCCGCATCCAGCCGCTCGGCCAGCAGCGGATCAGGGCCGCCATCCACATGCAGCTCCAGCCCGGACGCGGCCGCCTTCACCTCGCGGATCGGCTTCAGCAGATGGCCCTTGTCGAAGGAATCCGACACACCGAGGCGCAGCGGCACCCGGTCCCCGCGGCTCAGATCCTTCGCCACCGCCTGCGCGGCATGGCTGCTCTCATAGACCTGCTCCAGGAAGGGCAGCACCATCTGGCCGAGCTGCGTCAGATGCGTGCGCTGGCGCTCGCGATGCACCAGCGGCCCCCCGAGCTCCTCCTCCAGCTTCTTGATGGCGAGCGTCAGCGTCGGCTGGGTGACGTTGCACTGCTCCGCCGCGCGCGTGAAGTTGAGCGTCTGCGTCAGCGCCAGGAAGTACCGTATCTGCCGCAGTTCCATTCGGCGCAGGCCAGAGCTTGATTTCGGGAGATCTGGATCGCGCATCGGCCCGCGAAAGGCAAGCCCGGCTCGGAGCGGCGGCCGGCAGCGCTTAGCAGACCAGCAGCGTCCCCGTCGCCCCCTCCGGCGCGCGCAGCACGGCGGCCAGCCGGCGAAAGCCGAGCGCTGCCAGCGCCTTCGCCGTACCCGCCCGGTCGCCGCCCTCCAGCAGCGCGCCGATCCCAGCCGCATGGCGCTCGGCCCAGGCGGAGCGGCCCGTGACCGTCTCGCAGCGCAGCCGGGCGAGCGCGGCGCGGGCGCGGCCCCGCTCGCCCAGCCGGTGCCAGAGCAGCGCCGCGACCGGCAGGACACGCAGCGCGTTATGCGCCACCGCCCCGGCCTCCAGCGCCGCCTCCGCCTCCTCGAGCCGCGCCGCCATTTCCGCGGGCCGGCCGGCGACCAGCGCATCCAGAAGCGCCAGCTGCGCGCCGTGGGTCTGCGGGTTCACCGCCTCGAGCGGCGCGCGCAGCGCCTCCAGCAGGCGCGCGGCCTCCGCCGCCTCGCCCCGCGCGATCGCCAGGCGCGCGCGGTAGAGCCCGGCGACGAGGTCGAAGCGCCGCGCGCCCGAGCGCGCCGCCAGCCGCGCCGCCGCGCCGGCCGCCTCGGCGCAGGCCGCCAGATCGTCCGCGCAGAACGCGCCCGAGGCGATGCCGAGCCGGGCATTGATCTCGGCGCGCCAGTCATAGCGCTCGGCGGCCTCCGCCGCGGCATGCTCGGCCATCGCGCGGGCCTCGGCGAGCCGGGCGTTGTAGACCATCACATGCGCCCGGAAGGCACGCTGCACGGTCTCGAGCCCGCTCAGCCCCGCCCGCGCGCAGGCGGCCATGGCGGCGGCGGCATGGGTGTCCGCGGCGGGCATATCGCCCTGCGCATAGGCCGCATCCGCCAGCCCGCCGAGCGCTTCGATCTCCAGCGCCGCGAGCCCCGCCGCCTCCGCCCGCGCCTCGGCGGCGAGATAGGCCGCACGGCTCTCGGCCGCCGCGCCCGCCGCGAAGAGGAGCCGGCCGCGGGTGATCAGCAGCCGCGCATGCCGCGCCGCCTCCTCCGCGCCGAGCAGGGGCTCGGCCTCCGCCAGCAGCGCGAGCCCCGGCGCGGTGCGGTCCTGCAGCCGCTGAACATTGGCCGCCCCGATCAGCGCGTCGGCGCGCAGCGCGCGGTCGAGGCTCAGATGCCGCGCCGCCTCATAGGTCGCCTCGGCCCGGGCGAGCGCCCCGCTCGCGGCGAGCGCCGCGGCCTCCTCGATGCGGAGCGCGGCGCGCAGAGCGCCCGACCTCGCGCAACCTGCCCCGGCCGCCGCGAGATCGGCCGCCACGCTCTGCCGCCCCGCGGCAGCGGCGCCCCGCGCGGCGCCAAGCAGCGCCTCGCCCGCGCGCGCATCGCCGGCGGCGAGCAGATGGCGCGCATGCCGCTCCGGGTCGCGCCCCTCGAACCAGGCCGCCGCGCGCGCATGCGCCCGCGCCCGCGCCGGCGCAGGCGTGACGGAGAGAATGGCGTCGCGGATGAGCCCGTGATCGACCCAAATGGCTCCACCCTCCCGCCGGATCAGCCGGCGCGCGGCCAGGCTCTCCAGCACCGCAGAACCGACAGCGCCGATCTGGCGCAGTGCGCGCTCCGGCGCCGCATCGCCGAGGATCGCGGCCAGCCGCAGCGTCGCCACCGCCGCGGTGTCCAGCGCATCGAGCCGCGCCAGGATCGCCTCCTCGATCGAGGCGGGCACGGCGGAGCCGGCGGGCGCATCCGGCGCCGTCTCCTCCGCCTGATGCATCAGGAGCTGGTGCAGGAAGAGCGGGTTGCCCCCGGCGCGCGCGAGACAGGCCGCCCGCGCCGCCGCGCCCACGCCGTAGCCGGCCGCGATCGCTTCGGCATCCGCGCGGGCGAGATGGGCGAGCGTCAGCTCCGCCAGCGGCACGACCCCGGCGAGCCCCGCCAGGGCCGCCTGCGCGCCCCGCCGCTCGCTCCGCGCCGCGAAGAGCCAGAGGATAGCGCAGTCCTGCAACCGCTCGATCAGCCCGGCGAGCGCGCGCGCATCCGCTTCGCCAACGGTCTCGGCATCCTCGATCACCACGACCTGCGCGCCGGCGGCCCCGCCGATCAGCCGCGCAATCCGGTCAACATGCCCCTCGCGCTTCGCCCCCGCATCCGGGACCGCATCGGACGCCGCTTGCCGGGCCCCTTCCCCGGCCGCTTCCCCCGCCCCTTCCCCCGCCCCTTCCCCGGCCACGCCGGCCTCCAGCGCGGCGAGCAGCGGACCCAGCAGATCCGCGCTGCCCGCCGGCCCCGCCGCCGGCTTGGCCCGGATCACGGCAAGCCCGGGCGCGGCGCCGAGTGCTGCCCCGATGAGCGCGGTCTTGCCGATCCCCGGCGCCCCGCTCACCACCAGCACCCGCGCGGCGCCGCCCGCCTCCACAGCCTCGGCCGCAGCCCCGATCTGCGCGCATTCCGCCGCGCGACCGACGAAGGGCCGCGCCTCGCGCACCGCCCCGGGCCGGCGCGCCAGCAGCAGCGCCCCCTCCGCCTCCGCGAAGGCCAGATCCTCCGCCCCGCTCAGCGCCTTCAGGGCGGTTTCGGCGCGGATCTCGCCCGGCGCGGCCTCGGCGGCGAGCGCCACGGCCCGCGCGCGGTCAACCTCCCGCAGGCCCGCGCGCCCGTCCTCCCCGCGCCAGACCCGCGTCACGGCGATCCCGATCCGCGCGCGCCCCTCCGCGCGGGCGAGCGCATCGGCCGTGTCTACCGCTGCGGCGACCACCGAGGCGCGCAGCCCCCGCTCCCCGAAGAGCGCGGAGACCGTCGCCTGGCGCGCCTTCACATCCGCCGCGCCCATCGCCGTCAGGAGCCGCGCGAGCCGTCCGGCGGCCTCCGGCGCGTCCTCGCCCACAACCGCGGCGAGGGCCAGCGCGGCCAGCACCGTCTCCTCCCCGGCCGCGACGCCATGGCCTGCGGGCGCCGCCTCCAGCGCCAGCAGCGCGGCCGAGGGCGTCTGCCCCGCCGCTTCTGCCCGCCGGGCATAGTCGCGGATCTCCCGGCGCGCTGCGGCAGGCTCGCCCATGGCGCGCTCGCTCTCCGCCAAGGCGCGGACCGCCGCCTCCGAGCGCGGCTCGAGCGCCAGCCACACACGGGCCGCAAGGCTCGCCTCCAGCGGCGCCCCGGCCGCAAGCTCCGCCGCCGCCAGGCGGCCGAGCGCGGCACCCGCCCGCCGCTCCGCCAGGGCGCGCGCATGCTCCAGCCAGCCCGCATGCGCCGGCCCCGCCACCGCGAGCCCCGCGAGGAACCCGGCGCCATCCCCGGCCCCGCCCAAGCCGTCGCGCAGCTCCCGCGCCGCCGCCAGCATCGTCGCCTCGTCGGCGAGCCGGCCGAGATCCGTCTCCACCGCGCCCGGCGCGAGGCCGATCCCGGCCCGGTCGCCCTCGATCACCCCCGGCGCGGTCGCCTGCCGGATGAGATGCACCGCCTGGCGCAGCGCGCCGAGGCCGCCCGGCCCGTCCCGCTCCGGCCAGAGCAGCGCCGCCAGCGCGCGCCGCGCCACCGGCCGCCCCGGCTCCATCGCCAGCCGCGCCAGAAGCGCATCCGCGCGCCGCCCGGCCAGCCGCACGGGCCGGCCCGCGCCATCCGCGAGCAGCGCGCCGCCGAAGAAGGACACCCGCCACACCATGCCCCGTTCCTGCCCGATCCCGCCCGGCCCGCCAAGCCGCGCCGGGAACGCTTTCGGAACGCATGCCGGCACGGCCCCG
The DNA here is from genome assembly GCA_039817245.1 of Pseudomonadota bacterium. Classification (GTDB taxonomy): domain Bacteria; phylum Pseudomonadota; class Alphaproteobacteria; order Rhodobacterales; family Rhodobacteraceae; genus Thermohalobaculum. The sequence goes on along the minus strand of JBCBWF010000091.1, from coordinate 4,000 downwards.
GGAACGCCCCGCCGCCTATCCTCGCCCCATCGCAACCGAGCAGACCCACCGGGAGACCCAGCATGCACGCCCATGTCGACACCCTGCCCGCCGAGATCGATGTCGAGGGGGTCACCGTCCGCGGCGATCTCTTCGGCGACATGATCGCCGGCCAGCTCAAGCTCGCCAAAGGCTCCGACCTCGCCCCCGTCCTCGCCGGCCTGCCGCACGACCACTGCCAGTGCCCGCACTGGGGCTACGTCGTCGAGGGCGCAATCGAGGTCCGCTACCAGGACGGCAGCAGCGAAACGGTCCGCTCCGGCGAGATCTACTACTGGCCCCCCGGCCATGTCCTGCGCTTCCTCGAGGACACGACCTATGTCGAATTCAGCCCCGCAGGCCCGATGGCCGAGGTGCTCGCCCATGTGAAAGCCAAGATGGGCCTGGCCTGAGCCCGATGGAGAACATCATGACCGCCCCGCGCATCGTCAGCCTCGAGGGGATCCTCGAGCATCCCGAGCTCTCCGACACCAACCGCCACGGCGCGCAGTTCGAGGGCCGGCTCGGCGCGGTCGGCCGCGCGCTCGGCACCACCCAGATCGGCATGACGCTGACCGAGGTGCCGCCGGGCAAGGCCGCATGGCCCCGCCATTTCCACCATGTGAACGAGGAGGTGTTCTGGATCCTCGCCGGCGAGGCCACCCTGCGCTATGGCGAGGAGGATCACCCGGTCCGCGAGGGCCAGCTCGTCTGCATTCCCCCCGGCACCGGCATCGCCTTTCAGCTCCGCAACGAGGGCACGGCGGTGCTGCGCTACATGGCCCTCTCCGGCCTCAACGCGACGGATGTCTTCGAGTACCCCGACAGCGGCAAGATCGGCCTCGTCACCGGGGGCAACGGCCCCATGCGCGGCCCCCACACCCGCACCTTCTTCACCCACACCAGGTCCCAGGTCCCCTACTGGACCGACGAATGACAATCCCGCTCACCGCGGCGCCGCGAGCCCCGTCATCGCCGCGGTGAGCGCCAGCACGCCCAGGATCAGCCCCGCTTCGGCCGCGATGGAGCGGCGCAGCGCAGCGCCCGCGCCGGCCCGCCCGGCGCGCAAGGCGGGCGTCAGGCGCATCCTGTTAAGGCCGGCCAGCGCGAGCACGCCGAGCACCAGCGCAAGCTTCGTAGTCATCGCCTGATCGTAGACGCGCGCGGGATCCGGCACCCGCCCGCCAGTGAGCAGCGCAAACAGCAGCGCTCCCGCCAGCGCGAGCAGCGCAACGACGCCGAGGGCGATGCGCCCGAAACGCTCCGCCAGCGCGGCCCCCTGCGCCGCGCCGCCCCGCGTCGCAGCGACGAGCGGCCCGAGCGCGCCGAGCCAGAAGGCCAGCCCCAGCAGATGCAGCGTCACGAACCCGCCCGCCAGCGCGCGCGGCGGCGCCAGCGTGTGGCCGACAAAGGCGAAGGAACCGCAGACGATCAGAGCGCCGAACAAGCCCGCACCGAGCCAGGCGCCGCGCCCTGCCCCGCGCCCGGCCCCATGCCCGGCCCCGCGATCGGCCCCGCGATCGCCAAGAGCCGCCAGGCAAAGCGCCGCTCCCGCCACGCGTAACAGCAGGCTCGTGCCGAACGGGCTCTCCACCACGATCCTCAACAGCACCGGGTCGAACGCCGCCGCCGGGGTCCCGCCGAGAAAGCTCGCCTGCAGACCGAGGCGCGCGAGCGAGAGCAGCACCGCCGCCGCCGCGCCCAGCGCCAGGATGCGCCGCGCCGCGCGCCGCGACTGCGCCCCGGCCGATGGAAACACGGCGAGAAAGAGCACGCTCCCGGCCGCCAGAAGGCTCGCGAGATAGAGCGCCGCCTTCGCGCCGAGCCCCACCCAGCCCTCGGCCCCGAGGCCCGCAAGCGCCCCGAGCACGGCCTATTCGACGGTAAAGGAGAAGCGGCCTTCCATCGCGTGGCCGTCCTCGGCAAGGCCGCGCCACCGCACCTCGTAGCGCCCCGGAGCCAGCGGCTCGGGCGCGGCCTCGAAGCGGGTCACGGGCGCCATATCGTCGTTGCGCACCAGGCTCAGCGCCTGTCCGCCCTCGCCGGTCAGCGCGATCATGGTGATCCGGATCGGCGCATCGAACATCATCGCGATCACCGGCGGCGACCCGCGCACCGAGGCCCCGTCCTCGGGAACCGAGCGCTCCTTGGTCGCGTGCGCCCCGGCCACCCCGGTGGCGAGCGCCAGAAAGAGCGACAGTGCCGTCGCGAAGATCACGGGGACCGGACGTCTCAGCTTCGCCATCAGGTTCCCCCTCCATGCGCGCCGCCGGTCCGGATGAGCAAGGTGGTGACCCCGACAGGATTCGAACCTGTGACCTGCCGCTTAGGAGGCGGCTGCTCTATCCAGCTGAGCTACGAGGCCGTGCTGCGCGTCGTGATGGGTTCGGGGTACGCAATCGGGGGGCGGGGGTCAATTCGGCAGTGCTCTCTGCGAGGTGGGCGCTGCGCCCCCCCGGCAGGCGGTGCGCACCGGCGAGGAGCTGCTATAATCCGCGCGACCGAAGGCGCTGTCAGAGAGGAAAGCCATGCCTGCTCGTCCGTCCCGCCATGTCTGGCTCCTGGCGCTGCTGCTTCCCTGGCTCGCCGCCTGCGCACCGGCGCCGGGCGTGCCCTCCTCCGGGCAGAGCGGCGCGGTCGGCTCCACCACCGCCGCCACCCCCGCCGGCATCCCGCGCGGCAACCCCACCCGCAGCGCCTCCGAACAGCGGCTCGGCGACGAGAACCACCCCAAGATCCTCGCCAAGTTCGGCGGCGCCTACGAGGACCCCGAGCTCACCGCCTATGTGGACCGGATCGGCCGCCGCCTCGTCGCCGTCACCGAGCAGCCGGGCGCAAAGTGGACCTTCACGGTCATCGACAGCCCGGATGTGAACGCCTTCGCGGTGCCGGGCGGCTATGTCTACGTCACCCGCGGCCTCCTCGCGCTCGCCAATGACGAGGCGGAGCTCGCGGGCGTGATCGGCCACGAGATCGCGCATGTCACCGGCGGGCACAACGCGCTGCGCTCCAACCGCCAGGCCGTGGCCTCGGCCGGCGTGCTCCTCGGCTCGCTCGGCCTCGCCGTCCTGGGCATCGACCCGGTGGGCCTCGGCAGCGCGCTGCAGAGCGCGGCGGGCGGCGTGCTCGCCAGCTATTCGCGCTCCGATGAGCTCGCGGCCGATGCGCTGGGCATCCGCTACCTCGCCGATGCGGGCTACGACCCCGGCGCGCAGGCCGATTTCCTCGCCAGCCTCGGCGCCAACGCGGCCCTCGACGCCCGCGCCGCCGGCAAGCGCTACGACCCCAACAGCGTCAGCTTCTTCTCGACCCACCCGGCCACCGGCGCGCGGGTGCAGGCCGCCGAGGCCCTCGCCGCGCGCGTCGCCGCCGCCGGCGGCGCGCAGGAGCGCGGGCGCAATCGCTACCTTGCCGCCATCGACGGGATGACCTGGGGCCCCTCGCCCGAGCAGGGGATGATCCGCGACCGCAGCTTCCTGCACGGGCCGCTCGACTTCACCTTCACCGTGCCCGAGGGCTGGCAGATGCAGAACACGCCCCGCGCCGTGCTCGGCGCCGAGCGCTCGGGGGCGCGCTTCATCTTCGACGGCGCGCGCGATCCCGGCGGCTCGCTCACCGCCTATATCCGCGAGCGCTGGGCGCCGAACCTGCGCGAGGCGCTGAAGGGCGGCAGCACCGTGGCCGGCCTCGAGCGCACCCGCATCGGCGGGCAGGAGGCCGCGCGCGGGCTGATGGCCGTGCCGATCAAGGGGCGCGAGCATATCGCCCTCTTCGTCGCCATCCGCCGGCCGGACGGGCTCTACCGCTTCCTCGGCCTCGCGCCGCGCCAGAACAGCGCGGGCGTGGCACCGGTAGCCACCACCGCGGCCACCTTCCGCCGGCTGACGGCGGAGGAGAAGCGCCTCACCCGCGGGCGCCGCGTCGATATCGAGACCGTCCGCGGCGGCGCCACGGAGACCACGCTCGGCCAGCAGATGGATGT
>JBCBWF010000093.1:0-14145 GCA_039817245.1 Pseudomonadota bacterium | reverse complement strand
GGCGGTCCCGGGCTCGACCCGGGACCTCCCTGAGCGGCCCGCCTGCGCCGGCCGCCTTAGGCGTGCACGAAGCTGTACATGCAGTACGTACCGGAGAGGCCGAGATTGTAGAGCGACTTCACCCAGTACAGCTTGAACCACTCCCGGAACTTCTCGATCGAGTCGAACTCGAACTCCCCGAAATTCGGGTCGAAGAATACCACGTTGCCCGCGATCAGCAGCCCCACCGTATGCGCCCCCGCCCGGCCGCTGAAGGAGAGTTTGCGGAAGACCGGTTGCGCCGTGCCTCCGGCTCCATCCGGGTTCGGTGCGGTGATGGTGTCCAGCATCTCCTGCAGCGCGAGGTCCCGGTCGTCGTTGCAGGGCAGCGCCAGCGCGAGCTGCTTGCTCTGCAGCCAGGCATTGCCCGCGCGGATCTGGGCGTTGCCGACGCCGCTGCCGGCCTGCAGAGCCGCGATGTCCTGGCGGAGCTGGCTCCCGTCCGTCCGCAGCCGCTGCCAGAAGCCCCCGCCGCCGCCCGCCGCGATCCAGAAGCAGACCATCGCATCGCAGACCCCGCCATAGACGGCGTCGTTGCTCGACAGGAACCCGTAGAGATCGATGGACTGGCTGAAGGCCTGGGACACATGGCCGAGGCCGATCACACTCTCACGCACCGCTTTCGCACGAAACTGAACCAGCTTGTGCGCGGCATACTCTGTTAAAGGCACGGTCTCGTGGCTCCCTTATGCGCCGCGCTCGGTGGCGGCATGGCGACCACCCTAGTGGCCGACCTGAGCGGCGGATATCGGGGGTTGCATCTCGAAATGCCCCGATTCGAGACGATCGGCGCTCCCCTCCGCGGTGTATGTTTCCTTAACGTAACTTCACGTTCGTGTGATTCTACCGGAAAGGGAGTGTTGCCATGCCCTTCGTCTACTCGATCCTCAACCTCTGGCGCGAACCGAAGGCGCACCGGGACGGGAGCGTTCCTGGGTGGCTGGAGATCGGCACGATGGCGCTCATGCCGCCCATCGCGGCCGAGAGCAAACTTCAGAGCGTCACGCATCTGATGCCGCCGCAGATCCGCACCAGCACCCGCCTCTTCCCGACCATCGAGCGCGGGAACGGCTATGTGAACCTCAAGATCGGGCAATACGCGCTGAAGCACTCCAAGAAGAAGCGCGGCAAGGGCACGATCGACTGCCTGCAGGTCGTGGAGCACAAGGCCATCGACCAGATCCTCATCCACGACGCGCTGCGCGACAGCTCGACCACGCTGGAGGGATGCATCGGGCCGGGGCTCACCCGGAAGCCGAGCCCGGGACAGGGCATCCTCGACTCCGCCGAGGCGATGAAGGAGATCTTCAAGCTCCTCGGCGGCTACAGCCTCGGCACCAGGGCGACGCTGAATGTGTGGTCGAACGTGCCGGGCGAGACCCGCACGAAACTCACCTGGGCGCGGATCAACTAGGCGCCCTTGCCGTCGAGCCAGGCGCGGATGAGGGCGCGGTGGCGCGCCCCGTCATAGCTCGGGAAATGGCCGCCGTGCACAGTGCGCGCCGGAAGCTCGAGGAGCCGGCGCATCGAGGCGACATAGGCGTCCGCATCGGCGTGGTAGGTGTCCTCGACCAGCGGGCCGTCATAGACGATGTCGCCGGAGATGAGGGTCTCGGTGGCGGCCTCCCAGAGGGCGATGCCGCCCGGGCTGTGGCCGGGCGTGTGGATCACCTCGAAGCGGCGGTCGCCGGTGGAGAGCACCTCGCCGTCCTCCAGCAGCATCGTGGCCGGCGCGGGCGTCACGGCATAGGCCGCGCTCGCATAGGGCGCGGGCGGCAGCCGGGTGAAGATCGCATCGGTCACATAGGGATCGGCGAGCGTGGCGACGCGGTCGGGCGCGGCGAGCAGCTCCGCCTCCGCGCGGTGCACCGCGCGCTGCTCGAACTCGTGATGGCAGCCGATATGGTCGAAATGGGTGTGGCTGGCCACGGCGAGGATGGCGCGCTCGTTCACCGGCGGCACCCAGGCGCGCAGGCTGACGACGCCCATGCCGCTGTCCACGAGCAGGTCGCGCTCGCGCCCGCGGATATGCCAGCAGTTGCAGCGGTAGAAGGGCTCGATATGCGGCTCGTCGATCATGGTGATGTCGTCGGCGCAGCGGGTGATGCGCCACCAGTCCTCGGGCCTCGCACGCGGCAGCGGGTCGGTCATGGGCTCTCCTGGGGCAGCGGGATGAGGCGGTCGGGGTCAATGGCGAGCGCGATGCTGTCCCCGGCCCGGGGGGCGGCGGCCTGGGGCAGGTGGACGACGAGCTCGGGCCCGGCCGGGCGCGGAGCCACACGCACGCGGTGATGCGTGCCGAAGAACGCGCTCTCCAGCACCTGCGCGGGGATGGTGACGGGGCCGTCCGGCATGCCCGGGCGCGCCGCTGCGGGGGCCGGCGCCAGCGCCACATGCTCCGGCCGGAGGCCGAGCGTGAGCGCGCGGCCCTGGGCGAGGCCCTCGCCCACCGGCAGGGTCATGGGGCCGAGCGCGGTATCGGCAAGCTGGCGGTCGCCGCGGACCGGCCCCGCGCGGGCGGCGAGGAGGTTGATCTCGCCCATGAAGCCCGCCGCAAACCGGCTGGCCGGGCGGAGATAGACGCGTTCGGGCGGGCCGGCATCCTCGATGCGCCCGGCATTCATCACCACGATGAGGTCGGCCATGGCCATCGCCTCCTCCTGATCGTGGGTGACATGCACGAAGGTTGTGCCGAGACGGCGCTGGATGGCCTTCAGCTCGCGCTGCATCGCGCGCCGGAGCGAGAGATCGAGCGCGCCGAGCGGCTCGTCGAGGAGCAGCACCTCGGGCTCGACCGCGAGCGCGCGGGCCAGGGCGACGCGCTGGCGCTGGCCGCCGGAGAGCGCATCCGGTGTCTTCGCCTCGGCGCCGTCGAGCCCCACGAGGGCCAGCATCTCGCCCGCCCGCGCGCGCCGCGCGCGCCGCTTCCAGCCGCGCATGCGCAGGCCGAAGCCGACATTGTCGGCGAGATCCATGTGCGGAAAGAGCGCATAGTCCTGGAAGACCGTGGTGGTTGGCCGGAGCGCCGGGGGCATGCGCGTGACATCGCGCCCGCCGATCAGGACGCGCCCCGCCGACGGTGGCACGAAGCCGCCGAGGATGCCGAGCAGCGTGCTCTTGCCGCAGCCGGACGGGCCGAGGACCACGGCGAAGGCGCCCTCGGGCACGGTGAGCGACACGGCCTCCAGCGCCTGCGTGGCGCCGTAGCGGCGGCTCACGCCCTCGACCTCCAGCGCGGCGGTCATGACCGGACCCCGCCCCCGCGTTCCCCGTTCCCGCGCTTTCTGTCACGCCCTCTGCCGAGCACCACCAGTTCCACCGCCAGCACCACCGCGACCGAGACGAGAAAGACCACCGAGCCGGCTGCGTTTGTCTTCGGGTCGAGGCCCGAGCGCAAGAGCGACCAGATCTCCACCGGCAGCGTGACATCGAAGCGGGTGAGCAGGAACGCGATCACGAACTCGTCCCAGGAGAAGGTGACCGAGAGGGCGAAGGCGGCGAAGAGCGCCGGCCAGAGCATCGGTGCGGTGACGAGCCAGAGGACCTGCCATTCGCGCGCGCCGAGATCGCGGGCGGCGCGCTCGATGCCCGCCTGCTGCGCGCCCATGGAGGCCGCGAGGATGAGAAAGCAGAGCGGCGTGTTGATGACCGCATGCCCGATGCCCACCGCCCAGAGCGAGCGCGAGAGGCCCACGAGGTTGAAGGAGACCAGAAGGCCGAGCCCGATGATGAGATAGGAGACGGTCAGCGGTGCAGCGAGCAGGGCGCGCATCGCCCGCTCCCCCGGCAGCCGGGCCCGCGCCAGCCCCCATGCGGCCAGGAAGCCGAGCAGGCAGGCAAGCGCGGAGGAGAGCGCTGCGACGCCAAGCGAATGCAGCAGCGCCTCGGTGATGTCCCGGTCGGCGAAGACCGCCTCGTACCAACGCGTGGTCGCCGGGCGAAAGGGCGGCACGGGCAGGCGGCCGTCCTGGAACGAGAACACCACCAGCACGGCGACGGGCAGGTAGATGAAGGCGTAGAGCGCCAGCGCATAGGCCGCGGCCGCAAGCCCGCTCAGCGCCCTCATGGCGGGGCGCGCCGCGCGGTGGCCTCTGCCCAGGCGCCGCGCTGCCCGCTCCGCGTCTGCAGCGGTCGCGCCCGCGGCGCGCGGCGGGCGGCACTGCGCGTGGCCGGGACGGTGGCGGGCATCGCGCTCATACCCGTTCGAGCCGGAGCCAGCGGGCCGTGGCGAGATAGGCGAGCGTCACCGCGATCATCAGGATCACCGAGAGGGCGGCGGCCATGGGCAGATCCGCCCGGCGCCCGAGCTGCAGCATGATCACCTGGGCGAGGGTCAGCTCCGAGCCCTGACCGAGGATCTGCGGCGTGATGTAGTCCCCCATCGCGAGCACGAAGGTGAGAAAGGCGCCCACCGCCACCCCCGGCAGCGTGAGCGGCAGCACGATGAGCCGGAAACGCGTGACCGGCCCTGCGCCGAGATCCGCGGCGGCGCGCGCATAGCCGGCGGGCAGCTGGCGGAGGGCGGCATAGATCGTGAGCGTGAGCAGCATGACGAAGAAATGCACGAAGCCCGTGACCGTTGCGGCCCGGCTCGCGGCGATCTCGAGGGCGGGCAGTCCCAGATCGGCGAGTGCTCGGTTCAGCACGCCCTTGTCGGCCAGCACCAGGCTCCACGCGTAGGAGCGCACCACATAGGAGGTCCAGAACGGCAGCACCGCCAGCGCCAGCGCCAGCCGTTGCAGCCGCGCGGGCACGCGATAGGCGATGAGCGCGGCCAAAGGATAGGCGAGGAGCACCGAAAGCACGGTGACGATCAGGGTGATCTCGAGAGAGTTCGCCAGCGCCTCGAGAAAGGCCGGCCGCTCGAAGAAGCCGCGATAGTTCTCGAAGGTCCAGACGCGCTCGATCCCCGCATCGCCGCGCCGCCAGAGGCTCATCGCCACCATCAGCGCGAAGGGTGCAACGAAGAAGGCGGCCGTCCAGAGGAGCGCGGGCGCCACAGCCGCCCAGGCGCGCCGCCGCCCGGCCCGCTCCGCGGTCCCGTTCATTGCCCGATCCCCAACCCGGTGCCCGCCACCCGGGCCGGCACGCGGTCCAACCGGGGCGCCAAGGGCCCCCGGTCGCACCAAGCGGGGTCACAGGGCCCCGGGCGGCGCAGCCGACCGCGGTTCCGAAGGGGTTCGATGCCCCTTCGGAACCGGCCTGGGAGAGGGGCGGAAGCGCTGCGCCCGGGCGCGCCCGTCACCGCTGCAGCATCTCCGTCCAGACATCCTGCATCGCGCGGTCGAGCGCCGCGTCCGGTGCCGGATAGAGCTGGGCGCGCTTCAGATAAGCCGCCTGGTCCTCCCACCGCAGCGCCGAGCGCTGGTCATCGCTCAGATGCGCCGCCGCCTCCCGGTTCGCCGGCATCGCCCAGTAGCAGGACGAGGTCGCGAGCCGCGCCTGCCCCTCCGGCGAGGTGATGTATTTCACGAACTCCACCGCCAGATCCTTGCGCTCGCTATCCGAGAACACGCCGATGGACTGCGACCAGCGCACGCCGCCCTGCTCCGGCAGCACCCAGTCGAGCTCCGGCAGCTCCTCGGTGAGCGATGCCGTCACCCATTCGCCGCCCCCGACCAGGATATCCACCTCTCCGGTCGCGATCGCGGTCTGCGAGGCGACCACCTCGCCCACGGATTTCGCGGCCGCCTTCATGGCGAAGAGCTTCTCGCGGATCGCCGGCAGATCCGCCTCTGTCAGCGCCGCCGTCTCCTTGCCGAGGCCGACCGCGACCATCCCCATGACCGGCAGGTAGTAGTCGTAGATCGCGATCCGCCCGGCATATTTCTCGGACCAGATCACGGACATGTCAGTCATGTCCGCCGGATCCACCGCCTGCTTGTTGTAGGAGATCGTGTTGTAGCCGAACTTCTCCGAGACCGCGTAGGTCTTGCCGTCGACCACATGGTTCTCGGCCATGACGAGCTCGGGAAAGAGATCGTCGAGCGGCAGCGCTTCCTCGGGCAGCGGCGCGAGGATACCGGCCTGCACCGCGCGCGGCACGTCGATCCCGTCGATCACCAGCACGTCCCAGTCCCCCGGCCGGCTCTGCTCGATGATCGAGAGTGCCGTCCCCGTCCCCTCATACTCCTTGAGGTTCACCGTCACGCCATGCGCCGCCTCGAAGGGCTCGATCAGCGCATCGTCCGTATGATCGCACCAGACGAGCGCGTTCAGCTCATCGGCTGAAGCGGGCGTAACGGCGAGCCCGGCGACGAAGAGGCCAAGCGCAAGTGCCGTGTGTCGGGAGCGCGCGAAGTTCATGACAGAGCCTCCGTTAGGGATCGGGACGTCTCCGACGCAATCAGGGCGCCCGCCCGCCGTCAAGCCGGCCCGGGCGCCCTTCCCGCGGCATGGGCCCTATCAGCCGAGAAACGCCCAGTCCTCTTCACTCACGCTCGCGAGTTGGTCGACGACCGGAAAGGCAGCACGGTTCTCGTCGCTCTGAGAGAAGTCGAGCAACAACTGGTCGCGCCCGTAATCTGGCTGCGCGACCACGGAACTCCAGAACGCGACACCGTCCGGTTCCCCCTCGCGCCCGAGCACATTCTGGTAGAGCCCCTGGACAAGGTCGAGATCGCTCAACGCATCCGGATCGCCCACGACGGCTGCGAACTCGTCGGAGTTCAGGAACTGCTCTGCGATCTCCACGAGGCTGACGCCGCTTCCCAAGAGCCCAATCCAGAAGTTCAGGCCAGGCAGGTCGAAATCGCCGTCCCGGTTCAGCCCGGCCTCGTAAAGATAGGCCACGGCCCGCGCCTCCTCGACCGTGACATTCCGCGCCGTGTCGTTGTCGAGAATGCTGATCCGCCCACCAGTGCTCTGTGTAACCTGGCCCGGAAGACCGAAGCTCAGATCGACGAACTCCAGGAACTCGGCCTCCTCGTCGCTCAGGATCTCGATCCCTATGGTGGCGAGTTGGGCGCCGCGCGGGAACGAAACCGAGCCAGAGGTCTCGACGTAATCCGTCCCGGCCGTCGCGCCGCTAGCGATGGTGTTGTAGCTGATCGTCAGGTCCGTCAGCGCCGGCCGCGAGAGTTCGAGCTGCACCACCGCGATGCGCGAGGCCCCATCAGCTTCCAGAATCGTGGGGCTCTGCGCAAAGAGGGCGATCGGTGCGGCTTCGCCATCGTCATCCGTGATCCATCCAACCGTCTGCTCGGTGCTGCCGAACCCAGCGATCACGGCATCCGGCGCGGTCGAGATCTCCAACACGACGCTCTCGTCGAACTCAGGATCATCGTCGGAGCTATAGCGGACCGAAGTTGTGACAACCGTGTCCCCCGGAACGAAGCGCACGAAGGCGCTGTTCGCATTGAAATCCGATCCCTCTGTCGCGGTACCCGCGAAAAAGCGGAATGGAATGTCCGTTGTTTCCTCCGCCGGCGCTGAGAGCGCCACGCCCAGTTCGAGGAAGCCGCCATCCCGATCGCGCTCCCCAAAACGAGACCCGAGCACGAACGCCGTGGGTTGCGCGCCTTCGAGCACCGCATCGTCGTCCAGAACAATTGCTCGGGTCGGGCTGCTCGTGGCAACCGCATCAGGCAAGTCGAGGAGGAGGTCGATTGGCAGGTTGGCGGTGCTGACGGCATCGCCGACGACATCGAAGCCGATTGCAGCGCGCGTCCCTCCGGCTGGAATCACGATCTCGCCGCTGACCAAATCCGGATCGTCCGGACGCGAAGTCGCGAAGGGCCCGACAGTGTAGGGAATGCTTAACTCGACCGGAGCGGGGCGGGAGAGTTCGAGGCTGAAAGTCCCCGTGCGCGTTCCGTCATCGCCCTCGAGCAGGACAGGGGCACCGACGAAAAGTGCAAGATCCAGAGGTGCCGAATCCAGATCCTGGATCCAGCTCACCGAGCGCGATACGACGGCGCCTCCTGGCAGATCGGCATCGGGTGCGCCGAAGGTCTCGAGCACGATGGCTTCGTCCGCTTCGTCGTCCGCATCCGGCCGGACAGTTACGGATTCTGTGCGCGTCGTTTGTCCGGCGCTAAAGCGAACGGAATCGTCCGATCCCACGAAGTCCCCGTTGCGATCCGCGGTCCCGGATGCGAACCGCAGCGGAACATCGATCGTCTCATCGGCTGGCTGTGTGAGCGTGATACTGAACTCGAGCGAAACTTGCTCGTTCTGGCGCTCTTGCGCCGTGCTTCCTGAGGTCAAAACGCTAGGCATGAACGATAACTCCTTCGGAATGCGCTTTAAAATACACGGTGGCGCCGGTTTGCGCCAAAAGTCTCCGAGGCGCGTGGCCACTCAACTCGGACGACGACGGCCCAAGGAAGGCCGCCTCGAGGTTCGCGCGAACGCCGAACAATCGTCGCCGCGGAACCCGCTTGCCCTGGCGTCATGGCACGCGAGGTACAACTCTGACGCGAGTCTGCGCGCTTTGCACGCCCGTTCTCTGCCTACCGGCTGAGGTTAGGCTAAGAGCCTCGGCACTTAGCTTCGGTCCGGGAGGACGCAGAGCATCTCGTAGAGGAGGTTGGAGGCGATGAGGGCGGTGTTGCCGGTCGGGTCGTAGGGGGGCGAGACCTCCACGAGGTCGCAGCCGACGAGGCGCAGGCCCGCGCAGCCGCGCACGATCTCGAGCGCCTGGATCGTGGTTAGCCCGCCCATCTCGACCGTGCCCGTGCCCGGCGCGAAACCGGGATCGAGGCTGTCGATATCGAAGCTGAGATAGCAGGGATGATCGCCGATCGCGCCGCGCACCTCCGCCATCAGGGGCGCGAGGCTCTTGTGCCAGCACGCCTCCGCCGGCACGACGCGAAAGCCCTGCTTGCGCGACCAGCCGAAATCGTCCGGCCCGTAGCCGGTGCCGCGCAGGCCGATCTGGAAGACCCGGTCGGGGGCGAGGAGCCCCTCCTCCACCGCGCGGCGAAAGGGGGTGCCATGCGCGATGGCCTCGCCGAACATCCGGTCGTTGATGTCCGCATGCGCATCCACATGGACGAGGCCCACGGGCCCGTGCCGCTTCGCCATCGCGCGCAGGATCGGCAGGCTGAGCGTGTGGTCCCCGCCGAGCGCGAGCGGCGCCGCCCCTTCGGCCAGGATCGCATCGAAGGCGGCTTCGATGATCCCGACGGACTTCTTCAGATCGAAGGTGTTGACCGGCACATCGCCGATATCGGCCACCTGCAGCCGCTCGAAGGGGGCCGCGCCGGTGGCCATGTTGTAGGGCCGGATCATCGCGCTCTCCGCGCGGATCTGGCGCGGCCCGAACCGGGTGCCGGAGCGGTGCGAGGTGCCGATATCGATCGGCACGCCCACGAAGCAGGCATCGAGCCCCTTCGCCGTCTCTGCGCTTGGCAGGCGCATCATGGTGACGGGCCCGGCGAAGCGCGGCATGTCGTTGCCGCCGAGCGGCTGGTTGAAGCGGCTCACGCGCCGGTCCCCCGAGCAGGCCGGGGGCAGGCGATGCCCCCGATGCGCCGCACGCTCATTTGGGCAGATTCCCCGAGACGCCCTCCACGAACCAGTCCATCCCGAGCAGCATCCCGTCGGACGCGGTCTCGCCCGCCGCCAGCCGCTCGGTCCCGTCGCGATCGCTGATCGGGCCGGTGAAGGGGTGGAGCGTGCCGGACCGGATCGCCTCCTCCGCGGTCTTCGCCATCGCGGCGACAGCGTCGGGCATGTTGGCATAGGGCGCCATGACCACCTCGTCCGCGTCGAGGCCCTTCCAGCTGTCCCCGCTGGCCCAGCTGCCCTCGAGCACCGCGCGGGTGCGCTCCACATAGTAGGGCGCCCAGTTGTCGATGATCGCGGTGAGCTGCGCGGTGGGCGCGAACCGCGCCATGTCGGAGGCCTGCCCGAAGGCCATCACGCCCGCGGCCTCCGCCGCCTGCAGCGCGGCGGGGCTGTCGGTGTGCTGCATGATCACATCGGCGCCCTGCGCGATCAGCGCCTTGGCCGCGTCCGCCTCCCGGCCGGGATCGTACCAGGTGTTCACCCACACCACCTGCGTCTCGATCTCCGGGTTCACGCTGCGCGCCGCCAGGGTCGCGGCGTTGATCCCGCGCACCACCTCGGGGATCGGGAAGGAGGCGATGTAGCCGATCTTGCCGGCCTTCGACATCTTGCCGGCGATGAGGCCGATGATGTGCCGGCCCTCGTAGAACCGCGCCGAATAGGTCGCCACATTGTCCGCGCGCTTGAAGCCCGTGGCGTGCTCGAACTTCACATCCGGGAACTGCTTGGCGACCTTGATGGTGGGATCCATGAAGCCGAAGCTCGTGGTGAAGATCAGGCCGTGGCCGGAGGAGGCGAGCCGGCGGATCACCCGCTCCGCATCCGGCCCCTCCGAGACGCTCTCCACGAAGGTCGTCTCCACCTTGTCGCCGAACTCGGCCTCGATCGCCTGGCGGCCCTGGTCGTGCTGATAGGTCCAGCCATGGTCGCCGACGGGGCCGACATAGACGAAACCCACCTTCAGCGGGTCGTCGGCCGCGGCAGGGGTCAGGCCGAGGGGCGCTGCGAGGGCGAGCAGGCCGGCAATCACGACGCTCCGGCGGCGCAGGGTACGGGGGAACGAGAGGCGGATCATGCGGGCTCCCTGGATCGGTTGAGGATCGACTGGCTGAATCGCAGGCAGGAGAGTGCGGCGGCGCGGCACAAAAAGCCAGCCTGCGCGCCACCGACGCGCCGCTGCATCCTAATGCAGCACGGCGCGGGCCCCTGGGCCATCCCCTGGGCCATCCCCGGGCGAACCCTGGGCCAGCCCCCGCGACCGACCCCAGAGCGCCGGGCGCGTCCCGGGCCTGGGGGGAGGCGCGAGGCGCAACCCGGTCGCAACACCGGCCCGGGTGGGCGGGGCCCGGGACGCGCCCGGCGCCGACGCCTGCCGCCCGCGCCGCGCTCAGCGCTGGCCGAAACGCCCGCCTCAGCGTTCCGCGCGGAAGGCCCGGCCGATCGCCGCCGGCGCGTTCGCCTTGGTCAGCCCCTCGTCGCGGCTGATCAGCACCAGGGCGAGCACCGTCGCCAGATAGGGCACCATCGCGAGCACCTGCGAGGGCACGCCGAGCTCCCAGTCCTGCCCGTAGAACTGCAGTTGCGTGAAGGCCGCGAAGAGATAGGCGCCGGCCACCAGCCGCCCCGGCCGCCAGGTCGCGAAGACCACCAGCGCCACGGCGATCCAGCCGCGCCCCGCCGTCATGTTCTCCCCCCACATCGGCGTGTAGGCGAGCGAGAGATAGGCGCCGCCGAGCCCCGCGCAGAGCCCGCCGAAGAGCACCGCGCCCGCGCGCATCGCGAGCACCGGGATCCCGATCGCATGCGCGGCCTCCGGGCTGTCGCCGACGGCGCGGATCCGGAGGCCGAGCCGCGTCCGCCCCAGCACGAAGGCCACCGCCCCGCAGAGCGCCAGCGCACCGTAGACCAGCGGGTCGTGGCTGAAGAGGATCCGCCCCAGCATGGTCGCGTCCGAGAGCCATGGGATCGCGAGGGCCGCCGGCGGCACCACCGTCTCGCCCACGAAGGACTGCCCGGCCAGCCCCGACGCGCCCACGCCGAAAATGGTGAGCGCCAGCCCGGTCGCCGCCTGGTTCGCCAGGAGCAGGACCGAGACGATCACGAAAACCAGCGCCATCGCCATTCCCGCGAGCGCGCCCGCCAGGATCCCCACCCAGGCCGAGCCGGTGAGCCATGCAGCGGCGAAGGCCGCCACGGCGCCCATCAGCATCATGCCCTCGACCCCGAGATTGAGCACCCCGGCGCGCTCCGAGACGAGCTCGCCGATCCCCGCAAAGAGAAAGGGCGTGGCCGCGATCATCACCGAGAGAAGAAAGGCCTCCATCCGCTCAGCTCCCCATCCCGCCGCGCGCACCGGCAGGCGGCGCATCCTCCTGAGCCTCGCCCGCCGCCGCGCGCCGCGCGCGCTCCAGCGCCTCGGCGCCCGGTGCCGCGCCGAAGGCCACGCGGTAGCGGATGAGCGTATCGGCCGCGAGCAGGAAGAAGAGCAGCAGCCCCTGGAACAGCCCCGTCGCGTTGCGCGGCAGGCCGAGCTCGATCTGCGCGTTCTCGCCGCCGATATAGCTCACCGCCAGCACGACCGCGCCGAAGAGCGCCCCCACCGGGTTCAGCCGGCCGAGAAAGGCCACGATGATCGCCACGAAGCCGTAACTCGCGGAGATGTCCGGCTGGAGCTGCTGCACCGTGGCGGAGACCTCGATCGCCCCCGCGAGCCCGGCGAGCCCGCCCGAAAGCAGAAAGGCGAACCACACGGCCCCCGACCGCGAGAACCCCGCGAAGGCCGCCGCCTGCGGTGCCGTGCCGATCACGCGGAGCGAGAAGCCGCGAAGGCTCAGCGCCATCACGCCGCCGAGCACCAGCGCCACCATCACCGCGAGCACCAGGCCGAAATGGAGCCGCGTGCCCTCCACCAGCACCGGCATGATGAAGGCCGCCCCGAAATCGGCCGATTGCGGGAAGCCGAAGCCCGCCGGATCGCGCCAGGGCCCGCGCACCAGCCAGTCGAGCAGCAGCGCGGCCACATAGGTCAGCATCAGCGAGACCAGGATCTCGTTTGTGCGAAATCGTGTGGCGAGCCAGGCCGGGATCGCGCCCCAGAGCATCCCGCCGAGCACCCCGGCCAGCAGGTAGAGCAGAAGCCAGCCGCCCCCCTCCGCCGCCTCCGGCGCATAGAGCGCCATGGCGCCCGAGCAGATCGCGCCGAGCGTGTACTGCCCCGCCGCGCCGATGTTCCACACATTGGCGCGGAAGGACACCGCCAGCCCTGCCCCGATCAGCGCCAGCGGGATCGCCTTCACCGCCAGCTCCGCGCGCGAATAGGCATCGGTGAAGGGCGAGATGAAATAGACCCGCAGCGCCTCGAGCGGCGGCTGGCCCAGAAGACCCAGCAGCACGCCTCCGGCCAGCACCGTGGCCGCGAGCGCGGCAAGCGGCGAGAGCAGCGTCATGGCGGCGGAGGGCGCCGGGCGCGCCTCGAGCCTCGGCAGGTTCACCATGCGCGCCCCTCCATCGCGACCGGCGCCATGCCCAGCGCGCTCACCAGGCGCGCCCATAGCCACGCGTGCCCGAGAAGAGCCCGGCGATGGAGAACCGCCCCCGCGCCGCGCGATCCCCGCCGCCGAGGCTGCCGGAGCCGCTGCCCGAGCCGCGGCGCTTGCGGCGCTTGCGCGGCACATCCTCCGGGTCGAGCGCGCCCTGCGCCATCAGGAGCCCGATGCTCTCCGGCGTGAACTCCTCGGTCGGGCGCGCATAGGAGAGCCGGCCGTTCTGCATCACCGCCATGCGGTCGGCGATCTCGAAGAGCTCGTCGAGATCCTGGCTGATGACCACGATCCCGGCCCCTTCGCCGGCGAGATCGACCAGCGCCTGGCGGATCACCGCGGCAGCCCCCGCATCGACGCCCCAGGTGGGCTGGTTGACGACCAGGATCTTCGGCTTGCGCAGGATCTCGCGGCCGACGACGAATTTCTGCAGGTTGCCGCCCGAGAGCGCTCCCGCCTTGGGCACCGCCCCCTGCCCGCCGCCGCGCACATCGAACGCCGCGCGCACCCGCTCCACCCAGGCCCGGGCGCGGCCGCGCGAGAGGAGCCCGCCCGGCGCCAGCGGCAGGACCGCGTGATGGGCGAGGATGACATTGTCCGCCAGATCCATCTCCGGCACCGCCGCATGGCCGAGCCGCTCCTCGGGCACGAAGGCCGCGCCGACGCGCCGGCGCGCCGAGGGCCCGGCCCGGCCGATCCGGTGCCGGCCGATCTGCACGCTGCCGGCCACCGGCGAGCGGCGCTCGCCGGAGAGCGCGGCCATGAGCTCGCTCTGCCCCTCGCCCGCCACGCCCGCGATGCCGAAGATCTCGCCTGCGCGCACCACGAAGTTGATGTTGCGCAGCGCCATCCCGTGCGGCGGCTCCGCCGGCATCGCGAGCCCCGCGACGCGCAGACGCAGCTTCTCCACCGGTTCGGTCGCGTCGTGCTCGCGCTTCACCGCCGGCACCCGCGCGCCGATCATCAGCGCGGCGATATCCGCGGGCGCGCGCTCGCGCGGGTCGAGCCGGGCGACCACCGCGCCGCGGCGGAGCACGGTGGCGCTCTCGCAGAG
>JBCBWF010000320.1:0-5966 GCA_039817245.1 Pseudomonadota bacterium | reverse complement strand
TTCCTCAGCGGCCGCGTGGAGGAGGATTTCGGCGGCGGCTTCGACGTGTTCGACGGCAGCGACGTGCCCCGCGCCGATGTCACGATGAGCGCCGCGGAGGACGGGCTGATCGCGATCGAGGTGGTGCCCCAGCCCTTCGAGCCGGCCGAGGGCAACGACGTGACGCTGGTCCGCAACCTCGAGAAGCTGCAGCTCGCCGGGGGTGCCTATATCTTCGATCTCGAGGGCGCGAGCCGCGACGAGGTCTACCGCCTCTACGACGCCGCCTTCGCGCGCACGCCGGACGAGGCGGGCCTGCGCTTCTGGGCCGACGAGGTCGAGAGCGGCAGCGTCGCGCTCGAGGATCTGCCGAACGCCTTCATCGCCTCCGACGAGTTCGGCACCCTCTTCGGCACCGACCCGTCGGATGTCGAGTTCGTCACCGCGCTCTACGGCAATGTGCTCCGCCGCGCGCCGGACGACGAGGGCCTCGCCTTCTGGACCGAGGCCTTCGGTTCCGGCGCACTCGGACCCGACGACATGCTCGCCCAGTTCTCCGAGAGCGACGAGAACATCGCGCGCAACGCCGAGAACCTCGATATCGGCGTCTGGGTGATCTGAACGCGCCCGACTCGGCGGGATCGGGGCGCGCGGGGCGCGCGCCCCGCGGTTCCGGCCGCCCCGCTCTGCCCCTGCCCCGCTCTGCCCCTGCCCCGCTCTGCTCTTGCCCCGCTCTGCTCTTGCCCCGCCCCGCTCTGCCTTGCGAAGCCGCGATGCCGGGCCGCTCCGGCGCCTGCCTCTCACCCGGCTCGGGCCGGGTCCCAGCCGATCGGCGCACAAGGGAAGCGCCCCAGCTTGCGCCAGCGTCCACCGGCGTGTTCACTTAGTGTTCGTAGTGCGCGCACCAAAATGTCGTGGGTGGGAGCGGCCGCGCGGTCCCCGCGCGCCGCCCAAGCGGGCCTCTGCCGGCATCGCGCGCGCTGAGCTCGGACGCGGCGGGTTCGGGCGGCAATGTCGCAACCGTGTTGCCGTTCGCCTGTACCATCCGCGGCGCAGAGAGCGTGGCTCGCGCGGGCATGCATCCGGAACGACCCGGGCGCGCCACCGACGCTGCAGGACGAAGCCGACCAGCTCACCAGAACCAAGAACGGCCTTCCGTGCGGCGCCGAAGACCGGGGGTGTGCGGTCACCGCGTGGCAAGGCCCGGCCGAGCCAGACAGAAGGAGCCAGCCGCATGACGGATCTGAACCGACGCCAGACCTTGAAGATCATCGTGGCCGCCAGCGCCGCGGGCCTCGCAAGCGAGCCAGACCGCGCGGATGCTGCGGACGGGGTGTTCCTGCACGGCGTGGCCAGCGGCGATCCCGATCCGCGCAGCGTCGTCCTCTGGACCCGGGTGACGACCGATGCGCCCGAGGCGACCGTCGCCTGGGAGATCGCCGAGGATGCGGGCTTTGCGACGGTGCTCGCCAGCGGCGAGGTCACCACCTCGGCCGCGCGCGACTTCACCGTGAAAGCGGTCGCCGGCGGCCTCGCGCCGGGCACCCAGTACCACTACCGCTTCCGGCTGGGCAGCACGCTCTCGCCCGCGGGACGCACGCGCACCCTGCCCGAGGGCATGCTCGACCGGCTCGGCATCGCCATCGCCTCCTGCACCAACTATCCGCTTGGCCATTTCAACGCCTATAGCGCAATGGCCGAGGACGCGGAGATCGATTTCGTCTTCCACACCGGCGATTACATCTACGAATACTCGACCGAAGGCTGGGGCGGCGAAATCGCCCGCAAGCTGGGACGCGAGAGCCTGCCGGACCGCGAGATCGTGTCGCTCGCCGATTACCGGATGCGCCACGCCCAGTACAAATCCGACCCGGGCAGCCAGGCGATGCATGCCGCGCACGCCTTCGTCGCCTGCTGGGACGATCACGAGGTCACCAACAACCCCTGGACCGGCGGCGCCGGCAACCACCAGCCCGAGGAAGAGGGCGACTGGATCGCGCGCCGAGACGCAGCCCTGCAGGCCTATTTCGAGTGGATGCCGATCCGGGAGCCGGAGGAGCGCCACCGCTACTGGCGCGTCTACCGCTTCGGCGATCTTGCGACCATGGTGATCCTGGAGACGCGCCATACCGGCCGCGATCAGGAGCCCGGCTATCCGGACTGGTCCGAGATCGAGACCCAGGCGGATCGCGACCGCGCCTGGCAGGAGCTGGTGGTGGCGCCGAACCGCCAGATGCTGTCGCCCGATATGGCGGCGGATGCGAAAACGGCGCTCGAGGCGTCGGTCGCCGCCGGCGAACCGTGGCGGATCCTGGGCACCGCGAGCCCGATCCAGCGCTTCAACATCCCCGACATCGTCTCCCACGGCATCGCACGCGAGGACCTGTCGGACGGGCTGAAATATCTCGCCGATCACGGGCGCTGGAACTGGCCCTGGTACACGGATACCTGGGACGGCTATCCGCAGGCGCGCGAGGCGTTCTACGCCATGAGCCGCGAGGCGGGGGCAACGGATCTTCTGGTGCTGACCGGCGATACCCACCAGTTCTTCGCGAGCGAGCTGCGCGACGAGGAGGGCCGCGCCATGGGCGTGGAGCTCGGGACGGCCGGGATCTCGTCCCCGAGCGAGTATGTGGATACCGGGCTCGATCCGGAGGTCGGGCGGCGGCTCGACGCGATCTACACCGAGCACATGCCCGAGGTGCATTGGACCGACGGTCTGCACAATGGCTACATCCGCGTGGTGCTCACGCGCGAGGAGGCGGTCGCGACCGTGGTTGCCGTGAGCACCACCCAGTCGACGGCGTTCGAGACGATGGAGCTCTTCCTCGAGCGCATCGTGAAGGCCGATGGGAGCCTTCGCTTCGAGCCGGTCTGAGCCACCTGCGCTTGCCTCTGCACCGGCGCGCGGCATGATGCTGTGCGCCGGTCTCGAAGGGGCCGGCGGTCGGGCGGCGGGCGCCCCCATGCAACGCAGGAAACGAGAGGGCGCTCGGGCCATGATCGTCATCCATCACAATCCGGACTGCGGCACCTCGCGCAACGTGCTGTCGCTAATCGAGGCGGCCGGCTATGCGCCGGAGGTCATCCTCTATCTCGAGACGGGGTGGACGCGGCCGCAACTGCTCGGGCTCTTCGCGGCGGCGGATCTGACACCGAGAGCCGCGCTCAGGATCACGAAGAGCCCGGCGGAGGCGCTCGGTCTGCTCGATCCCTCGGTGGGCGACGAGGCCCTGCTGGCGGCCATGCTAGAGCATCCCGTGCTGGTGAACCGGCCATTGGTCTGCAGTCCGAAAGGGGTGCGGCTCTGCCGACCGTCCGAGTTCGTGCTCGACCTGCTCGACCGCTGGCCGGGCGGGCCTGTGTACAAGGAGGATGGAGAGATGATCCTCGACGCCCTGGGACACCGGGTGGTTTAGCGGCTGCGCATGGTGTTCGTCCCTCCGCCATGGGGGTCTTGCGGCCGCTCCCGCCCAGGTCATTTTGAGAGCTGCGTCGTGAAGGCTTGGTAACCGTCTCTGCGCTTCTTCAGGACGGTTTCAATGAGCCCCAGATTCATGAATTGTTCTGAATCCACCCTCCAAGCTGACGTGGGCGGGAGCGGCCACAAGCGGGGAGTCTATGCGGTGGCCGAGCGCGCTTTGAGCGAGGCTTTGTCGGGGACTGGCTCAGTTGGAACTGCTACGTAGCGCCCGGTGCCACGGTCATTTTCGCCCTTGAGTGAGGGGCGATGTCGGCGTGGACGGCGTCGAGGCTCCGGCCGGCCGGGTCGAAGACGTGGAGGTCGGCGGGCTGCGCGCCGATACGGTGGTGCCGCTCCATCAGGTCTCCGGTGGCGGAAAGCGCTGCGAACCGGGCGGCGCTGACACGGGCAACCACGTGCCGGGTATCGCTCGCGGTGGTCTGCAGGTGGAGCAGGACTTCGGCGCCTAGCCACTCGACAGTCTCGAGCCGCGCTTCGCCCAATGTGACCTCTCCGCCAACCTGCCAAGGGTTGTGTTCGGGGTTGTGTTCAGGATTGTTTTCGGGGCCGACCGAGAGCAGCTCGGGGCGCACCGCGAGCGTGACCGGGCCGGGGGCATGGGCTGTCCCGGTCGCGATCGCCACGGCGCCGGCCGCCACGCGGATGCGCCCGGCACCATCGCTCTCGCCGGCGAATTCGTTGATCGCCGGGCTGCCGATGAAGCGCGCGACCTCGAGATCGGCGGGCGCGGTGTAGAGCGTCTGGGGGGTGCCGATCTGAAGGAGCCGCCCGTTCATCATCACCGCCAGCCGGTCGGACATGCTCATGGCCTCTGCCTGGTCGTGGGTCACGTAGACGAAGGTCGCGCCGAGCTTGCGGTGGAGCGCCGTGATCTCGGCGCGCAGCTGCACGCGGAGCTTGGCGTCGAGGTTGGAGAGCGGCTCATCCATCAGGAAGGCGACAGGCTCGCGGATCATGGCGCGCGCCAGCGCCACACGCTGGCGCTGGCCGCCGGAGAGCTGGCCGGGCTTGCGCGCCAGAAGCGCCTCGATCTCGAGGGCGCGGGCGAGCGTCTCCACCTCGGCGCGCATCTCGCGGCGGATCCCGTAGCCCCGCGGCGAGAGCCAGCGCAGGAGCGGAAGCCGCTCGGCAAGGCTCAGCCGGCGCGCAGCGATGGGGACCTCGATATTCGCCGCCACCGACATGTGCGGGTAGAGCGCGTAGTTCTGGAAGACCATGGCGATGTTGCGCGCAGCCGGCGAGCGGGCCGTGACATCCTCGCCGCCGAGCAGCACCGCGCCCTCGTCCGGGCTCTCCAGCCCCGCGATCAGGCGCAGGAGCGTGGACTTGCCACACCCCGAGGGGCCGACGAGCGAGAGGAACTCGCCGTCCTCGATATCGAGGCTGACGCCCCGCACGGCCGGCGTCTCGGCGAAGCGCTTGGCGACGGATCTGAGCGCGATGCTCGCCATAGCCGGCCTCACTCCGCGCGCGGATAGGGGGACCGGCAGAACGCGGCGTAGTGGCCGATGCCGGATTTCAGCCAGCTGCCCACATCGATGCTCACGAAGCTGTCGGGGCGGATCGCCGCGATCTCCAGCGCCTCGCCGGAGAGCCGGATGTCGTAGAAGCCCGTCTGCTTCTCGCCGGCGCCGCGCGGGGACGCATCGGTCACGCTCACGAAGGCGGTGGCCGGGCACCAGAGATGGTCGCGCCCGTCGATCCGGTGGCGCCAGCGCTCGTGATTGTGGCCGGAGACGACGAGGCGCGGCGGGTTGGCCGCCAGGATCGCCTCGAGCGCGGCGCGGGGCTCGGGGAAGACGCAGCCCTGGTGCAGCACGCTGGCGGCGGGGTCTTCGAGGAAGAGCGGCTTGTGCAGGAGGAGCGCCCAGGGGCGCGGGCCGAGGGCGGCGAGCGTGTCGGCGAGGAACGCCGCCTGCTCCGCCTCCTCCGCCAGCCCACTGCCGAGAAGGAGGCCGTTGATGCCGACGAAGCTCCAGTCCCCGAGATCGTGGCGCCAGCGGTCCGGCCCGAAGTGGCGGCGGTAGCGCGCGACGCGCTCGGCCTCCACCACCGTCTCGCCGCGCAGATCGGGGCGGTTGTTGCCGACATCGTGGTTGCCCGGCACCGCGGCCCAGGGCACGGGCAGGCGGTCGTATTCGGCGCGGGCGAAGGCGAGGTCGTCGTCGCTCTCGGCACCGTTGAGGCTGACATCGCCGAGCGACAGGACGAGATCCGGCTGCTCCGCCGCGATCCAGTCCCGCGTGATCGCCCAGTTGTAGAAGAAGAGCGGATGCGTGCGGCTCAGATGCGTGTCGGAGATCAGCACGAGGCGGCAATCGGACATGGGAACACTCGGCGGCAGGATGCGGGGCGGCAGGATGGGGGGCGGCGGGATGAGGGGCAGCAGGATGCGGGGGCGGCAGCCCGCCCCCGCAAGGAGGATCAGCTGCCGGGCAGCAGCGCCTGGACGTCCGACGACATGGTGTCGAGCGCCTGCTGCGGCTCGGCGGTGCGGGTCACC
>JBCBWF010000498.1:0-3500 GCA_039817245.1 Pseudomonadota bacterium | reverse complement strand
TCGAGCCCGCGACCCTCGCCCCGCTGGTGGCGGACGAGACGCTCAACCGCGGCACGGCCCCCGACTGGGCGCCCTTCCCGGTGGCGAAGCCGGA
Source organism: Pseudomonadota bacterium (assembly GCA_039817245.1). Classification (GTDB taxonomy): domain Bacteria; phylum Pseudomonadota; class Alphaproteobacteria; order Rhodobacterales; family Rhodobacteraceae; genus Thermohalobaculum. Next base: position 3,406 of record JBCBWF010000498.1, on the reverse strand, counting down.
CGAGGCCTGAGGCCTGAGGTCTCCGCAAGCGCGGTAAATTAACTCAGTAAAACAATCAAAAAAAGGGCCCCGTCGCGGGCCCTTCTCGTCATCCGTAATGGCCGGGGCGGGAGCGCCGGATCTCGCGGACGAGGAGCACCATCGGCAGGAAGCCGAAGGCCACGATCGCGAGCGACGGGACCGCGGCCTCGGCCAGCCGCTCGTCGGAGGCGAGGCGGTAGGCCTGCACCGCGAGCGTGTCGAAATTGAAGGGGCGCATGATGAGCGTGGCGGGCAGTTCTTTCATCACATCGACGAAGACCACGAGGCCGGCGGTGAGCAGGCTGCCGCGCAGGAGCGGCGCATGCACCCGGCCGAGCGTGGCCACGGGCGTGCAGCCGAGCGTGCGCGCCACATGGTCCATCGAGGGGCGGATCGTGGCGAGGCCCGAATCCACAGCATTGAGCGCGACGGCGATGAAGCGCACGAGATAGGCGACCACCAGCACCCCGATGGTGCCCGTGAGCAGGAGCCCTGTGGAGACGTCGAACTGCGCGCGCATCCAGGCATCAAGCGCGTTGTCGAACCGCGCGAGCGGGACGAGCAGGCCGACGGCGATGACGCCGCCCGGGATGGCGTAGCCGATGCCGGCCATGAGCGTGGCCGCCTGCGCGAGGCGGCCGGGGCGCAGGCGCGCCGCGTAGCCGACTAGGAGCGCCGCTGCGACCGTGACCCCGGCCGTGACCCCGGCGAGGGTGATGGAGTTCAGCGTGAAGTCCACATAGCGCGGCGCGAATGGGCTCTGGCCGGAGCCGATCCCCATCTCGAGGAGCATCAACACCGGGACGATCACGCCGAAGAGCACGGGCGCGAGGCAGACCGCGATGGCACCCGCGGCACGCCAGCCATGGAGGGGGCTGAGGAGGAGCGCCTCGTAGCGCTTGCCGGCCTGGTGGCGCTGCGCGGCGCCGCGCTGGGCGCGCTCGAGCGCGGCAAGCGTGACGGCGAAGGCCAGGAGGCAGAAGGAGAGCTGGGCCGCCGCCACCCGGTCGCCCATGGAGAACCACGCCCGGTAGACGCCGGTGCTGAAGGTCTGCACGCCGAAATGCGCGACGGTGCCGAAGTCGGCGATGGTCTCCATCATCGCAAGGGCGGCGCCGCCGGCGATGGCGGGCCGGGCCATGGGCAGGCTGACGCGGAAGAAGCTGCCCCAGGGCCCGCAGCCGAGGGTGCGCGCGACCTGGGCGGCGGCAACCGACTGCATGAGGAAGGCGGCGCGGGCGAGGAGGTAGACATAGGGGTAGAGGACGAGGATGAGCATGAGAGCCGCGCCGGGGAGGGAGCGGATCTCGGGGAACCAGTAGTCCCGCGGGCCCCAGCCGGTGAGGGCGCGCAGGGTGGACTGGACCGCGCCGGGATGGTCGAGCAGGTCGGTATAGGCATAGGCGAGGACATAGGCCGGGAAGGCGAGCGGGAGGGCGAGGGCGACCTCGAGGAGCGGCCGGCCGGGGAAGCGGCAGGTGGTGATGATCCAGGCGGTGGCGGTGCCGAGCAGCGTCACGCCGAGGCCGACCATAAGGGTGAGCCAGAGGGTGGTGAGCGCGTAGCGTGCGAGCACCGTGTCGGCGAGCATGTTCCAGGTGTCGAACTCGCCGAGAAGGCCGGTGATGGCGACGGCGATGGCGGGCGCGGCGCAGAGGGCGGCCACGGCCCAGGCGGCCCAGACGAGCGCGCCCGCGCCTCGGCGGCGCAGCGGGCGGGACGCGGCGGTTGCGCCGGGTTCCTGTCGTTCGGCCGTCTCGCTGCTGCTCACCCTGCCCGGCGCTCCGCTGATCCCTGCCCGGCGGCGGTTGCACGGGCCTGGTTGGGTCTATGCAGCGCCTGCCGCGCGGACAAGGGTTGCGGGCAGGACAGATGAGCGCCGGGGGGCCAGTGGGCCCGGTAGCGGGCGGCGGCGGATTGGGCGCGCGGGGGTGAACGCGGTCTTGTCGGTCTGAGTGGGACCATACGATCGCTCCCACCCACGACATTGTGGGGCAGACAATACGAACATAGTGTGAACATACAGCCATATCCGGCGAACCGGGAGAAAAACGAACAGACTTACCCGCCCTTCACACATCGTTGCGCAAAATGACGTGGGTGGGAGCGATCGCGAGGGTGAGTCCGCTCTGGCGGACAGCATTCTCGGGCCACCCTGGCAGAAGGGGTCGGTCGGCCGAGGGTGCCGCGCCGCCGGGGGCGCGGGGCCAAGGGGGTGCGGGCGGGGAACGTGGCCCGCGCCGGGGGCTCAGGCGGCGGCGTCGAGGAGACCGCGGCCCTTGAGGAGGGGCTCCACGCCGGGCATGCGGCCGCGGAAGGCCGTATAGGCGTCCTCCGGCTCCTGGCTGCCGCCGGCGCAGAGCACATGTTCGGCGAGCCGCGCGGCGAGGCCGGGGTCGAACACATCGCCCGCCTCCTCGAAGGCGGCGAAGGCGTCGGCGTCCATCACCTCGGACCACATGTAGCTGTAATAGCCCGCCGCATAGCCCTCGCCCGCGAAGCAGTGCTGGAAATGGGGCGTGCGGTGGCGCATCGAGATCTCCCGCGGCATGCCGATATCGCGCAGGATCGCCGCCTCCGCCAGCGAGGGATCGAAGCCCTCCGTATGGGTGAGGCTGTGCATCTCCAGATCGACGAGCGCCGAGGCGAGGTATTCGACCGTCGCGAAGCCCTGGTTGAAGGTCTCGCCTGCGCGGATCCGCTCGATCATCGCGTCCGGCATCGGCTCGCCGGTCTCCACATGGCGCGCATGGGTCTTCAGGATCTCCGGCGTGCCGAGCCAGTGCTCGTAGAGCTGGCTCGGGAGTTCCACGAAGTCGCGCGACACTGCGGTCCCGGCGATCGACGGGTAGGTCACATCCGACAGCATTGCATGCAGCGCGTGGCCGAATTCGTGGAAGAGCGTGCGCGCATCGTCCCAGGTCAGGAGCGCCGGATCGCCCTTGGCGAAGTTGCAGGTGTTGATGCAGAGCGGCCGGTAGGGCTCCACGAGCTTCTGCTGCCCGCGAAAGCCGCTGGCCCAGGCACCGGAGCGCTTGGAGGGCCGCGCGAAATAGTCCCCGATGAAGAGGCAGATATGGCTGCCGTCCCGCCCCGTCACCTCCCAGGCGCGCGCATCCGGGTGGTGAAGCGCGAGGCCGGGCTGCGGCACGAAGTGCAGGCCGAAGAGGCGGTTGGCCACGTCGAAGGCCGCGGCGATCACGCTGTCGAGCGCGAGATAGGGCTTGGTTTCCGCCTCGTCGATATCGTGCAGGCGCTTGCGGCGCTTCTCGGCGTAGTAGCGCCAGTCCCAGGGTTCGATCTCGATATTCGCGCCCTCCTCGGCCGCAAGCGCCGTGAGGGCCTCGGCCTCCTCGCCAGCGCGCGCGCGGGCGGGCTCCCAGAC
>JBCBWF010000030.1:0-23750 GCA_039817245.1 Pseudomonadota bacterium | reverse complement strand
CGATCGACCAGCCGCCGGAGATCCTGGGCAAGATGATCGGCGCCGCGCTCGTCGGCACGTTCCTTGGCGTGTTCCTCTCCTACGGGTTCGTTGCGCCCATCACCGCGCGCATCAAGGGTGCGATCGAGGAGGATCACCACTTCTACGAGCTGATCCGCGACACGCTGGTGAACAACCTGCATCGCCACAGCCCGCAGATCTGTGTGGAGGTCGCGCGTCAGCACCTGCCCCACCACGTCAAGCCGAGCTTCGACGGGCTTGACGAAGCGCTGAAATCCGCCGGGGAGGCGGCATGAGCCGGATGTCCTGGCGGGCAGCACTCGCGCTCCTGGCAGGCCTCGGCGCCGCCGCGGCCCAGGCGGCGACCGATCTCGCGCCGAGACAGAGCGCGCCGCCTCCGCGCTCGCCCGTCACCGCGCCCGCGCCCGCGTCGGATCGTGCCGCCGACCCGGCATCGCCCTCCGGTGCACCGGCACCCAGTGCATCGGCTCCCAATGCGGCGCCGCCCCCCGCAGGTTCGGAACTCGCCGCACGCGCGGATGTGATGCGCCGCCTCGGCTCGCTGCTGGGCTCCGCGCCCGCGCGCGAGATCCTGCGTCAGGCCGGCGATGCAGCGCCGCCCGAAGCGGAGGCGCCGCCGCCGGAACCGGTCGAGGCCGCCACGATGGATGACGCCAAGGCCGCGACCGATGACACCGAGCCAGAGACGCCGAAGGCGGAGCCTGAAAGCGCAGACACCGCCGCAGCTGAGAGCCCGGCGACCGCGAGCCCGCCCGACCCGATGACCGCCGAGGCGGCGATGATGCGCAAGCCCGCCATGGCATTGTCCGGCGACAAGGCCCGCGTCCTCTGCCTCAGCCCGGCCCCGGGCAGTCAGGTTCTCCAGATGGAGGCGGATGGCGAGGCGATTCTGCCCTACGATGTCGAACTCGGCGCCCCGATCGAGGCCGCCCTCGGCCCCGAGACCCGGCGCGCCTTCGAGGAGGAGGCCAACCGCGCACAACGCGTCGCCGAGCGCGACGTTCCGGTCCTTCTCGCGGATGTCTTCGCCGATCTGCTGCCCGCCTGCGCGCTCGTCGAGGCGACCGATGTGCTGCTTGGCCCGCGCAAGGCGCTCGAACCCGCGCCCGAGCCTCAGCTGGACCCGGCATGGCGACAGTTCTACGCGCAGTTCATCGCAGCGCCCCATGCGCTGCAGTCCCAGCTAGCCGAACGGCTCGGCGGGCTCTTCGCACAGCTTGGCCGGGGCGATCTCGTGCCGCTGCTCGAGGCCTATCGGCTGAACGGCACGCCCACGCCGATCGGCACCCGGCGCGAGGCGCTGAAGCAGGCCTATCTGCTGCTGGCGGAGGGGCAGAGCGAACCGGCCTTCGAGCTGCTCCAGGCCCTCGCCGCGGATGACGACAAGCTCGGCCAGCACGCCGCCGTCCTCCTCGCCGAGCGCCTCGACCCGGAGGCGGAGGGCGCGGAGGAGCAGGACTGGCTCGCGCTCTTCGACCATGTGGGCTCCATCGCCACGGAGAATGCGGGAACCGCGCTCGGCGAGCGCGCGGTGCTAGCGGAGCTCCGCCTCGCGCGCACGGTTTTCGGGGAGGAGATCGCGCTGCACACCCTGGCGCTCGCCAGGCGGCGCGGCCTCGTGCCGGACCACCGGCTCGAGGAGGCCAACGAGATCGTCCGGACCGAGCCGAGTTCTGAAGTCCCTGAAGTCATTGCCCTTCCGCTCTGGGTGCTCGACACGCCGGATGTCTTCGAGACGCTGGCGAGCAGTGATGTGCTGCAGCAGCCGCTTGCCGAGCGCGCCACGCAGTCGGAGATGGACCCGGCGCTCTTCGGCGGCCGTGTGGCGGGTGCCGATGCCGCGCCCGGCACGGCGGAGGCGCGCGCGGAAGCGGGCGACGCCGCCGCGGCAGCAGGCGATGCCGCAGCGCGAAGGACCGAGAGGGGCCCGACCGACTGGCGCTCGCTCATCTCGAAGGCCGGTCCCGTCGTCGCGAAACCGGCCGGCTCGGAGGATCCGGATGCGCCGGACGAGCCTGCCACGGCGCAGACCCCGGGCGCTGGGCCCAGCGCCGGGCCCGGTACTCCGCCGGTGCCGAGCCTTGCCGCCGGGCCGGGCCGCGCGCCGAGGCCCGGGGACGAGCCGGGGGCCGTGCCCGCGGCCGCCGCCGGCGCCACCCCCGATCTGATCGATGAAATCGAAGCGTTTCTCGAGCGCACCGATCGCGAGCTCGAGACCATGGAGGAGACCCTGGCAGATGGATAAAGCCGCATCGCCCGTACTGCTCGGCGGCATGCGCGTCATCGAGCAGCGCTTCCGGATGATCGCCAACAATGTCGCCAACATGTCCACCGGTGGCTTCCGCGCCGAGACCCTGCTGAGCTCCGAGCATGTCTCCGCCACCGGCGGCGCCTCGGTCTCGATGCCCCGCCTCGGCGGCACGGTCCTGCGCGCGGAGCCCGGCGAAGTGCGCGCAACCGGCGCGGCGCTCGATTTCGCCATCGTCGGCCCGGGCTTCTTCAATGTGTCGGACGCGGACGGCACGCCGTTCCTCACCCGCACCGGCAGCTTCCAGCGCTCGGCGGAGGGCAATCTGCAGACCGCAGAGGGCTTCGACGTGCTCGACGCCGGCGGCGCGCCCATCGCCGTGCCGGAGGGCGAGGGCCCGGTCACCGCCGCGCCGGACGGCACGCTCGCGCGCGACGGCGCGGTCTTCGGCCAGCTCGGCGTAATGCTGAGTGACGGGCCCTTTGAGCGGCGCTCGGCGACCGTCTTCGCCATGCCCGCCGATGTCCGCGCCGCCGAGACCGCCTCCATCCGGCAGGGCATGCTGGAGGGCTCGAACGTCTCGCCGGTCCAGGAGCTTGCGCTGATGATCGAGGCCTCGCGCGCCTACGAGCTCGCGCAACAGCTGGTGGAGCGCGAGGATCAGCGGGTTCTCAACGTGATCGAAACCTTCGCGCGCCAACAGTAGCGCCAAGCGCGAAGTGCAGCGGGAGCAAGAACGATGCAGGCCCTGAAGATCGCCGCCACAGGCATGTCGGCGCAACAGTTGCGCGTGGACGTCACGTCCAACAACATCGCCAATATGTCGACCCAGGCCTACGATCCACGGCGCGCGGAGTTCGCCGATCTGCACTATCAGCGTCTGAGAATGCCCGGCACGATCACCGCCGCGACGGGGGAGGAACTGCCCGCCGGCGTCCAGGTCGGCCTTGGCGTGCGCGCGGCCGTGGTGTCGGTGGAGGCCTCGCAGGGCGCGCTGCGCAGCACCGGCGGCGAGCTCGATCTCGCGATCGAGGGGCAGGGCTATCTCGAAGTGACGCTGCCCTCGGGCGAGGCCGCCTATACGCGGGACGGCGCGCTTAAGCTCTCGGCGGAGGGCGAGATCGTCACCGCCATGGGCTTCTCCCTCGCCACCCCGATCACGGTGCCGGAGGATGCGCGCGCGATCGAGATCAGCAGCGACGGGCTGGTCTTCGCGCGCTTCCAGGACGCGATCGATCCCCAGCAGATCGGCAGCATCGAGCTTACCCGCTTTGTCAATGCCAAGGGGCTGGAGGCGCTCGGCGACAGCCTTTTCCGCGTGACCTCGGCGTCCGGAGACGCGGTCTCGGGCACGCCGGGGGAGGAAGGGCGCGGCACGCTCCGCCAGGGCTATCTCGAGGACAGCTCGGTCGATGTCGTCTCCGAGATCACCGAGCTCATCGAGGCACAGCGCGGCTACGAGCTGAACGCGCGCGTGATGGCCGCGGCGGACGAGATGCTCGCCTCGATGACGCGGATCCGGTGATGCGCAGCGCATTCGGGATGATCCGCGACGCTGCCATGCGGCAGGCCCGGGCGCGCGCGCGTCTGGCGGCCGTTCTCCTCCTCGCGCTCGGCCTCGCCGCGCCCGCGGCGGCGCTGGAGATCCGCGCGGCGCGGGTGCTGCCGAGCGGGACGGTGCTCGCACCCTCCGATCTCCAGGTCTTCGGCGCGGCGCGCGCCGGGGCCCACGCGCCCGCGCGCGCGGTCGCAGCCCTTCTCGGGCAGGAGACACAGCGCACGATCCTGCAGGGCATGCCGATCGCAACGAGCGATGTGGCGCCCCCGACGCTCGTGTCGCGCAACGATCAGGTCGAGATCGTCGTGGAGCGCGGGGCGCTTCGGATCCGCACCTTCGGTCGCGCGCTTGCATCGGGCGCGCGCTCCGACGTGATCCCGGTCATGAACACCACGTCGCGCCGCCGGATCGAGGCCGTCGTGGTCGGGCCGCGCCGCGTGCGGGTAGCGCCATGAGCCGCCTCGCACCGCTTCTGCTCGCGGCGCTCTTTGTGTCGGGGTGCGCCGGTCAGCTCGACCATCTGGGCCGCCCGCCGACGATGACCGCCCCCGGCTCGCAGGAGAAGCTGCACGTGCCGGCGCCCACGGTCGAGCGGGTCGCCCTCGCCCCGCCCCCGGTCCACACGCCGCGGCCCTTTCAGCCGACACCGGCCTCGCTCTGGCGCTCCGGCCCGACCTCGCTCTTCGGCGATCGGCGCGCACGCACGCGGGGGGACATCCTGACGGTGCTGATCAGCATCGATGACGAGGCGGAGATCTCCAACACCACCACCCGCTCGCGCAGCGGCAGCGACGAGATCTCGATCGGCGCGCTGTTCGGCCTGCCCAGCGTGGCGGATGTCGTGCTGCCAGGCTCGGGCACGCTCAGCCCCGCGGTCTCGGCGGACGGGACCACGAGTTCCAGCGGCGCCGGCACCGTCAGCCGGGAGGAGGAGATCACGCTCCGCGTCGCCGCGACCGTCGAGCAGGTGCTCTCCAACGGCCACCTTGTCGTGCGTGGCAGCCAGGAGATCCGGATCAATTTCGAACTCCGCGAAGTGCAGGTCAGCGGCATCGTCCGACCCGAGGACATCTCGCGGCGCAACGAGATCACGCTCGACAAGATAGCGGAGGCGCGGATCGTCTATGGCGGGCGCGGGCAGATCACCGATCTCCAGCAGCCGCGCTACGGACAGCAGGTCCTCGATCTCGTCTCGCCGTTCTGACACCGGCTCAGCAAAGGTCATTCTATGAAGCTCCTGCCCATCCTGCTCGTGGCCGTCGCCCTCATCGCCGGCGCCTTCGGAGGCGAGGCTCTGCGCCCCGCCGAGGACATGGAGGCCGAGGGCGGCGAGGCGGGCGAAATGACCGAGGACGGCGAGGCCAAGGAGGGCAAGGATGGCGAGAAGGCCGAGGACAAGGCCGAAGAGAAGGATGGCGAGGCGGCGGAGCGCACGGTGGTCGATTTCAACCGCCGCCTCATCGTCCCGATCGTCACCGATCGCCAGACCGAATCCATCGTGCTGCTGGATGTCTCCATCGACGTCCCGATCAGCGCGCAGGAGCGCGCCTACGACGCCGTTCCCAAGCTTCGAGACCGGTTCCTGCGCGTGCTCCTCGGCCTCTCCGCCGCCGGCGCCTTCCAGAGCGGGATCGTGGATCCGCGCCTGATCGACCGCATCCGCAGCCTGCTGCAGGATCGTGCCAAGGAGGTGCTGCCGGGCGTCGACACCGAAGTGCTCATCCTCGAGGTCCTCATCCGCGACGTCTGACCCCGGCCCAGCCGCGGCCCCTTCGCAGCCGATCCAGAGCGCCCGATCCGATGAAGCGCATAAATCCCGCACGCACGGGCCGCGCGCGCCTCGCTCTGATGCGCGCCGCCGGGCGCAGACCCGCACAGGAAAGAAGCCGGCGCCGCGCCTGGGCAACGCACGGCCGGCTCCGGCACCTCCCTGCCTGGCCGGCGGGCGTGACCGGCTGCCCGCCCCGTCCTCGTCTGGTCCATCACGGCGCCGCACCGACCGCCGGAGCGCGAGGACACCTAGACCGACATCGCCATACCCGCCCTGCGCAACCATCCCCGGGCCACCCCTTCCTGCGCGCCGCCCGCCTCGGCGCGTTGACACCGCGGCCCGGGCGCGTCTCTCATCTGGCGCGGCGAAGCGGAGGGGCGGCGATGGATCGGCATGCGGCGAAAACGGGCGCGGAGCTCCTGGTGGAGACCCTCGCAGCGCAAGGCATCGACACCACCTTCGGTGTGCCGGGCGAGAGCTATCTCGCCGTCCTCGACGCGCTCTACGACAGCGATCTGCGCTTCGTGCTCTGCCGCCAGGAAGGCGGCGCGGCCTTCATGGCCGAGGCCTGGGGCAAGCTCACGGGCACGCCCGGCATCTGCTTCGTCACCCGTGGCCCGGGCGCCACCAACGCCGCCATCGGTGTGCATACCGCGCGCCAGAACTCCACGCCCATGATCCTCTTCGTCGGCCAGATCGCGCGCTCCATGCGCGGGCGCGAGGCGTTCCAGGAGGTGGACTACCGCGCCATGTTCGGCGACCTCGCCAAGTGGGCGGTCGAGATCGACGAGGCCACGCGCGTCCCCGAGATCGTCGCGCGCGCCATGCACACCGCGCTCGCCGGCCGCCCCGGCCCGGTCGTCGTCGCGCTGCCGGAGGACATGTTGGTGGAGCGCGCGCCGGCCGCCACCATCCGCCGCCCCGTCGTCCCCCGGCCGCCCGCCGCCGATCCCGCGGATATCGCGGCGGCCGCGGAGATGCTGGCGGATGCGCGACGCCCTCTGATCCTCATCGGCGGCGGCGGATGGGACGACCCGCATACCACGCCTGCGCCCCGCGCCGCGCTCGACCGGCTCGCCGAGGAGGCCGCGCGCGCCGCGATCCCTCTCGCTGTCACCTTCCGCTGCCAGGATCTCGTGGACAACGCCGCCCCCGTTTACGTGGGCGATGCCGGCGTCGGCATGCCACCGCACATCAAGCGCATGATCCGCGAGGCCGATGTGCTCCTCGCGCTCAACATCCGCTTCGGCGAGAACACCACCGACGGGTACACGCTGCTCGACGCCCCCGAGCCGAGCCAGCGCCTGATCCATGTGCACCCGTCCGACGGCGAGCTCGGCAAGATCTACCAGCCCGCACTCGGCTGCCATGCGGGCCCGGCCGCCTTCGCCTCGGCGCTCGCAACCGCCCCGCTCGGCGCGCCTGACGGACGCGAAGCCTGGCTGGCCGAGGGCCGCGCGGCATTCCTCGCCGGCCTCGACTTGCCGCCGCAACCCGCCGGCCTCGATATGGGGGCCGTTATGGCGGTTCTCCGCGACCGCCTCCCGGCCGATGCCATTCTCACCAACGGGGCGGGCAATTTCGCGATCTGGCCCTCGCGCCTCTTCCTCTACGGCCCCGGTCACCGGCTGATCGCACCGCAATCCGGCGCGATGGGCTACGGCCTGCCCGCCGCCGTCGCCGCCAAGATCCGCCACCCCGGGCGCGCGGTGGTGTGCTTCGCGGGCGACGGCGACATCCAGATGACGATGCAGGAACTCGGCACCGCCATGCAGGCGGGCGCGCAACCGGTCGTGCTGGTGGTGAACAACGGCTCATACGGCACCATCCGCATGCATCAGGAGCGCCACTATCCCGCGCGCGTCAGCGGTACGGAAATCGTGAACCCGGATTATCCGGCGATCGGGCGCGCCTATGGCATGCATGCCGAGCGGATCGACCGGACCGAGAGCTTCGCGGAGGCCTTCGAGCGTGCGCTCGTATCTCCCACCGGCGCGCTTCTCGAACTGGTGCAGCCGACCGAGGCGCTCACCCCGCGTCAGACGCTCTCGCAGATGCGCAACGCCGCCCTCGCCGCGACCTGAGCCGCGCCAGCTCGCCGCCCGCACTTGTTGCGCCGCCCGAACCGGCTCTCGCGGCCGCTCCCACCCACGTCATTCTAGGCGGTCAATGGTCAACGCGGGCTAACCACGATCAATTTGCCACCGACACGCCCGGAGGCGTGGTTTGTTCACACAGTATTCTGATTTCGCATCGCAAGATGTCGTGGGAGGGAGCGGCCGCGAGCGCGACCGTCGCCCGCAAAGAAACCGCCCTAGTAGCTGTACTCGGAATAGATCCGTGAGAGATCGCCCTGCCATGCGCCATGGTACTGCGTCAGCATCTCTTCCGCCGGGGTCTGCCCGCTATGGGCGATCTCGCGCAGCGCATTCAGGAAGTGGGTCTCGTCGCGGTCGATCTCGCCGGCCCGGGCGCGCGCCTTCAGCCCAGCATCGGCGATCTCCAGCACCTCCTGCGCCACCGATTGCAGCGAGCGCCCGGCCACCTCGGCCTTCAGCCCGATCCGCCCCGCATCGCTGCGCAGTGCCGCCCGCTCTTCCGCCGACCAGCCGCGGCAGAGGTCCCAGGCCGCATCGAGCGCGCCCTGATCGTAGACGAGCCCGACCCAGAGCGCCGGCAGCGCGCAGAGCCGCCGCCACGGACCGCCATCGGCCCCGCGCATCTCGATGAACTTCTTGATCCGCGCTTCCGGGAAGATCGTCGTCAGATGATCCGCCCAGTCCGACAGCGTCGGCTTCTCGCCGGGCAGCGCAGGCAGCCGCCCCTCCAGGAAATCGCGGAAGGACTGGCCGAGCGCATCCACATAGACCCCGTCGCGATAGACGAAATACATCGGCACATCGAGCGCGTAGTCGACCCAGCGCTCGAAGCCCATACCGTCCTCGAAGACCCAGGGCAGCATGCCCGTGCGGTCCGCATCCGTGTCGTGCCAGATCCGCGCGCGCCAGGAGAGCCAGCCATTCGGCTTGCCCTCGAAGAAGGGCGAGGCGGCGAAGAGCGCGGTCGCCACCGGCTGCAGCGCGAGGGCGACACGCAGCTTCTGCACCATGTCCGCCTCGGAGCGGAAGTCGAGATTCACCTGCACGGTGCAGGTGCGATACATCATCTGGGTGCCGTGGCTGCCAACCTCCTGCATGTAGCGGGTCATCAGCTTGTAGCGGCCCTTCGGCATCTGCGGCATCTCGCCAGCCTGCCAGTCCGGGCTCGCGCCGAGGCCGATGAAGCCCGCACCGATCCGGTCCGCCACCGTCTTCACCTCGGCGAGATGGGTGTTCACCTCGTCGCAGGTCTCGTGGATGGTCTCGAGCGGCGCGCCGGAGAGCTCGAGCTGCCCGCCCGGCTCCAGCGACACATTGGCCCCGTTCTTCTCGAGCCCGATGAGATGCCCGCCCTCCTCGAGCGGCGCCCAGCCGAACTGGTCGCGCAGCCCCTCCAGCATCGCGCGGATGGAGCAGGGCCCGTCATAGGGCAGGGGCTTCCGGGTCGCGAGATCGTAGCCGAACTTCTCGTGCTCGGTGCCGATGCGCCAGTCCTCGGGCGGCTTGCAGCCGCTCTCCAGATAGCCTGCGAGATCGTCCCGGCTCTCGATCGGGCCGCCGCCCTGCTGGGGAATGGACATGGCGCAGCGCTCCCTCTTCGTTCGGCCTTTCGCCGGGGCGGTCACCGGGGGTAGACCACCGGTGGACGCGGAGCAAGCACGGCGTTGTGAAGCCGCACCGCGGCCCGGGCGGGCGCCGGCCGGGCGCGGGGCAGGGCGCTGCGGCCGGCCGGATGCCCCGGCCTCGAGCCGGGGCCTCCCGGGTCGCTCAAGGAGATCCCGGGGAGGTCCCGGGTCAAGCCCGGGACACCCGGAGGCGCGGCGCGCAAGAAGGCCGCGTGCAAGTGGCGGCGCGCCGAGCATGGGCGAGAGCAGAAGGGCAGGGCCATGGACGCGACGCTGCGCTATCTCAGTCACCCGCAGGTCGCCATCGATCCGGCCGTGCCGGTGCCGGACTGGGGTCTGAACGGGACCGGGCGCGCGCGCACCGAGGCGCTCGCGGCCGCGGGCTGGCTCGCCGGCACCCGCGCCATCGTCTCCAGCGCCGAGCGCAAGGCGCGCGAGACCGCCGCGATCCTGGCCGGGCCGCTCGGCCTCGCGGTCACGGTCGATCCCGCGATGCACGAGAACGACCGCTCCGCCACCGGCTTCCTGCCGGGCCCGGAATTCGAGGCGGTGGCGGATGCCTTCTTCGCCCGCCCGGCCGAGAGCGTGCGGGGCTGGGAGCGCGCGGCGGACGCGCAGGCACGCATCGTCGCAGGCATCGCGCGCGCCCTCGCCGCGGCCCCCGCGGGCGATCTGCTCCTCGTCGGCCATGGCGGCGTCGGCACGCTCGCCTGGTGCCACTTCGCCGGCCGGCCCATCGCGCGCAGCGAGGACCAGCCGGCCGGGGGCGGGAACTACTGGGCGATCCGGCGCAGCACCCGCGCGCCCCTCCACCCCTGGCGCGCGATGGAGGCTCCGCCCCCCGCCGTCTAGCCCCCTTCTCCCTTGCTGTCAGCCAGCCCTGAGTGCTAGAGTGTCAATCAAAGTTGACGGTCATAGTCGACGGTCCGGGGCGCCACCAGCCCGCTCCATCCCGGGCCGGCCAGGGGAGACGCGCGATGCAGGCCCAGTTTCCGTTCACCGCCATCGTCGGCCAGGCCGCGCTGAAGGAGGCGCTGATGATCGCGGCCATCGAGCCCGGCATCGGCGGCGTCCTCGCCTTCGGCGACCGCGGCACCGGCAAATCCACCACAATCCGCGCGCTTGCAGGCCTTCTGCCGCCCATGCGCGCCATCCGCGGCTGCGCCTATAACTGCGCGCCCGGCAAGCCCGCCGGCTGCTGCGCCCTCTGCGCCGACGCGCAGGCCGAGACCGTCGAGCGCCCCGTCCCCGTCGCCGACATGCCGCTCGGCGCCACGGAGGACCGCGTCGTCGGCGCGCTCGATCTCGAACGCGCGCTGGCCACCGGCGAGAAGCGGTTCGAGCCGGGCCTCCTCGCCCGCGCCCATCGCGGCTTTCTCTATATCGACGAGGTGAACCTGCTCGAGGACCATCTCGTGGACCTCCTGCTCGATGTCGCGGCCTCCGGCGAGAACGTGGTCGAGCGCGAGGGCCTCTCCATCCGCCACCCCGCGCGCTTCGTGCTGGTCGGCTCCGGCAACCCTGAGGAGGGCGAGCTGCGCCCGCAGCTCCTCGACCGCTTCGGCCTCTCCGTCGAGGTACGCACCTCGCGCGTGATCGCCGAGCGCATCGAGGCGGTGAAGCGGCGCGACGCCTTCGAACGCGACCCGGAGGGCTTCTGCGCCGAATGGGCGCCGGAGGAGCGCGCGCTCTCCGCCCGCCTCGCCGCCGCGCGCGCCGCGGTGGGCGGTATCGCGATGCCGGACGAGGCGCGGATCCGCGCGGCCGAGCTCTGCATCGCCCTCGGTACCGATGGCCTGCGCGGCGAGCTCACCCTGCTGCGCGCCGCCCGCGCCCGGGCCGCGCTGGCCGGTCGCGACACCGTCACCGAGACCGATCTGCGCGAGGCCGCACCCATGGCGCTCGGCCATCGCCTGCGCCGCGACCCGCTGGACGAGACCGCCGCCGGTGCGCGCGTCGAGCGCGCGGTGACCGAGCTCATGGGCGCCGCCTGAGGCCACGGACCCGGGGAGCCAGCGGCCATGCGCGATCTCGCCGATGACAGCGCCGCGCCGGAGGGCGCCGGGCCCGGGAGCCCCCCGCCGGGCCAGGAGGCCTGGCCCTCGGCCATCCTCGCCGCCACGCTCCTTGCCGTCGCGCCCCATGCGCTCGGCGGCGCGGTCCTGCGCGCCCGCGCAGGGCCCGCGCGCGAGACCTGGCTCGACGCCTTCGCGGCGCTCCTGCCGGAGGCCAGCCCCTGGCGCCGCCTGCCCGCGGGTACGGATCCCGGCCGCCTCGTCGGCGGGCTCGACCTCGCCGCCACGCTCGCGGAGGGCCGGCCAGTGGCCGAGCGCGGGCTGCTGCACGCCGCCGACGGGGGCGCCATCGTCCTGCCCGGCGCCGAGCGCGCGGGCCGCGGCCTCGCCGGCGCGCTCGGCCGCGCGCTCGACCGCGGCCGCGTGCCCGCCCCGCTCGCCGATCCGGGCGAGGCGGCGCTGCCCGCCCGCATCGCCGTCATCGCGCTCGACGAGGGCGTGGAGGCGGACGAGACCGCGCCCGCGGCACTGACGGACCGGCTCGCCTTCCGCGCAGCGCTCGACGGTGTCGCACTCGCCGATCTCACCCCGCCCGTTGCCGGGCGCGCCGAGATCGCCGCCGCGCGGGCCCGTTTCCCGGAGGTCACCGCGGATGAGGTGGCCATCGCGGCGCTGGTCGGCGGGGCGGCGGCGCTCGGCATCCATTCGCTCCGCGCGCCGCTCCTGGCGCTCGCCGCGGCCCGGGCGCATGCGGCGCTGGAGGGGCGCGATGCGGTCGAGGAGCCGGATCTGGCGCTCGCGGCCCAGCTCGTCCTCGCCCCCCGCGCCACCTGCCTGCCCGCCGCCGAGGCCCCCGAGGAGCCCGAAACGCCCCCCGATACCCCGCCGCCCGACGAGCCCGACCCGTCGGAAGCGGAGGCTGCGGAGCGGCGCGAGGCGCTCGAGGACATGCTGCTCGCCGCCGCCGCAGCCGCGCTGCCGGATGCGCTGCTCGCCCGGCTGGCGGACCGCGCGCCGGCCCGCGGCGCGGCCCCCTCCGGCGCTGCGGGCGCGGACCGGATCGCGCTCGACCGCGGCCGGCCCGTGGGCCTGCGCCCCGGCCGCCTCGCCGCCGGCGCACGCCTCGCGCTGGTCGAGACCCTCACCGCCGCCGCGCCCTGGCAGCCGCTGCGCCGCGCCGCCGCGCCCGGTGCGCGCCGCGGCCGCCTCCAGATCCGCCAGAGCGATTTCCGCATCCGCCGCTTCCGCGCCCCGCGCGAGACGCTGACGATCTTCGCGGTGGACGCCTCCGGCTCCGCCGCCCTCGCCCGCCTCGCCGAGGCGAAGGGCGCCGTGGAGCTCATGCTCGCCGAGGCCTATCGCCGCCGCGACCAGGTCGCCCTCGTCGCCTTCCGGCGCGAGGCCGCCGAGCTCCTGCTGCCGCCCACCCGCGCGCTCGCCCGCGCGCGCCGCGCGCTGGCCGGCCTGCCTGGCGGGGGCGGCACCCCGCTCGCCGCCGGCATCGACGCCGCCGCGGCGCTCGCCACCGAGGCGCGCCGGCGCGGCCAGTCCGCCGCCGTGGTTGTCCTGACCGACGGCAAGGCCAATATCGCGCGCGACGGCACGCCGGGCCGCGCCCAGGCCCGCGCCGATGCGGAGGCCGCCGCCCAGCGCCTCGCCGCCACAGGCGCGGCCTGCCTCGTGATCGACACCGCCGCGCGCCCCGGCCCCGCCGGCCGCGCGCTGGCCGAGGCCATGCAGGCCGAGTTCCTGGCCCTGCCCGGCGCCGATGCCCGCCGCGTCGCTGCCGCCGCGAGCACCCTCGCCGGAGCGCGCAAATGATCGCCGAGCGCGACACGCCGGACTGGGCGCGCGACGGCGCGGGCTGGCCCTATGCAGAAGCGAGCCGCTTCCCCGTCGCCGGCGGCCTGCGCTGGCATGTCCAGATCGCGGGGCCGGAGGACGCGCCCGTCTGCCTCATGCTCCACGGCCTCGGCGCGGCGGGGCACTCCTTCCGCGGCCTCTTCGGCCCCCTCTCGCGCCGCTTCCGCGTGGTCGTGCCGGATCTGCCGGGGCACGGCTTCACCGGCCGGCCGGCCATGAGCGGGCTCTCGCTGCCCGGCCAGTCCCGCCTCCTCGGCGCGCTGCTCGAGGCGCTCGAGACGCGCCCGGCCCTCGCCATCGGCCACTCTGCGGGCGCGGCCATCCTCTGCCGCATGGCGCTCGACGGGCGAGTCGCGCCGCGGCTCATCGTGGGCATCAATGCTGCGCTCAAACCCTTCCCGGGCCTCGCGGGCCAGGTCTTCCCCTCGCTCGCCCGGCTCCTCGCGCTCAACCCCGCGGTGCCGCGCTTCTTCTCGCTCGGGGCGGTGATGGATCCGGCCTCCATCGAGCGGCTGATCACCGGCACCGGCTCGCGCATCCCGCCGGAGGGGCTCGCGCTCTACCGCCGGCTCCTCCGCCGCCCCGGCCATGTGACCTCGGCGCTGCGCATGATGGCGCTCTGGGATCTCGCGCCGCTCGTTGCGGACCTGCCCGGGCTCGCGCCGCGCCTCCTGCTGGCCAGCGGCACCGAGGACCGCGCCGTGCGCCCCGGCGAGGCCCGCGCCATGGCCGCCCTCGTGCCGGATGGCGAGGCGATCGCGCTGCCCGGCCTCGGCCATCTCGCCCATGAGGAGGCTCCCGAGCGCATCACCGCCCTCGCGCTCGACGCCGCCCGGGGCGCCGGCCTCCTGCCGGCCAACATCCATGCGCTCGCAGAACGGTAGCGCCGGCGTGCTTGTCTCCGCCCGCCCTGCATGCTCAACTGTAAGGCAACCATGACAGTCCTCGATCGCAAGATATCTGACACTCCGCTGGCGCGCCCCCAGCCCCATGCGGTGGTCATCGGCGCCGGCTTCGGCGGCCTCGCGGCGGCCATCCGGCTCGGTGCGCGCGGCTACCGCGTGACGCTGCTGGAGCGGCTGGACCAGCCGGGCGGGCGCGCACGCGTCTTCCGCCAGGACGGGTTCACCTTCGATGCCGGGCCCACGATCATCACGCTGCCCCATCTCTTGGACGAGCTCTGGGCGCTCTGCGGCAAGCGGCGCGAGGACCATGTGGCCTTCAAGGCCATGGACCCGTTCTACCGCATCCATTTCAACGACGGCTCCTCCATCGCCTGCTCCGGCGACCCGGACAAGATGCGTGCTGAGGTCGCCCGCCTCAGCCCCGGCGATGTCGAGGGCTATGAGCGCCTCCTCGTCAACAGCGAGGAGAAGTACCGCTTCGGCTTCGAGCGCCTCGGTCAGATGGAGTTCTCGAGCCTGCTCACCATGCTGCGCGAGCTTCCGGGCATCGCGCTGCGCGGCGGCCACCGCACGGTCGGCCAGGGGGTGAAGCTCTATCTGCGCGATCCCCGGCTGCAGACCGCCTTCAGCTACCATCCGCTCCTGATCGGTGGCAATCCGCACGGCACCACGGCGATCTACCTGCTGATCCTGGCGCTCGAGCGCCGATACGGCGTGCATTTCTCCATGGGCGGCACCGGCGCGCTCATCGCAGGGCTCGCCGATCTCGTGGCGGGGCAGGGCAACACCATCCGCCTCGAGACAGAGGTGGAGGAGATCCTGGTGCGCGCCGGCCGCGCCACCGGCGTGCGCCTCAAGGGCGGCGAGGAGATCCCGGCCGATATCGTGGTCTCCGGCGCCGATGCAGCCTGGACCTGGCGCTATCTTATCAAGCCCGAGCATCGCCGCCGCTGGACCGATGCCAAGATCGCCCGGGCGCGCTACTCCATGGGCCTCTTCGTCTGGTATTTCGGCACGGACCGGCAATGGCCGGAGGTGGAGCACCACTCGCTGATCCTGGGCCCGCGCTACAAGGGGCTCCTGCGCGACATCTTCCGCCGCCACCGCCTGGCCGAGGATTTCAGCCTCTATCTCTACCGCCCGACGGCGACGGATCCCTCCCTCGCGCCGCCGGGCTGCGACGCCTTCTACGCCCTCTCGCCGGTGCCGCATCTGGACGGGACGACGGACTGGGCCGAGGCCGCCGAGGGATACCGCGCGCGCATCGAGGCCCGGCTCGAGGAGACGGTCCTGCCCGGCCTCAAGGGCCGCGTGGTCTCCCAGCGGATCATGACGCCGAACGAGTTTCGCGACGACTATCTCAGCTACAAGGGCGCGGGCTTCAGCCTCGAGCCCACGCTCTTCCAGTCCGCCTGGTTCCGGCCGCACAACAAGGCGGAAGGCATCGAGCGGCTGTTCTTCGTGGGCGCCGGCACGCATCCCGGCGCGGGCGTGCCAGGGGTGCTGACCTCGGCCCGCGTCGTGGACGAAATGGTGCCCGATGCCACAGCTCTTGTCTGAGACCCGCGCGGAGCCGCACGCGGCCGCGCCCTTCCGCGCCCCGGCCGTCCGGACCCGCGCGAGCGAGGCCGATCACGCCGCCTGCGCCGAGATGATCCGCGGCGGCTCGAAGTCCTTCTACGCCGCCTCGCTCATCCTGCCCCGCCGGGTGCGCCGGCCGGCCTATGCGCTCTACGCCTTCTGCCGGCTGGCGGATGATGCGGTGGATCTCGCCACCGCCCGCGGCGCGCCGGAGCGGCTCGCCGCGCGCCTCGGCCGGCTCTATGCCGGGCGCCCGCATGACCACCCGGCCGATCGCGCGCTTGCCGAGGTCGTCGCCGCGCACCGCATCCCCGCCGAGATCCCCGGCGCGCTCCTCGAGGGCCTCGCCTGGGACGAGGCGGGACGGCGCTACGAGACGCTCGCGGATGTGGAGGCCTACAGCGCGCGCGTCGCCGCCACGGTGGGCGTGATGATGACGCTCTTGATGGGCGAACGCCGCCCGGAGGTGCTTGCGCGCGCCTGCGATCTCGGCGTGGCGATGCAGCTCTCCAACATCGCGCGCGATGTGGGCGAGGATGCGCGCGCCGGCCGGCTCTATCTGCCCCGCGGCTGGCTGCGGGCGGAGGGCATCGAGCCTGCCGCCTTCCTCGCCGATCCGCGCCACAGCCCCGCACTCGGCCGCGTCGTCACCCGCCTCCTGGCCCATGCCGAGGCGCTTTACGACCGTGCGGCCCCGGGGATCGCGGCGCTGCCGCGGGACTGCCGGCCCGGCATCGGCGCGGCCCGCATCCTCTATCGCGAGATCGGCCGCACCGTGGCCGCCAATGGCTGCAATTCGGTCGATGCCCGCGCCTATGTGCCCGCCGGTCGGAAGGCCGTGCTCCTGCCGCGCGCCTTCGGCCCGACCCTGCTCGGCCCCCTGGGCCTGTCGGCGCAGAACGCGGAGGCCGCGCCGCTCGCCGCCGTGCGCTTCCTCATCGACGCCGTGACGGAGGCGGACCGCATGGCCCCGCTCGCAGGTGAGGAGACCGACCGGCTCAGCCGCGCGCTCGACATCTTCGTCGCCGCCAGCCTCCACGCCAGCACACCGCGCCGCTTCATGGGCTTCTAATAGCGGCCCCCGCCCGTCGCGCCCCGACGACGGTGCTTGCGGCCGCTCCCACCCACGACATTTTTGCGCCGCCATTCGTGAACGCAGGGTGACCATCCGCGCCTTCCACCCAGATTGCCACGAAACACGCTAGGTTCACCATCTGTTCTGTGTTCGGGCGCAATAATGACGTGGGAGGGAGCGGCCGCAAGCCCAGATCAGCGCCGCCTAAACCGGCCCGCATCACTGCCCGGCGCCGATGCCCAACACCCCCGTGCCAAAACGAAAAGGCCCCGGCCGAGAGGGCCGGGGCAGGTTGTTCCCCTGGGAGGGAAGTCGGTGCCGGGCGCCCGCGCGCCCGGCAAAGCACGCCTTACTCGGCCGCCTGCGCGATCGCCTGGCTGCCGCTCTCGAGATACCAGGCCTGCGCCGCGGCGACGCCCGAGCCGAGCTCCACTTTGTAGCCCGCATCGCGCAGCGACATCTCCGCCAGCGACAGCGCGGTCAGGCACATGCCCTCGTTCAGATCGCCGAGATGGCCGATCCGGAACACCTTGCCCATCACTTTCGACAGGCCCGAGCCGAACGAGATGTTGTAGTTCCGGTAGCCCGCCGAGATCACATCGCGCGCATCGATCGTCTCCGGAACCAGGATCGCCGAGACCGTGTCGGAGTGCCATTTCGGCTCCGCCGCGCAGAGGCGCAGGCCCCAGGCGGTGACCGCACGGCGCACGCCCTCGGCCAGCCGGTGATGGCGCGCGAAAATGTTCTCCAGCCCCTCCTCCTCGATTAGCGCGAGCGAGGTCTTCAGGCCGTGGAAGAGCTGTGTCGGCGGCGTGTAGGGGAAGTAGCCGTCATCGTTCAGCTTCATCATGTCCGCGAAGGAGAAGTAGCAGCGCGACATGGTCGAGGTCCGGCTCGCCTCGATCGCCTTGTCCGAGGCGCCGAGGAAGCCGAGGCCCGCCGGCAGCATGAAGCCCTTCTGCGAGCCCGCCACCGCGAGGTCCACGCCCCACTCTTCCATGCGGAAATCGATCGAGGCGATCGAGGAGACGCCGTCCACGAACAGCAGCGCCGGGTGATCGCAGGCATCGAGCGCGGCCCGCACGCCCGGCACATCCGAGGTCACGCCCGTGGCGGTCTCGTTCTGCGTCACGAACACGGCCTTGATCTGGTGCGCGGTGTCGCTGGCGAGCACGCGGGCATATTCCTCGACCGGCACGCCCGTGCCCCACTCGCACTCCACGCAGTGCACCTCGAGGCCGAGACGCTCGGCCATGTCGACCCAGAGATGGCTGAACTGGCCGAAGCGGCTCATCAGCACCTTGTCGCCCGCGTTCAGCGTGTTGGTGATGGCCGATTCCCAGGCGCCGGTGCCCGAGCCCGGGAACATGAAGACCCGGCCCGACTCGGTCTGGAACACGCGCTTCAGCCCCGCGAAGAGCGGCTTGGTGAGGTCGCCGAAATCGGGCGCGCGCATGTCCTGCATCGGCACGTTCATCGCCTGACGGACAGGCTCGGGGATGTTCGTCGGGCCGGGGATGAAGAGATGGGTAAAGCCGGTCTTCATGGCGCGTCTCCTGCGGGGTTTCTGATGGATGCCTGTGATCTTTCGGGCGGGACGCTGCCCGCCGCTCGCCCATGCCGGGTATGCGCAGCGCCCCCTTGCGAGCCAGTAAAAGCGGGTTGCGCTGTGGGGCTTGAAAGTTACAAAGCCGCGCGCTGTAAAGTTTGTAACGGTAAAAGCGCGCATCTTCCGCAGGGCGGAACCGATCGTTCCATGATGCGGAAATCGCGACGATCCTGCTCCGCCCGGCAACAATCCCGGCTCCGCGGCTGCGCGCGCGCGGCGAATCGCCCCGCGCGCCACTCGTCACCCTCTTTGGCCCCCGCTCCCGCTCCCGCTCCTGCTCCTGCTCCGCGCGCGGCGGCGCACCCGCTCAGCGATAGGTCATCACCCACCACTGCTGGTCGAGATCGTCGTACTCGTTCTGGAAATGGCCCTGGATGAACGGCCCCATCCGGTTGAGCTGCGTGTCGCGCCACTCCCCGAAATTCGGATCGAAGAAGGAAAGCCGCGCATGCGGCGCGGTCAGGTATTCATACGCCATCGCATGCCCGTCATCCGCGCCGGTGAGCGCCACGATGCCGTAGACCGGCGGGGCCACGCGGCGCAGCATCGCCGGAAAGACCTCCGCGGCCCAGCCGCCCCGTCCCGCGGGAAAGCCCTGATGCTCGTCCTGCAGCCGCAGCCCGTTCTGCCGGCCCCACTGGCTCATGGCGCTCAGCCGGTGCGCATAGGCGATGCCGTTGTTCACGATCCCGCGCGTGCTGTCGACCTCGGTCATCGGCTCGCCGCCCTGCTTGTATTTGAAGCCGTCATTGTTGAAGAGATGGGCGAGCACGTTGTCCTGCACCATCGCCATGTTCCGCGCGATGCCCTGCTTGGAGGGTTCATCTGATATACTGTCGCCGAACTTCAGAGCCGAAAGCCCCTGCTTGCGCTCGCGCAGCCAATGCATTGCGATCCCGAGGCAGGCGCCTTGTCCATAGGCGGCGAGCGCGGCGCTGCCATTGATCGTATTCCCCTGATCGTAGTCGACAACTTTCCAAACCATGGCGTGTTCTCTTTCCTATGTTCTTATTCGATACCGAATAGGGTCACTGTACATGCCTCGACAGGGCTGTGAGGATCCTCACAGCCTGGGCGCGCAGGTCTCGATCGGGGGCCGGCGGGTTGTCCGCCGCGCCGCGGGCGGGCAGCATGCTCCGCCGAGACCGGGCAAACCCGGCGGGCGGGGACGGGACGGCGTGCGGATAGGCGGAACATGAAGACCCAGAAGAACTTCGTCGGCCCGCGCCTGCGCCAGCTCCGCCGCGAGCAGAAGCAGACGCAGGCGGAAATGGCGCGCGCCCTCGGCCTCTCGGCGGCCTATGTGAACCTTCTCGAGAACAACCAGCGCTCGCTCTCGGTGCAGGTGCTGATGCGCCTCTCGGAGGTCTACGGGGTGGACTGGCGCGAGATGGTGGCCGATGACGGGCCGACCCGGCTCGCCGATCTGCGCGCCGTGCTGCAGGACCCGGTGTTCACCGCGAGCCGGCCGGATATCGAGGAGCTGCGCGCAGCCCTCGACCACTGCCCCGGCCTCGTGGAGAGCCTTCTCACGCTCCATCAGAGCTACCGCGCGCTCACCGAGCGGCTCCTGCCGCTGAGCGAGCAGGCCGAGGCCTCGGGCCCGGCCGACGCGCTCGCCGCGAACACGCCGGAGGGGGTCGTGCACGACCTCTTCCGCGCGCATCGCAACCATTTCGAGGGGCTCGAACGCGCGGCCGATGCGTTCCGCGAGGCCGCCGATATCGAGCCGGACAACCCCTATGGCGGCCTCAAGCGCTGGCTCGACCACCATCACGGCATCGGCGTGGAGACCGTGCCCGTCGCCGCCATGCCCAATGTGCTGCGCTACTACGACGAGGGGGAGGGGCGGATCCTGCTCTCCCAGGGGCTCGACTATCCCAACCGCGTCTTCCAGCTCGCCCATGTGCTCGGCCTCATCGAGCACGGCGCGGAGATGGAGGCGCTGATCGAGGCGGGCCGGATCCGCGGCGAGCGGGCCCAGGCGCGCTGCCGGGTGGAGCTGGCGAATTACTACGCCGCCGCGGTGCTCATGCCCTATGACGCGATCCACCGCACCGCGCGCGAGACCGGCTACGACATCGACCGGATCGCCGCGCAGTTCGGGGTCAGCTTCGAGCAGGTCTGCCACCGGCTCACCACGCTGCAGCGCGAGGGCCGCCAGGGCGTGCCCTTCTTCTTCATGCGCATCGACAAGGCGGGCAATGTCACCAAGCGCTTCAACGCGACGCGCTTTCACCTGGCGCAGTATGGCGGGGCCTGCCCGCGGCTCGACATCCACATCTGCTTCCGCCAGCCCGGCCGGATCATCCCGCAATTCGTGGAGATGCCGGACAGCGCGCGCTTCTTCACCATCAACCGCACGGTGGACCGGCCGGTGCTCGACCTGCAGATGCAGGACAACCGGCTCGCGGTGAGCCTCGGCTGCGCGCTCGAGCATGCGGACGAGATCGCCTATGCCCAGCGCTTCCGTCTGGACGAGCCGGGGCTGATGACGCCGATCGGGATCAACTGCCGGCTCTGCCCGCGCCAGCACTGCGCCCAGCGCGCCCATCAGCCGGTGCATCTGGAGCTGCCGATCGATGTGCACCGGCGTGGCGAGACCCGGTTCGAGAGCTGAGCTCCGGGCGCATCCCTGCGGCCACGGCGCCGCAGCCGCTTGCCATGCCCGTCGCCCGCCTCACCTCCCCGCCTGACAGAGGGAGGTGGCGATGAGCACGGAGGTCTACGCGTTGATCGAAACGGTGTTCTTCTTCGGGGGCATCTTCGCGTTCGCGTTCTGGCAGCTGCATGTGGTCCGCAAGTCCATCGCGGAGGACAAGGCGCGCAAGGCCCGCGGCGAGCCGCCGGAGGCCGAGCGTGGCCGCAACGAGCGGCGGAGCAAGGAGGACGTGTTCTGGGATACGGTCACACGCAAGCGAAACTGACCGGCACCGCGTTGACCGCCCCGGTAGGCCCGCGGCGGGCGCTCCCATGCCCTGCGCCACCGCTCCCGGCCATCGCGCGCCGGGCCCTTTGCATCCACTGGACCACCCTTGCGGCCGCTCCCACCCACGACATCATAGAGAGCGACTAACGAACATTAGGTGAACGTGCTCTGCGTGATAGCCTTTGGTGTGAACGGCACGGCGCTCACCTGCCGTTCATTCAATGCGACGAACAATGTCGTGGGCGGGAGCGGCCGCAAGGTCTTCCGGCAAAGACCCTTAAAGAGCGGTATCACCCGTCCCATCGCTTGGCGGACGATCCGCATGGCGCACACGCCAACGACGCGGCGACCTTCCTCGAGACGTCTGTGCTTCGCGCGGCGCCCGGCACTGCATCAGATCCCGTAGCGGAGCCGTGGTCGGCTTAATGCGCAAAGGTGGCGCATCCGCGCAGCGACCGGTTCGTTACGCGAGCCTGCAGTGGCGCTACCTTGCGCGCTCGGGGCCGTGCCGCCGCCCAATCGCGGGCGGTGCGCATTGCGGTCCGCCGGGCCTGGCCCATTCTCGTGCACCCGTCGTTGGGGGAGTTTCGTCCGGGTGCTGCCGAGGGGGCCGCCCGGCGCTCCGGTACCTGTCTTGGATCGGGCTCAAGCCGGGGGCGGCGCGTCGATGAGCAGCCGGGTGCCGGCCCGGCCACAAGGATGTCGCAGCGTCATGCTGGCCGATCACTGCGGCTGAGCGGCGGGTGGAGGCCCGAGCGCTCCCGCTCGCCTCCTGCCGTCGCCCTGTGCGTCCGAACGCGCCTGTTTTAGGTTCTTTTACCGAGTTAATTTACCCGCCTTTCAGCGCGGCCAGCGGCGTTTTCGCGGCATGCGCATGGGCAGCATCGCCTTCACCACCGGGCTCGCGAAGCGGCGGCCGTCGAAGGTCTCGTGCATCGCCGGGACGCGCTCGCCGAGAAGCTCCGTCTCGATCTCGGCGCGGGTATAGAAGGGGCTGTCCTCGAGCCCGCGCACCAGCCGCGCCGGGCCCTCGGCCTGCGTCGCCCGGGCCACCCCCCACCAGCCGCGGGGCAGGCGGCGGCGCGGCGGGGGCGTGAACCGCTCGGCC
The DNA here is from genome assembly GCA_039817245.1 of Pseudomonadota bacterium. Taxonomy (GTDB): domain Bacteria; phylum Pseudomonadota; class Alphaproteobacteria; order Rhodobacterales; family Rhodobacteraceae; genus Thermohalobaculum. The sequence goes on along the minus strand of JBCBWF010000030.1, from coordinate 1,343 downwards.
GCCCCGTCGGGGCGAATGCGCAGCGCAAGGCCTTGTGCCTCGCCCGCCCGCGGCTCCATGTCGTAGAGGATCGCCGCAGAGCCATCGCCCATCTGGGCGCGCGACCAGTCCCACCGCCGGAAGCCCGCCTCCAGCATCTCGGTACCCCAGTTGCTGTCGAGATAGCCATGCCCTGCCCAGGCGAGCGCCGGCTCGGCGACCTGCACCGCGACCCGCGCCATGGGCGCCAGCGGGCGCCAGGCATGCCGGCCGGCGGCATCGAGCGCATAGCCCTCCCGCCCCAGCGCCTCCGCCTCCAGCACCACCCGCCCGCGCATCGGATAGGGGCCGACACGGGGGAAGGGCGACGCGCGTTCATCGAAATCCAGTGTCAGGCGTGTGCCGTCCCACGACATCTGTGAGGGCCCAACCCGGAACCGGCCAGCATCGCGCTCCAGCGCCCCGCGTCCCCGTTCGGTCATCGCCCAGTGATGCCGGCGCGGCCCGTAGAGGCAGAGATTGATGCAGACATGGTCCTCCGGCGCGCGATGCCCGGCGAGCCAGTAATAGGGCGAGAAGACCGAGCCCACGAAGGCGATCACCGTCAGCGCATGCGCGCCGTCGTCGGAGAGCGCGTCGAGATACCACCAGAGATAGCCACCGGGCGGAACCGGGGCATCGAAGCGAGGTCCGCCATCAGCGCCTGCGCCGCCTGGGCGCCCGAGAGCACCGCCATCGGCACGCCCGAGCCCGGATGCGCGCTGCCCCCCACGAGGTACAGCCCCGGCACCCGCGTCCGCGCCGTGGGGCGCAGGAAGCTCGCCACCGGCCCGTGCGTCGCCCGGCCGTAGAGCGCCCCGCCGGTCCCCGGAAAGAGCGCCGCGAACTCTCGCGGGCCCGTCAGCACCGCCTCCCGCGGGCTCAGCTCCAGCGAGAGCCCGGCGCGCGCCATCAGGCTGCAGGTCTCCTCCCGGCATCGTGCGATCTCCTCCTCGCTGGGGGCTTGGTCGGTGTCTCCCGTGGCCGGGGCGTTGACGAGCACCTGCAGGCGCTCCGGCCCCTCGGGGGGCGGGCCGTCGGCCGCGGCGCGGTCCTCGGCACAGACATAGGTGGTGGGGTCCGGCGGCAGGCGGCCCGCGGCTATCTCGCTGAATTCACGCGGATAATCCGGCCCGAAGAACACGGTGTGGTGGGAGAGCGGGAAGCCCTCGGCCCGGGTCCGCGCACACCAGACGAGCGCTGAGAGCGACCGGCGCCCGACGCGCGTGGCGGGGCTCGCGCGCCGCACATCCCCGCCCAGAAGGCCCGCGCCGAGCGCCCCGGCATCGCCGTTGAAGACCACCGCATCGGCGGCGATCCGGGTG